>DASYAC010000172.1:0-15982 GCA_036501585.1 Steroidobacteraceae bacterium
CAAGTACCGGCACCGCTTCTGCAACACCGAATTCGGGCCTTTGAAGTTCTCCGCGCAGGAGCTCGGCACGCTCTGCGTGATGCTGCTGCGCGGGCCGCAAACCCCGGGCGAGCTTCGCACGCGCACCAACCGGCTATGCGAGTTTCCCGACGCCGAGGCGGTGGAGTCGACGCTGCAAGCTCTGATGACGCGCGAGGACGGGCCGTTCGTCGCCCGGCTGCCGCGCGCGCCGGGCGCACGCGAGTCGCGCTACACGCATTTGTTCTTCGGCGCGGTCGAATCGGCTTCCGATCCGGACGATGCGCCGTCCGCAGCCCCGGCCGAAAGCGCCGGCACGGCGTCGCTCACTCACCGTGTTACCGAGCTCGAAGCATCCGTGGCGGAGCTTCGGTGCGAGATCGAGGCACTCAAGGCGAGGGTCCCCGGGACCTAACCCGCATACGGGCCTAATGCTGCGGGAGCGACGCGGCCTGCTTCGCGATGCCGTCGCGTTCCGACAGCCACTTGCCGAACGCGGCGATGTCTGCGGGACGCATTCCCTTGGCGTCGGTCTGATGATCGCTCATCCACTTCTGCATCGCGGTCATCAGCTGGGCCGCGAGGAGCGGGTCGTGATTGTACAGATCCATGTAGGGCGCCCTGACATCGTCGATTCGATCGACAGCGAGGTACGCCTCCGCGCGATGCTCGATCGCATCCATCAATTCGGGCTTCAAGGCGAGCGCATGATTGTAATCGTCGATCGACTCCTGATAGGCGCCGAGCCGCAGATGCACGTAGCCGACGTTGTCCCATGCCTCCACCATGTCACCCTTGTTGCTCAGCGCTTCGGTGAACTCATCGAGCGCGCGGCTGTAGGCGTCGCCGACTTTGTCCATTTCCTTGGCCTTCTTGTCGGAATTGCCCGCGGCGGCTGCAGCGGCGGCTTCGGCTTCATATTGCTTGGCCTTCTCCAAGTACTTCATCGCCTCCTTGTAGGCCTTCTTGGCCGCCGCGTCCGGTTTCTCGACGGCGGGCGTGGGCGGCGTCGTGTCGTCCGGGGGGCCGCCCATGGTTGGGCGCCCCGCCCCTCCGGGCATCCCGCCCAGGCCGCCTGGACCGCCCGGCATCATTTGCGCGGACGCCCCGTTCGCGAGCACCCAGAGCGTCAAGACCATCAAGCCATTCGACAGAATTCTAGGCATGCTGCCCTCCCGGCCCCGCAGGCCCAGTTCGTGCGCCAATCGATACATCATGCGCCATTTCAATCGGTCGCCTCAACAACACCGACCGGCCGCCTCAACGGCACCGACAGAATGAACATGGAGGCGATGAACGCCGAACGGTACTCATCGATCGCCGTACCCGCAGCCGGACGCGCACGTGAAAACGCCCCGACCACCTTGCGGTGGTCGGGGCGCGGCGGCGATGATCTTACTTGGAGGTCGACGGAGCAGGGGCCGACTTCTTGCTCTTCTTGCTGCTGTGCTTCTTGGCATGCTTGGCAGGGGTCGAAGAGCTCGTGCCGGCGGCCGGCGCATCGGCGGCCATCGTCGCGGCGGACTTCGGCATGTCGGCGGCCATCGCCGCGGCGGCAATACCGACGGACAGTAACGCAGAGGCAATCAACTTAATCATGGGGTCTCCAGCAGTGGTGTTGTCGAGCGAAGCGAAGAATACGCCGGATCTCGAGCTTTGATCCGAGATTAATATCATTTCATCGTCGATTTAAGCGGGGGCGCGGGCCGCTGGTGAGTGGAGACGTGCCAATAGAGATAGCCGGCAATCAATATGTTGGCGACCAGGACGAGAACCGCCCCGATCGACGGTCGGTGAATCAGCTCCCAGAGCTCAAGCGGTATGAGGGAGGCGGTGATGATGGTCGTAACCCACTCGGCCCAGCGGTACTGCATCCACAGACCGAAGCCTTCCACCGAGAACACCGCGGCGTAGGTCAAGGTCACGAAACGCAGCGCGTGCACGCGCGACTCGGACAGCCCGCTGAACCAGACCAGCCCCTGGGTGACCAGATCATGCTCGAGGCCGTGCGGGAGGTTGGACGCCCAGGACAGGAGCCTGGCCGCCAAACTCGCATCATGGAGGCGTATCTCGCCCCAGGCCGCCAAAAGCAGGATGATGACTTTCGCCAGCTTGTAGAGCGCGATGGTGCGGAGCATCCCAAAGCGCGCTAGAGGCGCCGGACCAGCCGCGGGAGTCATGGCCCTGAGGGCTCCTAAGCCTGTCCGGCGGGGGGCTGGAATTCCAGTGTCGCATCGAGCAGCGCCGGGATGTCGAAGACCGCGCGCTCGTTATCCATGATCAGGGGAGCAATCCCCGCGGCCGCCACCAAGGCGGCGGGCACCTGGATCCGGTCCCGTTCGCGCGCCACGGTCCAGGTCTCCAAGCGCTTGTCCTGGAAGGCTAAATTGAGCGCCCCCCAGCGCAACAGCGCCGCGCGCGCCAGCGGCGTATCGCCCCCCCACTGGCGCCGCGCCAAGGTCATGGCCGATCCGGCTGCTATCTCGCCTTGCGGCAGCGTCATGAGATCCTGGATGTATCGCACCATTTCGTCGGGTGGCACATGGAGGTTCAGATAGGACGACGCCGCATCGCTCATGGCAACCTCATCTTACGTCGGATTCTCGAGGCTGAACATGGCATTCTCATCGTCGTAGGCGAACGCCTCGCCGTAGCGGGCCCAGCGGATCACCGAGCGCAGCGTCTGATCCGCGTCCTCCTCGCTCATGAAGTCTTCCAACTCGTCGATGAAGCGGCTCTTGCGCGCCGAATGGCTGGCGCGCTCGTCCAGGACCCTGCGTATGTGCGCCGCCAGCGGGATGTAGGCCAACAGATGGCGCATGAAAATACGCTTGCGCTCATCGATGTCCGAGTGGGCAAACGCCATGCCGTCGTCGGTGAGCTTCAAGTCGCCGCCCTCGAGCTCGCCGAAGCGAAACATCTGCAGCGTCTCGGCCACCGGCAACAGCTCGTCGCTCTCCATTTGCAGATTGGAGGCGATTTCGGGCAGATCCGCCTTGCCGTTGAAGGGCGGCGCCGACACCGCCTCCATCAAGCCCGAGATGAGATTGGATCCGACGTGCGGCAGGACAGTGCCGATGCCCAGACCCGGAAAGCGCTCGTGACGGCCTCCCGGTCCGCCCGCTTTGGGGCGCGCGGTCATCTCCACATAGATGCGCTCGACCATCTCGCGAAAGTTCGGGTCGAGCCGATTGCGGGGCTGCGGCATCGTGACCTTGATCTCGCTCAAGATCCGCCCGGGATTGCTGCCGAATACCAGGATGCGATCGCACATCAGCACCGCTTCCTCGATGTTGTGAGTCACCAGGATGACGCCCTTGATGGGCATCCGCCCTTCGGCCCAGAGATCCAGAAAATCGGTGCGCAGCGTCTCCGCCGTCAATACATCGAGCGCCGAGAACGGCTCGTCCATGAGCAGGATGTTCGGATGCACGACCAGCGCACGCGCGAATCCCACCCGCTGGCGCATGCCCCCCGACAGTTCGCGCGGATAGGCGGACTCGAAGCCGTCGAGCCCGATGAGATCGATCGCCGCCAGCGACCGCTTACGAATGTCGGCGCGAGGAAGGTTCTGAGCCTCGAGTCCGAGTGCCACGTTCTCGAATACCGTGAGCCAGGGAAAGAGCGCGAAGCTCTGGAACACCATGGCGATTCCGCGCGCAGGCCCCGCCACGGGTTCGCCGAGATATTGGACGCTTCCGGCGCTCGGCTCGGCGAGACCCGCGATCAGCCGCAGCAACGTCGACTTGCCGGAGCCCGAGCGCCCGAGGAGGCCCACGATCTGGCCTTCCCGCAGCTCGAGATTCATGCCCTCGAGCACCAGCAATTCCTCGCCGTCGGGCTTCGGAAACGCCTTGCGCACGTCGGTACATTGAAGCAGCGGTGAAGTGTTCATGTTCGCATCCTGTCACGTCAGCCGATATTTGCGCTCGGCGTAGTAATACAAGGGCCGCCAGAACACCCGGTTGATGGCCACGACGAACAGGCTCATGACGCCGACCCCGAGGACGATCTGGTGAAAGTTGTTGGCCACCGCCGCATCCGCGATGTAGGAGCCGAGGCCTCGCGCCCGAATCTCAGTATGACCCCAATTCACGAGCTCGGAGACCTGGGCCGCGTTCCACGAGCCGCCCGACGCGGTGATGGCGCCGGTGACATAGAACGGCAATACCGCCGGCAAGGCCACCCTGCGCCACCAGAGCCAGCCACTGACCCCGAAATTGGTGCTGGCATAGCGCATCTCCGCCGGAATGGTGCTCGCCCCCGCGATTATGTTGAACAGGATGTACCACTGCGTGCCGAGGATCATGAGCGGGCTCAGGAACACGTCGGGATTCAGCTTCCATTCGGCGATGCCGTAGACCGCGAGAGGAAACAGGAGGTTTGCCGGAAACGCCGCCATGAATTGCGCGATCGGCTGCACGATTTCCGCCACCTGCGGCCGCATGCCGACCCAGATGCCGATCGGCACCCACACCAGGCTCGCCAGGGCGATCAATATGAATACCCGGACCATGGTGATGCAAGCCAGGCCGCAGACGTGCAGCGCCTCCTTCACGGTGGTGTCGGCGATGAGCCCGGCGACGATGTGCCATAACCCAAGCACCACCGCGATCACGATCAGCGACACCCAGAGCAGATCCAGACTCCGCTTCGGCCGCGGCGGTGCATCGACGACCGGCGCATCGGTCCGTTTGACCAAGCGGCTGGTCCAGAGCACCGCCGCGTGGAATGCCAGCGTCGCAGCGTTGATGAGTCGAGAACGGCGCATCATGGTCAACGCCCAGGAATCCGGGACGCGTTCGCCCGGCTCTTGCTCCACGCGAAACCGGTCCACCCAGGCAACCAGCGGCCGGAACAGCAGCTGGTCGTACAGAAGGATCACGATCAGCATGGTGAGAATGGCCCAGCCGATGGCGGCCAGGTTCTTGTGCTCGATGGCGAGCGCGATGTAGGAGCCTATGCCCGGCAACGCCACCGAGGAATGCCCCACGCTGATCGACTCGGAGGCGACCACGAAGAACCACCCGCCCGACATGGACAGCATCATGTTCCACACCAGCGCGGGCATCCCGAAGGGCACTTCCAGCTGCCAGAACTTCATCCAGGGCGACAGCCGGAAGGACTCGGCCGCCTCGATGAGCTCCGTCGGAACGGTGCGCAAGGACTGGTAGAAGCTGAATGCCATGTTCCAGGCCTGGCTGGTGAAAATGGCGAAGATCGCCGCGAACTCGGCGCCGAGCACTCTGCCCGGCGCCAACGACAGAAAAAACACGCTTGTAATGGAAATGAAACCTAGAATAGGCACCGATTGCAGAATGTCGAGGATCGGGACCAGGAGCTTTCCCGCCCGTTCGCTCTTCGCCGCCCAGGTCGCGTAGGTGAGTGTGAACACCAGCGAGCAAAACAGCGCCACCAGCATGCGGAACGTGGTGCGCGCGGCATATTCGGGCAAATGCGACGGATCGAGCGAGAGCGGCGCGACCTCGAGCTGGGTGAGCGGTGCGAACAGCCCGCGCGCCGTCTCGCCGAGGAAGGCGATGAGCCCGATGACGACGATGAACGCCAGTACGTCCCAGCGGGAGGCCAGGCCCCGCAGAAAGACGTAAGGTTCGAATCGATTCATCGCGGCATTCTCGCAGGACAGATGATCAAGTTACTAGTAGGGTGGACGGCGAGAGGGCCGCACACCCGCATCATTCGAGCACGAGACATGCAGCAAAGTTTGGCGTCGCTGATCGCGCAATACGGACTCTTCGTGGTGGCTCTGAACGTGCTGGTGGATCAAATCGGCCTGCCCGTTCCGGCGATGCCGACGCTGATCGTCGCGGGGGCGATGGCCGCGGCCGGACACCTGTCGATCGGTCCCGTCTTCGCGTGGTCCGTGGCAGCCTGCGTGGCGCCGGATTGCCTGTGGTATCTCATCGGCAAGGCCTACGGAATCCGGGTGCTGAAGACGCTCTGCAGGATCTCGCTCGAACCCGACTCGTGCGTGAGCCAGACCCAGACCCGGTTCGAGCGCTGGGGCGTCAATTCCCTGCTGGTGGCGAAGTTCGTGCCCGGGCTCGCCATCATCGCGCCCCCGCTCGCCGGGGCGATGCGCATCCGTTGGCCCAGATTCGTGGTGCTGAGCGCGCTGGGAGGGTCGCTCTGGGTGGGATTCGGACTCGCGGCCGGCATCCTGTTCCGGCCGCAGATCGAGACGCTGCTGACGCGCTTGGACGACATCGGCAGCGTCGCGGGCGTCGTCATCGGCGCAGCGCTCGCCGGGTATGTCCTCTACAAGTGGTGGGAGCGCCTGCGGTTCTACCGGACGCTGCGCATGGCACGGATCAGCGTCGCCGATCTCGACGAGCTCATTCGAGCGGGCGCACAGCCCTCCATCATCGACGTGCGGTCGCCCACGGCGCGCACCCTGGAGCCTCGATGGATCCCGGGCGCGATCCACGTTCCGATCGACGCCGTGGGCCTGCACATCGGGCACCTGCCGAAGGACCGCGAGATCGTCCTCTATTGCACCTGCCCGAGCGAAGCCTCCGCGGCCCGGGTCGCCAGAATCCTGGTCAGTCACGGGTTCAAGCGGGTGCGCCCCCTGTTCGGCGGGCTCGATGCCTGGATTCAAGCGGGCTATGCTGTGGAAACGGCGGTCGAGCAAGGCGCGCCGGCGGGGGCCCCGATGAACGACGTGCCGGCGGGCGCCCCGGTGAACCAGGACGAGGCAGTCGAGGCGGACCGTTGAGCGAGCGCTCGCCGCACCATGTCGTGATCCTTGGCGCCGGCTTCGCCGGCTTGGCAGTCGCACTGGGTTTGGCCAAGGCGCCGGTACGGATCACGATCGTCGACCGGCGCAACCATCACCTGTTCCAACCCTTGCTGTACCAGGTCGGAACGGCCACGCTCGCGACTTCGGAAATCGCGTGGCCGATCCGCCAGCTGATGCGCAAGCGCCCGGAAGTCACGACGCTCCTTGGAGCCGTGAGCGCGATCGATGCGGAGCGCCGCTCCGTACTCCTCGAGGACGGCGGCACGGTCGGCTATGACACGCTGGTCGTGGCGACCGGCGCGCGGCACGCGTACTTCGGGCATGACGAGTGGGAACCGCATGCCCCCGGCTTGAAGACGCTGGAGGACGCGACCTCGATTCGGCGCCGGGTCCTGTTGGCATTCGAACATGCCGAGCGCGAGCCCGATCCCGAGCGCCGGCGCGCGTGGCTCACCTTCGCGATCGTCGGGGGAGGCGCCACCGGCGTCGAGCTTGCCGGCGCGATCGCGGATCTCGCTCACCACACCTTGCCCGACGAGTTCCGGCATATCGACACTCGCAAGGCGCGGGTGCTGCTGATCGAGGCGGGCCCGCGCATTCTCCCGACGTTCACGGAGGATCTTTCCGCCTACGCACACGCCGCCCTCGAGCGGCTCGGCGTCGAGATTCGAGTGGGCTCCGCGGTGAGCGAATGCTCGGCCGAAGGCGTCGTCTTCGGAGGCCGATCTCTCGCCGCCAAG
The DNA here is from genome assembly GCA_036501585.1 of Steroidobacteraceae bacterium. Lineage (GTDB taxonomy): Bacteria > Pseudomonadota > Gammaproteobacteria > Steroidobacterales > Steroidobacteraceae > Bog-1198. Next base: position 7,522 of record DASYAC010000172.1, read on the forward strand.
GTCATTCTTTGGGGTGCGGGAGTGCGGGCCTCGCCGGCAGCCGCCTGGCTCGGCGCGGCGGCGGATAATGCGGGCCGCGTCAGGGTCGAGCCGGATTTGTCGGTCCCCGGGCGCCCGGACATTTTCGTGATCGGCGACACGGCCACCATCGACGCCTGGCATGGGAAGCCGGTACCGGGTATCGCACCCGCCGCGAAACAACAGGGCGCCCACGTCGCCGCCGTGATCCGGCGACGCCTCGCGGGAGATTCCTCGCCTCTGCCTTTTCGCTACAAACACGCGGGAAATCTCGCGACCATCGGCAAGCGCGCCGCAGTGATCGACTTCGGCTGGCTGAAGCTCCGAGGCTACATCGCGTGGTGGATCTGGGGCCTCGCGCACATCTACTTCCTGATCGGCGTGCGCAATCGCCTGGCCGTCGCACTGAGCTGGCTGTGGATCTACGTCACCGGCACCCGCGGCGCATGCCTCATCACTCAGGGTGAACAGCGGCCGCCGGGCGAACCACCGGCTGCGCGCTAGGCGGCGAGGTCAGCGGGATCGCGTCAGGAAAAAGCCGGGATGCCGGTTTGCGCCCTGCCCAGGATGAGCGCATGGATGTCGTGAGTACCCTCGTAGGTGTTGACGACCTCGAGATTCACCAGATGGCGTATCACGCCGTACTCATCCGATATGCCGTTGCCGCCCAGCATGTCGCGCGCCGTGCGGGCGACATCCAGCGCCTTCCCGCAGGAGTTGCGCTTGAGCATGGAGGTGATCTCCACCGCCGCGCTGCCCTCATCCTTCATCCGGCCCAGCCGCAGACACCCCTGCAGCCCGAGCGATATCTCGGTCTGCATGTCGGCGAGCTTCTTTTGTATGAGCTGATTGGCGGCGAGCGGCCGGCCGAATTGCTTGCGGCCGATCACGTAATCGCGCGCCGTATGCCAGCAGCTCTCCGCAGCGCCCAGCGCTCCCCACGCGATCCCATACCGCGCCGAATCGAGACAGGTGAAGGGCCCTTTCAGCCCGCTGGCGCCCGGCAGCAGATTCTCCTGCGGCACGAAGACATCGTCCATGAGGATCTGTCCGGTGATGGAGGCACGAAGGCCCACCTTGCCGTGCAATGCCGGCGCCGACAGCCCTTTGAAGCTCTTCTCCAAGATGAATCCCCGGATCACCTCGTCCTCGGTCTTGGCCCAGACGACGAAGACGTCCGCCAGCGGACTGTTCGTGATCCACGTCTTGGAGCCGCTCAGGCGGAACCCGCCGCTCGCCGCACGCGCGCGAGTGACCATGCTGCCCGGATCGGATCCATGATTGGGCTCCGTCAGTCCGAAGCAGCCGATGGAATCGCCACGCGCCAGGGACGGCAGATATCGGCGCTTCTGATCGTCCGTCCCGAATACGTGGATCGGCACCATCACGAGCGAGGATTGCACGCTCATCATCGATCGAAATCCCGAGTCGACGCGCTCGACCTCGCGTGCGATCAATCCGTAGCTCACGTAGTTGAGGCCGCCTCCGCCGAATTCCTCCGGAATGGTCGCGCCGAGTAGCCCAAGCCCCCCCATCTCGCGAAAAATCTCCGGATCGGTGTGCTCGCGGCGAAAGGCATCGATGACTCGCGGCGCCAGCGCGCCTTCCGCATACTCCCGCGCGGCGTCCCTCACCATTTTCTCGTCGGAGGTGAGCTGCGCATCGAGCAGCAGCGGATCGTCCCAATGAAAACTTGCTTTCGCCATGTCGCACGGTGGCCCTGGATATCGGTACGCCCGAAGGACAACGCATCGTTCGGGACCTGATCGAGGTCCGACATTGTACTGGAAAACTTCGGGGCGGGCGGTCCCACGGCCATCGACCATGCGTCCCTGCGCGAGATACGCCCGGCCGTGCGCGCGCTCGCAGAGGCAGGGGATGGGCCGCGATAAGGAGCGGCGCCACGGACGAGAGCGCACTGTACGCGTGCAGGTTAGAATATCGGCATGAGACACATCAACGAACCCGCCCGTACCCTCGATGTCGTGGCCGAAACCGAGGTTCTGGTCGTCGGCAGCGGCCCCGCCGGCCTCGCGGCTGCCCTCGCTTCCGCCCGCGCGGGCGCACAGACCATTCTTCTGGATCGATACGGCTGCTTCGGCGGCAATATCACGCAAGTGGGCGTCGAAGGCCTCGCCTGGTACCGGCATCCGCAAACCGTGGACAGCGAGGGCATCGGCATCGAATTCGAGCAGCGGGCCAAGACCATGGGGGCGGCCATGCCCGAGCCTCAGTCGACGAGCTATGCGCTCGACGGCGAAGCGTTCAAATATGTCGCCGACGTGCTCGTGCAGGAAGCCAAGATCGAGCCGATGCTGCACCGGCTGTTCGTCGCGCCGATCGTGGAGGACGGCGCCATTCGAGGCGTGATCACGGAAAGCAAATCGGGGCGCGAGGCGATCCTCGCAAAGCGTGTGGTGGATGCGACCGGAGATGCCGACGTGGCCGCACGCGCCGGAGCGCCCACCCACAAGACCCCGCGCGAGCAGATGATGGCGACCTCGGTGATGTTCTCCATGAGCGGCGTCAACAAGCAGCGCTTCATCGAACAGGTGAAGACCGATCCGCAGACCTACAAGGATTGGACCGGGAACGGCGAGTTGGACATCGAGACCTCGGGCAAGGAGGACGAGCTCTTCTCCCCGTTCATGCGCAAGCCCTTCAAGCAGGCGGTCGCCGCGGGCCTCATCCCGGCCAACCTCACCACCATCGCCGGCACCTGGGGCGCCGTTTCGGATCAAGGTGATCTCACCTATCTCAATCTGGTGCATTTGCCGAATTGCGACGGAACCGACCCGCGGGATCTCACCACCGGCGAGATCCTGGGGCGGCACCAGGCGATGATGGCGATCACCGCGCTCAAGGCCTTCATGCCCGGATGCGAGGACGCGAAGTTGCGCAATTTCGGCATGACCTTGGGCGTGCGCGATACCCGCAAGATCGACGCGTTATACAACCTCGACGGTGAGGACGTGCGCAACCAGGGCCGGTTCGAGGACTCGATCGGCATTTTCCCCGAATTCATCGACGGCTACGGCATTCTGATCCTGCCGACGACCGGGCGATATTTTCACGTCCCCTATCGATCGCTGGTACCGAAAGGCGTGTCGGGCCTGATCGTCGGCGGGCGCTGCATCGGCGGCGACAAGGTGTCGCACGCCGCGGTCCGTAACATGATGTGCTGTGCGGTGTCGGGACAGGGTGCGGGTACCGCCGCTGCGGTCTCCGTCAAGACCGGGCAACCCTTCGACCGGCTGGACATGGGCTCGGTGCAAGCGGAGCTCGTCCGGCAAGGCGCGCGGATCCACTAAGAAATCGCCATGACCACCCATCCAGCCTCAGGCTATCTCAGCGGTTTCGGGAACGAGCATTCGAGCGAAGCGCTTCCGGGCGCGCTGCCCGTGGGCCGCAATTCGCCGCAGCGCTGCCCCTACGGGCTGTACGCCGAGCAATTCTCCGGCACCGCATTCACGGCGCCGCGGGATGCCAACCGGCGCAGCTGGCTCTACAGGATCCGTCCTGCCGTCGCCTGCGGCGCGTTCGCCCCCCTCGAGCGCGATCTCATCGCCGCCCAAAACGCTGCGGCGCCGCTCGCGCCCGACCAGCTGCGGTGGGATCCGCTGCCCCTGCCCGTCGATCCGACGGATTTCGTCGAGGGCCTGTTGCCGGTCGCGGGCAACGGCGCTCCCGATCGGCACTCGGGCTGCGGGATCTATCTGTATGCGGCGAATCGGTCGATGATCGATCGATTCTTCTACAGCGCGGACGGGGAGCTCTTGATCGTTCCCGAGCTCGGCGCCTTGACGCTCGAGACCGAGCTCGGGCGCATCGAGCTCGAGCCGCAGGAGATCGCGGTGATCCCTCGCGGCCTGCGCTTTCGCGTGACCACGAGCGCACACGCCGTCCGCGGTTACGTCTGCGAGAATTTCGGCGCTCCCTTCAAGCTTCCGGATCTCGGGCCCATCGGCTCCAACGGCCTTGCCAACCCGCGCGATTTCTTGTCGCCGCGCGCGCACTACGAGGACAAGGAAGGCCCGCACGAGCTCGTCGCCAAGTTCCTCGGCCGCTTGTGGACGGCGCCCATGGACCATTCGCCCCTCGACGTGGTCGCCTGGCACGGCAATAACGCGCCGTACAAATACGATCTGCGGCGCTTCAACACCATCGGCTCGATTTCCTACGATCATCCCGATCCGTCCATTTTCCTGGTGCTGCATTCGCCGAGCGACACGCCCGGCACCAGCAACATCGACTTCGTGGTGTTCCCGCCGCGCTGGCTCGTGATGGAGAAGACCTTCAGGCCCCCGTGGTTCCACCGCAACGTCGCGAACGAGTACATGGGACTGATCGCCGGGGTCTACGACGCCAAGGCGAGCGGCTTCGTCCCGGGCGGCGCGTCGCTCCACAACTGCATGATCGGCCACGGCCCCGACGCGGCGACCTTCGAGCGTGCGAGCGGCGCCGACACGTCCGTCCCCGCGCACATCAAGGATACGATGGCCTTCATGTTCGAGAGCCGCACCGTGATCCGGCCCACGCGCTACGCGCTCGAAGGGCGTCCGCCTCTGCAAAAGGACTACGCGAGCTGCTGGCGGGGTTTGAACAAGCATTTCGATCCGACTCGGCCTTGAGACGCTCCATGCCCCTCGAGACGCTCCACGCCCTCGATGAGACCAACGATCCGCGGCGCAAGAGCTGGGTGTCGGCCGCGAACGCTTCGGAAAGCGATTTTCCGATTCAAAACCTGCCGCTGGCGGTGTTCCGCCGGCGAGGCACCGGCGAGCCGTTTCGCGGCGGCATCGCAATCGGGGATCAGCTGCTGGATCTCGGCCTGCTCGCCGGGACCCGGGCGATCGACGACGCGGCTCGCGCGGCGATTGACGCGGGCGCGCGCCCGGCACTCAACGACTTGATGCAGCTCGGCAGCGCCGCATGGACCGCGCTTCGCAAAGCCGTGTTCGACGGATTGGCGGAGAGCTCCAAGCACAGGCCGGCGTTCGAACGCTGCCTGGTTCCGCAGTTGCTGGCGGAATACTCGCTTCCCGCAACCATCGGCGACTTCACCGACTTCTACTCCTCGATTCACCACGCCACCACGGTAGGCCGGTTGTTCCGGCCCGATAATCCGCTGCTGCCCAATTACAAATGGCTGCCCATCGGCTATCACGGCCGCAGCTCCTCCATCGCCGTATCCGGTCAGGAGATTCACCGGCCCTGGGGACAGCGCCTGCCTGCCGGGCAGTCCGAACCGGTCGTCGCGCCGAGCGCTCGTCTGGATTACGAGCTCGAGCTCGGAGTCTTCCTCGGGCCCGGCAATCGGCTCGGCACGCCCATCACCATCGAAGACGCCGAGGCGCACGTGTTCGGACTCTGCCTGCTGAACGACTGGTCGGCCCGGGATATCCAGGCCTGGGAATATCAGCCGCTCGGCCCATTTCTCGCGAAGAACTTCGCGACCACCATCTCGCCCTGGATCGTCTCCCTGCAGGCGCTCGCACCCTTTCGCGTTCCCCACGCCCGAGGCGCAGGCGATTCTCCCGTGCCGGCTTACCTCGCATCGAGCGCGAACGACGCGGTGGGCGGATTCGACATTCGCCTCGAGGTCGATCTGGAGACTGCCTCGATGCGCGATCGGGGCGACCCGCCGCAGCGCCTCAGCTCGACGAGTTTTCGCCACTCCTACTGGACCGTGGCTCAGCTCGTCGCTCATCACACGCTCAACGGCTGCAATCTGCGGGCCGGCGATCTGCTCGGTACCGGCACCCAGTCCGGCCCGACTCCCGGGGAAGCGGGCTCGATGCTGGAATTGAGCGGCGGCGGCAGGCAGCCCATCGAGCTCGGATCGGGGGAGAAGCGCGCATTTCTCGAAGACGGCGATGCGGTGACGCTGCGCGGCTGGTGCGAAAAAGCCGGCGCCGCCCGGATCGGATTCGGCGAGTCCCGCGGTCTGATCCTGCCGGCCCGCGGAAAATAGCTAGATTTCGATCTGTCTCGCGATTTCGATCACCCGATCCGGCGGCAGGTTGAACCGGTCGACGATCTTCGCGGAATTGCGATACAGAAAAGCGAACAGCGCAATGCGCCAGCCCCGCATCGCCGATGCGCGAGGCCGCGGAACGATGAGATCACGCGCCGCCACGAAGAGCGCGCCATCGAAATCGATCGGCGTATCCATGCCTTGCGCGTTATTGAGAGCAACCCTCAAATCGGGAATCTCGAAGAAGCCGAAACGAGCGGCCACCAGCCACATGCCCTCTCCGATCTTCTCGACGACCGCACATTTCGGGCCGACGATGCGCGGCGTGTTCTCGAATCGGATGCTGAGCGCGATGGTCCGAGCCGGCAGCACGCCGGTGTAATGGGCATGATCGACGATGAGGCGGGACACTTTTTGGTTGCTGCGGGTGAGAAATACCGTGGTGCCCTCGATGCGGGGAATCTCGTGCGCCGATAATCGAGACAGGAACCGCCGAACCGCCTCGGGCTCCTGGAGCAGCGCTTCGTGCATGGCCTCGATGCCGGTCCGCCAGGTGATCATGACGGTGAACAGGGCACCGGCGAAGGTCAACGGCAGCCAGCCGCCTTCGGCGATCTTCAGGAGATTCGCGCTGAAGAAACTCAAGTCCACCACCAGGAACACCGAGACGACGGCCCCCGCCGGAAACGCCGGCCATTTCCACACGTCGCGCATGGCCTTGTATAAAAGCCCCGTGGTGAGCAGCATGGTGGTCGCCACGGCCGTCCCGTAGGCGCCCGCCAGCCGATCGGAGCTTCCGAATGCGATGGTCGTGGCGAGCGTCGCCGTCATCAGCAGCCAATTGACGGTCGGTACGTAGATCTGGCCGTACACCCGATCCGAGGTCTGGCGAATGGTGACGCCCGGCAGCCAACCCAGCTGCATGGCTTGGCGCGTCATCGAGAACGATCCGGTGATGATCGCCTGGCTGGCGATGATGGTCGCGACCGCCGCAAGCGCGACCAGCGGATAGATCGCCCAGCCCGGGGCGATCAGGAAGAAGGGATTGCCGCTCACCGTCCCCTTGTCCATGATGAAGGCGGTTTGCCCCGCGTAGCTCAAGAGCAGCGCCGGCAGGGCGATCGTGTACCAGGACAATCGGATCGGGCCCTTGCCGAAATGACCCATGTCGGCGTACAAGGCCTCGCCGCCGGTGATGCACAGAAAGACTCCGCCGAGCACCAGGAGACCCCGGCCGCCCGCATGCATCATGAACCGCACCGCATGGCTGGGATCGAGCGCCGCGAGAACCCCGGGATGGTGCGCGATGGCCGATACGCCGAGCACCGCGATCACGACGAACCAGACGAGCATGATGGGACCGAACGCGCGGCCGATTCTTTCGGTGCCGAATTGCTGCGTCGTGAACAGCACCACCAGAACCAGCACCGCCATGGGCATGACGTACGGCTTCAAACTGTCGGTCGCGACGTTGACGCCCTCGAGCGCGCTCAGCACCGAAATCGCCGGGGTGATCACGCCATCGCCGTAGATCAGCGCCGCGCCGAGAAGTCCCATGGCGGTCAGCGTCTTGAAGCCCGGGGTGAATCCATTGGCCCCGATCAATGACATGAGCGCGAGAATCCCGCCCTCGCCGCGGTTATCCGCACGCATGACGAACAAGCAGTACTTGATCGAGATGGTGAGGATCAAGGTCCAGATCACCAGCGACAGGATACCGAGCGCCTCGCCGTGGGTGAATCTGCCGCCCATGGACTGCACGACCGTTTGCAGCGTGTAAAGCGGGCTGGTGCCCAGATCGCCGAAGACGATGCCGAGCGCAGCCAGCATGGACCAACGGACGGGCTTCGACGCGTGGGGGGCCGGGGCGGCCGCAGGGACCGCCAGGGAGGGGGTGCTCACCCTTTTTACCTTACCGGTCGGAGCCGCCGTGCTGCAATGCTTTCCGGTCAGCACAACGTCGTTATTCAGGCGCCGACAGTTCTGGTGTCCGCTTCCTACATCCCCCGCAGGCCCCGCCGAGCGAGCCTCACAGGGTTGCAAATCATGTTTTATTAATCCAGCAGGCTCGCCAACTCATCGAAATTCACGGGCTTGCAAATATGATGATCGAAGCCCGCGGCCGCCGATAGCGCGCGCGCCTCGGTCGTGTCGTATCCCGTAATGGCAATTAACACCGCACTCACGAACTGCGGCAAGTCTCTTAGACGCCGCGCGACATCGTAGCCGCTCAATCCCGGCAAGCCCACGTCGAGCAATATCACATTGGGACCGAAGGTCGGTGCCATCTCCAAAGCTTCAGAACCCGTCGAGACGCCCTTCACTTCAAATCCCGCCATCGAGAGCAGATCACAGCTGCTTTCCCGGATGTCCTGGTTGTCTTCAACCACGAGCACACGGCGCTGGCCTGCTACCGATTGGAGAGTGGACAGTGGTGCGTTTGATTTCTCCTGGTCGACGGGCGCG
>DASYAC010000173.1:0-4571 GCA_036501585.1 Steroidobacteraceae bacterium
TCGGGCTCGCGCACCACCGCCTTGATGAGGAGCGCGGTGAGAATGCCCGGCACGCCCGCCGCAGCGCAGGCCAGGCGCCAGCCGGCATGCTGCGCGAGGTACCCGCCGACCGCCGCGGCCAGAATGTAGCCGAGCGATATACCGCAGGAGTACACGGACAGGGCGGACGCGCGCCGCGACGGCTCGACGTAGTCCGAGATCAGCGAATGGGCCGGCGGGGAGCAGCCCGCCTCCGCGACGCCGACTCCCACGCGGATCAACAGGAGCTGGCCGAAGTTCCCCGCCGCGGCGCAGAGGGCGGTGAGACTCGACCAGGCAATGAGCGCGACGGTCATGATGTTGACGCGGGAGAGGCGCTCGGCCAGGCGCGCGATGGGAAGGCCGCCGAGCGCATACAGCATCGCGAAGGCGGTCCCCCCGAGGAGACCCAGCTGGGTGTCGGTGAGTCTCAGATCTGCCTTGATCGACGGCCCGAGGATAGAGATGATGCTCCGGTCCATGGAATTGAAGGTGTACGCGGCCATGAGCAGGAGCACCACGGCGCGTTGATAACCGGCGGAATACGGACTCATCTTCAAACGCTGACTTCCTCGTGGATGCCAGCATACCTGGCGTCCTTACCGCGATGCAGCGAATATTCGCGGCTCTGCCTCCTGTCAACGCCGCCGGGATGAGCATAAGCTAACGGCACGTCGGGTATGTCTCTCATCACCGGAGGTACAGCCATGGGTACGACTCTCGTTGTCGGCGACGATCGAACTTTCCACATCGACGTTCAACACGTCTCTCTCGCGAGACCTTTCGTCTGGCTCGCGCGCGGCTGGATGGACATGCGGCGGCACTGGGGCGCGAGCCTTGGCTACGGCGCCCTGATCGTCGCGATCGGCTGGACGCTCCTGGTATTCTGCGCGACTCATCCCTACTTCGTGGCCGCGGCGATCACGGGTTTTCTGCTGGTGGGCCCCGCCATGTCCGCGGGTCTCTGCGAAATGTCGCGGCGCCATACGCTCGGCGAAAGCGCGACCTTCGATGACTCGCTCGAGGGATTCAAGCGCAATACCTCGGGGCTGGCGGAGTTCGGCGTGATCCTCGCCATCTGCGCCGCCGTGTGGTTCGGTCTGTCGGCGGTGCTGCTCGACACCGTGTTCCACATCGCCGCGCCCTCGGTGAGCGAGACGCTGTACCGTGGATTCATCGACACCGCCAATCGCTCTCAGGTGCTCAGCTATGTCGCAGTCGGCGGCCTCCTGGCGGCCGGCGTGTTCGCCGTGTCCGTGGTCTCGATCCCGCTGATGATCGATCGGCAGGCGACGGCGGCCCAGGCCATGCGCGCGAGCGTCCGGGTCGCGGTCGCGAACATTCCGGCGATGATCGTGTGGAGCGCGCTGATCACCATACTCACCGTCATCGGCTATGCGCCGCTTCTCGGCGGCCTGCTGATCGTCGCGCCGCTCCTCGGGCATGCGACCTGGCACGCGTACCGCGAGCTCGTTCGCAGCTAGCGAGTCCAGCGGAGGAGGAACGCGTAGGTATCGGCGGCCTCGCGATCCTGTTGCGCGCGCGTGGAGCCGATGCCGTGACCGGCAGTGCGGCGCTCGCGAGGGCACCCGCGCCCGCCGCGAGGAAGTGACGCCGATCAAGGAGTTTGGTCCTGCGAATGCCGTCTTAGCTGCTGCTCTCATACTATGAGGCGCAGGTAGTATGAGGCGCAGGCAACGAGCTGAAAACATTGTAGTCTTCAGTTCATGGAGGCCATGAATATCAACCGCGGCACCCGCGCGATTCTCGCCGCATCTCTCGGCAACCTGCTCGAGTGGTACGACTTCGCGGTGTACGCGGCGTTCGCCATTTACATCGGTGCGAACTTCTTTCCGCACGACAGTGCCGCGGCGGGCCTGCTGAGCGCGTTCCTGGTGTTCGGTTTGGGATTCGTGATCCGCCCGCTGGGCGCGATCCTGATCGGCATCTACGGCGACCGCGCGGGGCGCAAGGCCGCGTTGACCGCCACGATTCTGATCATGGCGGGCGGCACGCTGATCATTGCCGCCGCGCCCACGTATGCGGCGATCGGCCTGGGTGCGCCGCTGGTGCTGCTCGCCGGCCGGGTGCTGCAAGGCTTCTCGGCGGGCGGCGAAATCGGCAGCGCGGCGGCGTTTCTGGTGGAGCATGCGCCGCCCGCGCGCAAGGCGCTGTTTGCGGCGTGGCTGCAGGCGAGCATGGGCATGTCCAATATCCTGGGCGCCCTGGTGGCGTTCACCATCACCGCGCTGCTGCCGCAGAGCGAGATCGTGCGCTGGGCCTGGCGCGTGCCGTTCTTCATCGGCCTTACCATTGTGCCGCTCGGGGTCTACTTGCGGCGCACCCTGGAAGAGACTCCGGAGTTCCGGGCGGAGGCCTCGATCGATCGCGGCGCACGCCGGCCGCTGCGCCGGGTGTTCCGCGAACACGCGCCCGAGCTTGCCGCAGGATTCGGCATCTCGATCCTGTGGGCCGCCGAGGTCTACGTGCTCTTGATCTTCATGCCGGTGTTTTTGCAAAAGGCGCTCGGCTTCACGCCGGCGCAGGCCTTCGGCAGCTCGCTCGCAGAGAACATCGTGTTCGTGATCGGCTGTTTCGCATTCGGCGCTCTGGCCGACCGCGTGGGCCACTCGCGGATCCAAATATTCGGAGCGGCTCTGATGCTCCTCACCGTGCTGCCGCTCTTCGCCTGGCTGGATCACTCTCGCTCGATGAGCGTGCTGATCATCGTGGTCTGCTCTTGCGGCTTGATGGCCGCGAGTTTTTCGGGCATCGCGCCGACGACGCTGTCGGGGCTTTTCCCCACCTCGGTCCGGGCCACCGGCGTCTCGCTCACCTACAACGCGGGGTTCACGCTGTTCGGCGGATTCGCGCCCGCCATCCTGACCAAATACATGGCTGCGGGCGCGAGTGCGGCCTATGCGCCCGCGGGATTCATCATGCTGACAGCGATTCCGGCGTTGATCGCCTTGAGGTTCGAGGCGGGTCACCGCGCGGCGACGGCACCGGTCGTGCTCGGGTCCGGCTGATGGGGTCCCGCTGATGACCGAGGAAGAGCTCTGGTCCAATCCCGGCGGTGTCGATCGCGACACCTTGCGGCGCCTGTCGCAGCGCTCCGATGCGCTCGGGGTGAGGCAGCTCTCGCGCCACGTCCTCCTGCTCGCTGCGACCTCGGCGCTGGTATTCGCGAGCCGCGGACGGCTCTGGCTGTTGCCTGCTCTCGTGATCCACGGCATCGCGCTCGATTTCCTGTTCTGCGCCCTGCACGAGGGCGTGCACCGGACGGCTTTCGCGAGCCGCCGGCTCAACGACGCCGTCGCCTGGGTCGCGGGCGCCCTCCTCGTGCTGCCGCCGGAGTTCTTCCGGGCCTTTCACTTCGCTCATCATCGCTTCACGCAAGACGCGGCGCGCGACCCCGAGCTCGCCCGGGCGCCGCCTGCCACCGTCAGGTCGTACCTGTGGCACATCTCCGGCATCCCCAACTGGACCAAGCGGATCTCGGTCACGTGGCGGCACGCGGCGACCGGCCGGGTGCGCGAGCCGTTCGTGGCCGAAGGCAGGCGGGCGGCCATCGTCCGCGAAGCGCGGGTTCTCTGGGCGGTCTATGCCGCCATTCTCGCCGCCTCGCTGATCTTCAGGTCCGATGCCGCCCTCATCTACTGGATCGTGCCGGCAATGCTCGGGCAGCCATTCCTCAGGATGTATCTGCTGGCAGAGCACACGGGCTGCGCGGCGAACGACGACACTTTCGCGAACACCCGCACCACCTACACCAACCGCTTCGTGCGGATGCTCGCCTGGCAAATGCCGTTTCACGTCGAGCATCACGCGTTCCCCGCGGTGCCGTTCCATGCGCTTCGCCGGGTCAACGAGCTGATCCGTCCGCGGATCGACGTGAGCGCGCCCGGTTATTGGGCGGTTCAACGCGCGGTCGTCCGCCGGATGCGGGCGTCGCGGGCATCGGCGGCTCGGGATCGGGAGGCGTCCTGATGTGCGGCCGCTATGTGTCGCCCGAAGACGCGGCGATCGAGCGCGAATTCAATCTGCTGCACACCGAGTGGCGGTTTCCACCGTGTTTCAACGTCGCGCCCACCCAGGAGGTGCCGATCGTTCGGATGCGCGACGGGCGGCGGCAGGGCGTGCGGCTGCGCTGGGGGCTGATTCCCTACTTCGCCAAAGGGGTGCCGCCCAAGTATTCCACCATCAACGCGCGCATCGAGACGGTGCAGACCGCCGCCTCCCACCGCGGCCCCTGGAGCCGGGGTCAGCGGTGCCTGGTGGCCGCGCGCGGCTTTTACGCAGGCGCGAACAAACGATCACTCCGTGTAAACCAGCAGAAACGTTGCTCCTGTTTCGCTGAAAAAGTCGGCCTCCTCGGTATTTGCAGGAGCAATGCCCGCATCACCCGGCCCGAGCTTCCTGCCGCGTTGAGTCACCTCGCCCTCGAGAACATAGATGAACTCCGGACCGGCGTGTCGATGCCATGGAAAGTGAACGCCTGGTTCGAATCTCACCAGCTGCATCGATTGACCGTCCGAGGTGCCGAGATCCTT
>DASYAC010000174.1:0-7298 GCA_036501585.1 Steroidobacteraceae bacterium
CGCGCTCGACAACCCGCTCATCAACGGTGTGGTTGCGACCTCGCGCGACATCACTGACCGAAAGCAGGCAGAAATCCAGCTCGCGCAGCGTGAGGAAGTATTCCGCCTGGCCGCCGACGCGGTCGAGGGCGTCATCTTCGAGTGGGATTTGACCCGCGGCGTCGTGCACCGCTCTCGGGGGCTGCTCGAGATCCTCGGGATCGAACCGGAGGACCTCGCTCCGGTGGTCGACGCGTGGCGCGAAAGAATTCATCCGGGCGACGTCGATGCGGTCACCCGCCAGATCGGTCTCGCGCTGATCGAGGGCCGGGGCTGGACGGTGACCTATCGCATCCGCGATGCGCGCGGCCGGTATCGCTCCATGCTCGAGCGCGGCCTGATTCAACGCAACAGCGCCGGCGATCCGACGCGCGCCATCGGTTGCTGCGTCGACGTCTCGGAGATCAAGCGGCTCACGGACCTTCTCGGCGAAGCGCAGCGCACGGCGAAGATGGGCGGATGGGAGTACAGCTACTCGACGCTCGAGCTCACCTGGACCGACGAGATGTTCCGCATCTTCGAGACCTCGCCGGCGAAATTCACCGTGTCCTGGGATGCGATGCTGGCGCAGTGCACCCCGGAGTCTCGTGCGCGTTTCCACAACGCGTGGCGGCACGCGGACATCGCCGACGGCCAGCTGGACCTCGAGCTCGAGATCACGACGCTTCAGAATCGGCGCATCTGGATCCGGGTGATCGGTCACATCGAGAAGCTCGAGGGGCGATCGGTGCGGGCGTTCGGGTCGGTGCAAAATATCCAGGCCGAGAAGCTCGCCCAGATCGCGCTCGAGAACAGCACCGGTTGGCTCAAGCTTTCGATGAACATGGCGCACATGCACGCCTGGCGCTGGGATAAGACCACCGACCGGATCGACTTCGCCATCGTCGACCGTCCGAAGCAGCATTTGCCCGCCGTGTTCCCCACGCTGACGGCGCTCATGGAGCGGGTACATCCCAAGGATCGGGCGATCGTCACGCGCTCCATCGAGGCGGGGTTCCATGGCAGGACGGACACTCAGGCGGAATTTCGACTGAAGGTCGACAATCGGGGCTATCGCTCCTTCGCGACCACCGCGCGGCCGCTGTTCGATGCCGACGGCAAGCCGCAGGGGTTCGTGGGCGTGACTCAGGATGTCACGGCACGGCGTGAGTCGGAGAAGAAGCTGCGGCGTTCCGAGCGGCTCCTGCGCGCCACGACGGCCAACACGGCCGATACGCTCATCCTCGTCGACACGAATCTCAGGGTCCGCTTCATCAATCGGGGCTCCGCGGACCTCGATATCGAGGACATCGTCGGCCGTGAGATCTCGGCACTGCTGCCCGAAGCGGCGCGTGAGTCGGTGATCGCCAAGCTCCGCAACGTCCTCCTCACGGGCGAATCCATCACCTACGAATTCCAGTCGCACACGGAGGAAGGTCAGCTTCGGCATTTCGAGAACCGCGCCGTCCTGGTGCAGGACGACGACATGGGAGCGGGTCTTTCGATCAGCGTCACCAACATCACCGAGCGCAAGCGCCTCGAGCAGGAGATCCTCGATGTCTCGAGCCGCGAGCGCCAGACCATCGGCCGCGACCTGCACGACGGCCTGGGTCAAGAGCTGACCGGCGTCGCCTTGATGCTGAGAAGCCTCGCCACGCGCTTCGAGCACCAGTTTCCCGAGGGCGTCGCCACGCTCAACGAGATCGTCGGGGTGGTGAACCAGTCGATCGAGAACGCTCGCGCGCTCGCGCGCGGGCTCTTGCCGGTGCGCACCGACAGCGGCGGGTTGCCTTTCGCACTACGGGAGCTCGCGACGCGGAGCCGCGACATCTATGGTCTGGAGGTCAACTTCCGCGCCGAGATCTGGCCCGAGATCACGCTGAGCGAAACCAGCGCGAGCCACCTCTATCGCATAGCACAAGAGGCGCTCACCAACGCGGCGCGCCATGGTCAGGCGCAGAAAGTGGACATTCTGCTGATGGTCACCCGCAGTACCTTTTTGCTGCGAATCACCGATGACGGGGTCGGGATGCGGCCGCCGAAACAACCCGCGATGGGAATGGGACTCAAGATCATGCGCTATCGGGCGGGAATTATCGGCGCCAAGATCGAATTCGGCGGGAACAAACCGCAGGGAACCATCGTCAGAGTCACGGGCGAGCAACCCGCTCGACTTGGTGCGCTACAATACGGCCACGCCATTTATGGAGGAAGTGAATATGGGCGCTAGCAATACATGGATGCGTTCGCCGACCTCTCCGACGGGATTGAGCGGCGGCAAGCGCAGGGCGCGGCGTGTGCTCATCGTCGATGATCATCCGATCGTTCGACAGGGTCTCCGTCGTGTGATGGAGAACGAAGAGGACCTGATGGTGTGCGGCGAGGCGGAGACCGCCCGCGATGCGCGCTCCCTGATCAAGGAATTGAGTCCCGACGTGGTGATCGCCGACATCAGCCTGAAACAGGGCGACGGCATCGAGCTGGTGCGCGACGTGCGCGCCCATCACCCGCAGCTCCCCATCCTGGTCCTGTCGATGCACGATGAGACCATCTATGCCGAGCGCATGCTCTCGGCCGGGGCGAACGGCTACATCATGAAGCAGGCGGCGAGCGAGCAGTTCCTGGTCTCGCTCCGGCGCGTGCTCGACGGCGGAATCTATGTCTCGGAAGCCGTCGGCAACAACATGATCCAAAAGTTCGCGGCCGGCGGATCGTACATTTCGACGAACCCCATCGACCGGCTGAGCAACCGGGAGCTGCAGATCCTGCACATGATCGGCAAGGGCATGAGCACGCGCGAGACCGCGCACTCGCTCAACCTCAGCATCAAGACGGTGGAATCGCATCGGCAGCGCATCAAGCGCAAGTTGAACCTGACCACGGGAACCCAGCTGGTTCAGTACGCGGTCAATTGGTTCACCGGCCGCGAGGGCGGTGTCGCCGGCAAAACCGTCGGTGCCGCAGAGCCGCCGGTGGCGGAGGACGGGCACGGCCCGAATTGAGGGCCGCGGCTTGCCAAGCGGCCTCAGTCGCTGCGCCGATCCTCGAGCGTGACCGCCAGATGCCGCGCGCCTTCGTGCTGGAAGGCGATGGCGCGCACCCGCAGGCGTCTCGGACCGGCTTCGAATCCCTCTCCCTGGTCGAGCCAGAACTCGATCGCCGTCTGACTGTTCGCGGCACGCAGGCGCGCGAGCGCCTGGGCCGTGGTCGCGGCGGGAAATTCATGCCATTGACGGTTGGCCTCGAGGAGCGTCGAGCGTGCATCGAGGAGGGCGGCCGCCACGGGCAGTGCCTCGAACGCGCCGCGCACACCGAGGAGCCCCGAGTCAGCGTCTTGCGCACTTCGATCGGCGCCCACGACGCGCATGCTGCCGGCGAGATACACCGGCTGACCCGCGCCATTGCGGCGCGCGGACCCTTGCAGGTGCCAACGCTGAGGGGGTGATTCGGGCACGGCGACCTCGAGGTCGAGCTCGAGAGGGCGCCCCTCCTCGAGATGCCCGCGGATGCGGGCCATGAGTTCGAGCCACGCCGCCGGCTGCAACAGCGGCTCCAGATCACTCAAGGTCGTGCGTTTGGTCTCGGTCGGCCAGTGCAGTTTCTGATAAAACCACTCGCTGTACCATGCGGAGCCGTCCTTGAGGTCGAGTTCCCAGAAGCCGTCGCCGCAGCCCTCGAGGGCGCGCAAACCGGGCTTTGCCGCCCCGCGCTTCGTGGCGTGAGATCCGTCCATCCGGAGCATATCGGTCGCAAGACGGGTGTCTTGAACGGTAGGGGTTCCGTTATAAGAGAATCCCCGATGACTTGGAGCACAGTTTGACGCAGGACTCGGGTTCGCCTCATGGGCCGTTGAGGTTAAGTCGCAGCGCGCCGCGCCGATACCTTGAGGTTATGACAGCCGCAAGGCGGACCTCACTTTGGCGACCGACCCCGATACTGTGACCGCCGTCACGCAGATGGCCACCGAGACCTCGAACGCCATCCTGCTCGCGGAGGACGATCCGGTCACGCGCATGCTCATGACCCGCTTTCTCAAGAAAGCGGGCTACGAGGTCAAGGCCGTGGGCGACGGCAACGAAGCGCTCGATCACATGACCCAGCGCTATTTTCCGATCCTGGTGACCGACTGGGAGATGCCCGGGATGGATGGCATCGACCTTTGCAAGGCGGTCAGGAATCTGCAGCTCGACGGCTACGTGTACGCGCTGCTCCTCACCGCGCGCAACGCCAAGGAGCACATCATCGCGGGCTTAGAGGCCGGGGCGGACGACTATCTCATCAAGCCCGTGCACGAGCCCGAGCTCATCGCGCGCCTGAATACCGGGCGGCGCATCCTCGCCCTCGAGCACTCGCTGCGCTTCGCCAACGAGCGCAACCGGATTCTGTCGATCACCGATGCGCTCACCGGAGCCTTCAATCGGCGCTACCTCATGGATCAGCTGCCGCGCGAGCTCGAGCGCTGCCGCCGCTACGGGACGCCGCTCTCCGTGATCATGTGCGATGTGGACCATTTCAAGCAGGTGAACGACGTCAACGGCCACGCCGCCGGCGACGATGTGCTGCAGCAGTTCGCGACCCGCATCCAGAGGTCCATCCGCTCCACCAGCGACTGGCTGGCGCGCCTCGGCGGGGAGGAATTCCTGATCGTGCTCCCGGAAACCGACTACGAAGGCGCCGTCCTGGTGGCCGAGAAAATCCGCGATATCGTGAGCGCCTCCTGCTTCTTGACCCGCGGCGGCGATGTGCAGGTGACGGCGAGCTTCGGCGGCGCCTCGACCGAGCTGCACGGGCCGGATCTCACGCTCAAGGTCGAGACGCTCCTGCGCACGGCGGATGAGTGTCTGTACCGAAGCAAGCAGTCGGGCCGAAACCGCACCACGGCGGTGGAGATTCCCGCGCCGGTGGTGCTCTCCGCGAACGGTTAGGCCGCCGTGCCCCCGCTCAACCCACCTTGCGCAGCTGGGCGTTGACCGCCAGCAGATTTTCCTTCACTTGACGCACCAGGCCCCCGATCTCACGCAGTGAATTGCTGCGCGCGGCGAGCTCCAAGTTCGAGGCGGCGGCGGCGAGGCGATGCGCATGGATGTTGGCGCTCGCCCCCTTCAAGGCGTGGGCGCGCTTGCCCACGGTCTCGAAATCGCTGGCGCGGACCGCATCGAGGATCTCCTTCAGGCACTTGTCGCCGCTCGAGACGAAGGTGTCGATGAGCTCGCGCTCGAACTCGGCATCGCCGCCGGTGAGCTCGTGCAGCGCGCTCAGGTCGACATCATGCAGCGCCTTCTTGTCGCCGAGATACCGGCTCAGGCAGTCGGCCAATTGCGTCGGCACGATGGGTTTGCCGATGTGCGCGTCCATGCCGGCGGCGATGCAGTGCTCGCGGTCCTCGCTCATGACGTTCGCGGTCAAGGCGATGATGGGCAGGCGCTTGCCGAGGCCCGCCTCGCGCTCCATCTCGCGGATCCGGGCGGTGGCGGTGAAGCCGTCCATGAGCGGCATCTGGCAATCCATCAATACGGCGTCGATCCCGCCCTCGGCGAGCCGCTCGAGGGCCTCGGCGCCATTGTTCGCGAGGATCACGTCGGCGGCGAGCTTTTGCAGGAGCCTCAAGGCCACGCGCTGATTCACCGGATTGTCCTCGACCAGGAGGACGCGATACCCGCGGAAGGTGGTGATGGTACGAATCGGGATGGTGGTCTCCGCCGTCTGCTCGATATCGCCCGACAGCGCCTTCTCGATCAGCTTCGCGAGCTTGTAGGCACGGATCGGTTTCAAGCCCCGCGCGTCGGGCTGGTAAGGCCAGCCGGCGACCGCGCCGTGATCCGCCCCGAACAAGGACAGGAGCACGAAGGGCAGCCGAGTATAGCGCGGATCCGAGCGCAGGGCCGCGAGCAGGTCGAGGCCACCCTTCAGGGGCATGAGCTCGTCCGACACCACGCAGTCGAAGCGCTCGCCGGTGGCGAGGCGTACGAGCGCCTCATCGACGCTCCCGACCGTCACGGATTCGAAGCTGAACAGCCTGAGCTTGGTCACCAGGCTGTCGCGGCTCGCCGCGAGATCGTCCACCACGAGGACCTTGCGGCCGGCGCCCAGCGGGCTCACGCCGCCCTGCTCGTGCGGGGAGCTGGCGGGCAGCGTCACGATGAACTTAGAGCCCCGGCCGACCTCGCTCTCGACGCTCACATCGCCGCCCATGAGCTCGACCAGCCGCTTGACGATGGAGAGCCCCAGGCCCGTGCCGCCGTAGTGGCGGGTGGTGGAGGAGTCCACCTGCGAGAACGACTTGAACAGGCGGTCGAGCCGGTCGGCAGGGATGCCGATGCCGGTGTCGGAGACCTCGATGCGCATCACCGAGTTGCCGCCGTTGCCGTTGGTGCACGAGATCCTGAGGAGAATGTGACCCTCGTGGGTGAACTTCGCCGCATTGCCGATCAGGTTCATGATGATCTGGCGCAGCCGCACGGGATCGCCGCGGGCGAGCACCGGCACGTCCTCGTCGATGTTGACCACGAGCTCGATGCCCTTCACCGCGGCCTGGAGCGCGGTCGCGGAGGCGGTGTCGTAGACCACATCGCGCATGTCGAAGTCGACCTGTTCCAGGTCCAGGCGGTCGGCCTCGATCTTGGAGAGATCCAGCACGTCGTTGATCAGCGAGAGAAGCGACTGGGCGCTGCCGCGGATGAGGTCGACGTATTCGCGCTGGGTGGGGTCGAGCTCGGTCTCGGACAGGATCTGCGACATGCCGATCACGCCGTTCATGGGGGTGCGGATCTCGTGGCTCACGTTCGCGAGGAAATTGCTCTTCGCCCGGTTCGCCGCCTCGGCCGCGAGCTTGGCCTCGACCGCCGCCTGCTCGGCGAGCTTGCGGTCGGTCACGAGCTGCATGGAGCCCGCGAGCCAGATCGGGCGCCCGGTGCCGTCGCGCTCGGCCTGGGCGCGAAAGCGCATCCATTCGTAGTGCCCCGCCTTGTGCTTCACGCGGGCTTCCACGTCGCAGGTGCTGCCCGCGCGCAAATGGTCGTCGAGCACGCGCAGGGCCCGCGGGACATCGTCCTCGTGCATCAGCGACCAGAAGTGATCGCGGGTCTGCCCGAGTGCACCGAGCTCGAGGCCCAGAAGCTCCTCGAAGCGCGGCCCGAACCAGAGCCGGTCCGTGGCGACGTCGAGCTCCCAGACGCCGTCGCGGGTGCCGAGCATGGTGCGCGCGAGGCGTTTCTCGGTGGAGGTGAGCGCAGCCTCGGTGCGCTTGCGGTCGGTCACGTCGATGAGCGCCCCGGTGATCC
>DASYAC010000175.1:0-13978 GCA_036501585.1 Steroidobacteraceae bacterium
GGGAATGCCCGCTTCCACCTTGCCGACGAGATCGGCGCCCACGTCCGCGCCCTTGGTGAAGATGCCGCCGCCCAATCGCGCGAAGATCGAGATCAACGAGCCGCCGAAGGCGAGGCCCACCAGCGATCGGAGCGCCGACTCCGCGTCGCCCAACAGGCGCCGCATGAGGAGGTAATACACGGCTACACCGAGGATGCCGAGCCCGACCACCAGCATTCCGGTGACCGCGCCTCCACGGAACGCCACTTTCAGCGCGGCGTTGATCCCCAAGGTGGCCGCTTGGGCCGTGCGCACATTGGCACGCACCGAGATGGACATGCCGATATAGCCCGCCAAGCCCGAGAATATGGCTCCAAGCGCGAAGCCGCCGGCGCTCGGCCAGCCCAGCCCCACGCCCAGCGCGACGAAGAGAATGACGCCGACGATGGCGATGGTTCGATATTGCCGGTTGAGATAAGCGCGCGCCCCGGCCTGGATAGCACCCGCGATCTCCTGCATGAGGGCATTGCCGGCGGGTTGCGCCAGGATCCAGCGCACTGAAAAAGCGCCATACACGATCGCGAGGATTCCAGCGCCGATGGCAAGATACAGGGCGTTATCGAGCGTCATTTCGGGTCCCACTAGTTATGTTATTGAAAAATATAAGGTTATTCTGGTTGGCGGCCCGGAACTATACCACAAAGGATGTGGTGAGGCGCTTCGCGACGGAGACGCCCTTGAGGGAGACATAAGCCGGCAACCCGTGCCGATAGGGCGGGTAATCCTCACCGCCGATGAGCGGCAACAGGTAGCGGCGGCAGGGGGCCGTGATCCCGAAGCCATCTTCGGTGATGAAGTGGCGGGGGACTTTTTTCTCCCGGTTGGCGATCATCGCGAGGGGCGCCTGGCCGATTCCCCATCGATAGGGCTCGGATGACTTGCGGACGATGGTCGGCATGACGGCGTTCTTGCCTTGGAGCGCCAGTTCCACGGCGGCCTTGCCGACGGCATAGGCCTGATCGACGTCCACCTTGGAGGCGATGTGGCGGGCGGAGCGCTGCAGGTAGTCGGCGACCGCCCAATGGTATTTGTAGCCTAAGGCTTCCTGCGTCATCTGCGCCACCAGGGGCCCGACGCCTCCGAGCTGCGCGTGACCGAAGGCGTCCTTGGTACCCGCTTCCGCCAGGAACTTGCCGTCGGGATTGCGCACACCCTCCGACACCACGACCACGCAATAACCGAACTTCTCGACACAAGACTTCACCTTGGCCAGGAACTTGGCGCGCTCGAAGGCGATCTCGGGAAATAGAATGATGTGGGGGGCATCGCCCGCCCGCTCGCCCGCCAAGCCGCCCGCGGCTGCGATCCAGCCCGCATGCCGGCCCATGACCTCGAGAACGAATACCTTGGTGGACGTGCGTGCCATCGACAGGACGTCGAGCGCCGCCTCGCGGGTGGATACCGCGATGTATTTGGCTGCCGAGCCGAATCCCGGGCAGCAATCGGTGATCGCCAGATCGTTGTCGACCGTCTTCGGGATGCCGATGCAGGCGATCGGGCATCCCATTTGCGCCCCGATCTCCGACACCTTGTGCGCGGTGTCCATGGAATCGTTGCCTCCGTTGTAGAAGAAATAGCCGATGTCGTGAGCCTTGAACACTTCGATCAGACGCTCGTATTGCGTGCGGTTCTTGTCGAGTCCCGAGAGCTTGTAGCGCGCCGAGCCGAAGGCGCCTCCCGGGGTATGCCTCAATCCCCGCACCGTCGCCGCGGTCTCCTTGCCGGTGTCGATCATGTCCTCGGTGAGAGCCCCGACGATCCCGTGGCGCCCGGCATACAGCTTGCCGATCTTGTCCTTGTGCTTGCGGGCGGTTTCGATCACACCGCAGGCGGACGCATTGATGACCGCGGAGACGCCGCCGGACTGGGCGTAGAAAGCGTTCTTTTTCATATTCCAATACCCCGAAATATAAGTCGCGCAGGATAGCCGATCGGCGCGGGGGAGGCACTCGTTTGACGGTAGGGGCGGGCGAAGGTACGGTAGCTCGGTTTTCAGTACTACGAAGAATCATGCGAATAGTTCTCATGGGAGCGCCCGGATCGGGCAAGGGCACACAGTCTCAACTGCTGGTTGAGGCCTATGGGGTGCCGCAGATATCCACCGGCGATTTGCTGCGCGAAGCCGTGAACAAGGCGACCGAGCTCGGGCGCAAGGCGAAGGCATCCATGGATGCCGGCAAGCTGGTCGACGATGCCACGGTGCTCGGGATGATCCGCGAGCGCCTGGCGCAGCCGGACGCGCAGAGAGGGTTCATCCTGGACGGCTTCCCGCGCAACATCGCCCAGGCCGAGGCCCTGGAGGCTTTGTTGAAGGAACTCGGCCGGCCGCTGCAGGCCGTCGTCCTCCTGAATCTCGATCTGGGCGTCCTTTTCAAGCGGCTCACCGGCCGTCGCATCTGCGAGGGCTGCGGCCGGGTGTTCAACATCTACACCTTTCCGGCCGGGAAAGCGCCGCACTGCGATAAATGCGGCGACAAGGCGCGCTTGATCCAGCGGCCGGACGACAAGGAGGAGGTGATCGGCAAGCGGCTCGAGGTGTTCGAGGCGCAGACCAAGCCGCTCATCAAGCACTACGAGCAGCGCGGCCTGTTGCGTATCGTCGATGCGGACGCGGAGGTGCAGACGGTGTTCAAGAGCATTCAGAGCGCGGTCGCGGAGCAGCCGGCCCGTCCGGCCGGTTCCTAGTCGAGCGCCGCCAGCAGCCGTTCGCCAATCTCCTCCCGCCGCCAGCCCGACAGCGACGGCGCCGTCCGGGACCCCATCGCCAGTGCCTTGAGCTCTCCACGCGGCGTGAGAATCTCGGGGCTGACGCCGAGTTCCTGCGCGCGCGCGACGAGGATCTTGGCGAGCCGATTCATCAGGGCTTTTTGCTCGGGCGTCGGGCGGGAGTCCCGGGCGTCCTCGGCGACCTCGCCGGCCTCGCCCGCTCCCTCGCGCAACGCGGCGAGAAGACCTTCCGCCAGAGCATCGTTCATCGGCCGCGGCAGCGAGAGTGCCGCATCGAGCGCCGACCGCGTCGTGGGAGCCGTCGTGGCGAGGCTGAAAATCGCGGCATCGGAGAGTATCCAGCCGCGCGGCAGATCGCGTGCGCGCGCCATGGTCTCGCGCCAGATCGCGGCGGCTCGGCCGCGCGCGCGAGCGGCGGACGGCAGCAGATTCAAATTGCGCAGCCGCTTCCAGGCCTGCGCGGGGTCGAGCTCGTACAGCCGCGGGTCCTCGAGCGAGAGGCAATCCTCGATCACCCAGTGCTCGCGTCCCAACGCGCGCAAGCGCTCGGTGAGCCTGGCGGCGACCTCGTTCAAGTATTTCACGTCGTCCGCTGCGTACTCGAGCTGCGCGGCGGTGAGCGGACGCTTCGACCAGTCGGTGCGCGTCTGGCCCTTGGCGAGCGGCACGTCGAGCAAGGTCTTGACCAGGTCCGCGTATCCGAGCTGCGGCTTCAATCCGATGCAGCCCGCTGCGATCTGGGTATCGAACACCGGCGAGATCACGCGCTTGACGTTGAGGTAGAACGCCTCGAGATCCTGGCGCGCGGCGTGGATGACCTTGCGCGAATTCGGCGCGGTGAGCGCCCGGACCAGCGGCTCCAGGCTTCCGACCTCGAGCGTGTCGACGCACCACACCTCTCCGGCCGCCGCCAATTGCACCAGGCACAGCTTCGGAAAGAACGTTCGTTCGCGCAAGAATTCGGTGTCGAGACCGATCGAAGTCCCTGCTTCGAGGGTGCGCGCCAGGGCCTTGAGGTCCTCGCCTCGATCGATCCAAATCGCGTCGGCCATACGATGATCCACGTGTACAATTTGCAAATCTATCACGATCGAATCGTACGATGCTGCGACTTGCGAAGGCATTCTGGGACATCGCCTTGTGGCGTGCATCGCCGGCCCAGTTGCCTGCGTCGGCGTTCCTGCTGTGCATCGTCGCCGCGCTCGCGTCCGCTCTCGAAGTGATCAGCGCCCTGGTGCCCCCGGGTCAGAGCGGCCTCATTCCCATCCGTCTCGGATTGAGCGTGGCGCTGCCGCTGCTGTTCGCCTGGATGGTGCTTGCCGTCGCCCGGCGGCGCCAACGATTCCTTCAGACCGGCACGGCGCTTCTCGGCGTCGCCGTCCTGGCCGAGCTGGTGCTCTATCCCCTGGGGTCGCTCCTCAATCTCATCGGCACCGACGCACCCGCCTCGCTCCCCGTGGGGATCCTGCTGCTCGTGGGACTCATCTGGTACCTGCTCGCCTGTGCGAACATCTGGCGGGCGGCTCTGGACGCGCGCCTGGGTCTCGGCGGCGCAATCAGCGTCGGGTATCTCTTGCTGTCGATGTTCCTGGAACAGAAGTTGGTGCCGAACTCATGACTCAGCACGTTCACATCTTGGGCATAGCCGGAACCTTCATGGGCGGCCTGGCGGCCATCGCCAAGGCGGCGGGATTTCGCGTCACCGGCTCGGATCGCAACGTCTATCCGCCGATGAGCGATCAGCTCTCGGCTCTCGGCATCGAGCTCACGCAGGGCTATGGCGCCGAGCAGCTCGATGACCGGCCGGACATCGTGGTCGTGGGCAACGCGCTCTCCCGCGGCAGCCCCGTGGTCGAGGCCATGCTCGATCGCGGCGTCCCGTACACCTCGGGGCCGCAATGGCTGGCCGAACGGGTTCTTTGCGGCAGGCACGTGCTGGCGGTGGCCGGCACGCACGGCAAGACCACGACCTCGGGCATGCTCGCCTGGATTCTCGAGCACGCGGGACTCGAGCCGGGGTT
Organism: Steroidobacteraceae bacterium; assembly: GCA_036501585.1. Lineage (GTDB taxonomy): Bacteria > Pseudomonadota > Gammaproteobacteria > Steroidobacterales > Steroidobacteraceae > Bog-1198. The sequence goes on from DASYAC010000175.1 coordinate 4,788, forward strand.
TCTGATCGGCGGCGTGCCGAGCAACTTCGATGCGACGGCGCGGCTCGGCGCGGGGCCGTACTTCGTGATCGAGGCCGACGAGTACGATACGGCCTTTTTCGACAAGCGCGCGAAGTTCGTGCACTATCGGCCGCGCACGGCGATACTCAACAACCTGGAGTACGACCACGCCGACATCTATCCCGACGTGGCCTCGATACGGCGGCAGTTCAATCAACTGCTGCGCACCGTGCCCGCGTCCGGCCGCATCGTGCAAAACGGCGATGACGCCGAGATCGCCGCCGTCATCGGCGAGGGCTGCTGGACCCCTCGCGAGACCTTCAGCCTGAAGTCCCCCGATGCGGGATGGAGCGCGGCGCTCGTGCCGAACTCATCGTGGGGCGAGTTCACGGTGCTGAAAGAGCGGCGCGAGGCGGCGCGCGTGCAATGGCAGCTCCTCGGGGCGCACAACGTCATGAACGCGCTCGCCGCGATGGCGGCCGCCCACCATGTCGGCGTGGCGCCGCAGCGGGCGGCGGAGGCGCTCGGGAAGTTCCGCGGCGTCAAGCGCCGCATGGAAGTGCGCGGAGTGGTGGCCGGAGTGACCGTGTACGATGACTTCGCGCATCATCCCACCGCCATCGAGACGACGCTCGCGGGACTTCGCGCTCGCGAGCCGCGCGCCCGTATCATCGCCGTGCTCGAGCCGCGCTCGAATACCATGAAGCTCGGCGTGCACCGCCATCTGCTCGCGCCCTCGTTGGCGGCGGCCGACGCCGCCTGGTTCCTGAGAGCGCCCGAGCTCGGGTGGGATCTGCCGGCGTCGCTCGCGCCGCTGGGCGCCCGCGCGCATTTCGCGGACAGCGTCGAGGCATTGGCCGAGGCCCTGGCGGGAGAGGCTCGTGCGGGAGATCAGATCATCATCATGAGCAACGGCGGCTTCGGCGGACTGCATGGGAAGCTGCTGGCGGCCCTGCGGGCGCGGCACGATGCCACCGGGCCGCCACGTGAGTGAAATTCCGCTGTTCCCGCTCAACCTGGTGCTGTTTCCCGACGGGCCGCTGCCGCTGCGCATATTCGAGACCCGCTATTACGACATGGTGCGCCGATGCATGCGCGAGGGGCGCGGTTTCGGTGTGGTGCTGATCCGGGAGGGACGCGAGGTCGGGCTCTCGGACGCCGATCTCTACGACGTCGGCACCATGGCGGAGATCACGGATTTCCATCAATTGCAGGATGGCCTGCTGGGACTCTCGTGCATCGGGCGTCGGCGATTTCGCATCGTCGGGCGCGGGCGCCAGGCGGACGGTCTGCACCTCGGCGAGGTCGAGTGGCTGAGCATCGAGCCGAGGCTCGCCGTCCCGGCGCGCCATCAGCGCTTGTCGACGCTGCTGGGTACGGTGTTGCCGCAGCTCGGCGAGGTCTATTCGAACATCGACATGCGGCTCGATGACGCGGCCTGGGTGGGTCACCGGCTGGCGGAGATATTGCCGATACCGCTCGGCGACAAGCAGTCCTACTTGGAGATCGATGACCCCGTCGAACGCCTGGACCGGCTGGCGGCCATCGCGCCGTTGGCGCCATCGCCGTCCGCCCCGGCTGCGTAGCGGACCCACCCCCGCCGTGTGAGCCATAGCGCGAGTCCCATGGCCGCGCACCAGGGAAGCACCCAGTAACCCAGAAGGCCGTCGAATTTGCCCAGCCACACCGATCCCGGGGCGGCCGGACCGGGCGCGGTGGCTTCCTGCAGCATGCGCAGCACCACCACCCAGCCCGCGTGCAACCCGATGGCCGTGGCGATGTTGCCGGTCAGCACGCGGGTAAGGCTCAACACCAGACTCACCGCGAGCCACGCCATGAAGGAATCGAACACGAGCGACGGCGTACCGAGCGGCGCAAAGGAGCGGACGAGCAGATCGAAACCGCTGCCCCAATGCAGTTGATCGACCGGAATGCGTGCCTTGGCAAAGAAATGCAGGACGGCGAACAGCGGTGCCGTCAACAGGACCGCGGTCCATTGACCTGATTCCCGAGCGATCGCGGAGTGCATGGCGCCGCGCATCACCGTTTCCTCGATCAGCGCAACCGCGATACCGGAGTTCAAGCCGACGAGAAACAGCTTGAGCACGGAGGGCGAGCCGGCAATGAAGCGCCAGTGCATCGCAAGGAGCAGCGCAGCGCCGGCGGCCGCCGTCGCCATGCCGGCGACGCCGAAGATCAGGGCGACCTTCAGGAACCTGCGCCAGGGCAGCCCGTACCCCAGGGCGCGCTTCGACCCCACGTCCAGATGCCGGCAAAGCCAGGTGAGCCCGCCGGCCGCAGCGAGCATGGCGACGCGGCTCGCGACCCGGTGAAACGGCCACGGCGCGACTTGGGAGGTGAGCTCGTAGACGGGATAGGCGACGAGCGCGGCGATGAGACCGGCCGCGACCAGCGTACCCACGAACCACGCGAAAGCGCGCATCGCGATTGCCCGCCGGTCCTAGTGGGAGCTCAGGCTGTCGAACGTTCGCATGGCAGCCGCGATCGTCGCGTCGATGTCGGCGCCAGAATGGGCTGCCGACACGAAACCTGCCTCGAACGCCGACGGCGCGAAGTACACGCATTCCTCCAACATTCGATGGAAGAAGCGCTTGAATCGCTCGGTATCGCAGGCCATGACCTTGGCGAAGCTGTCGACCTTGCGCTCCGCCGTGAAGAACAGTCCGAACATGCCGCAGACATGATTGGCGGCGAGCGGGATACCCGAGCTCAGCGCCGCATCGCTCAGCCGCTGGACCAGGATGTCGGTGGTCGCGTTCAGGCGGGCATGAAAGCCCGGCGCCGAGACCAGCTCGAGCGTGGCGAGGCCGGCGGCCATGGCCACGGGATTGCCCGATAAAGTCCCCGCCTGATATACGGGCCCCAGAGGGGCGAGACGCTCCATGATGTCCCGCCGGCCGCCGAACGCGCCCACCGGCATGCCGCCGCCGATGATCTTGCCGAGCGTCGTCAAGTCGGGCCGGATGCCGTACAGTTCCTGCGCGCCGCCCAGCGCGACGCGAAATCCCGTCATGACTTCATCGAAGATCAGCAGAGCGCCGGAGCCGTCGCACACCTCTCGCAAGGTCTCGAGAAAGCCGGGCGCCGGCGGGATGCAGTTCATGTTGCCGGCGACGGGCTCCACGATCACACAGGCGATCTCCGCGCCGATTTGCCGGAACGCATCGCGCACCTGATCGGAGTCGTTGTAGTCGAGCGTCACGGTATGGGCGGCCAGCGCACGGGGTACGCCGGGCGAGGTGGGAACACCGAAGGTCAGCGCCCCCGAGCCGGCCTTGATCAGCAGCGAATCCGAATGCCCGTGGTAGCAGCCCTCGAATTTCACGATGGTCTCGCGCCCGGTGAACCCGCGAGCCAGACGGATGGCGCTCATGGTCGCCTCGGTGCCGGAACTGACGAACCGAACCAGTTCGATGGAGGGCATGAGCTCGGTGACCTTGCGGGCGAGGTCCGTCTCGAGCTCGGTGGGTGCGCCGAAGCTCAGGCCGTCGGCGGCGACGCGGCGCACGGCGGCGATGACGTGCGGATGCGCGTGACCCAGAATCATCGGACCCCACGATCCGACGTAGTCGATGAACCGCCGCCCGTCGACGGCAACGATGTGAGCGCCCGCCGCCTGCTTGAAGAAGATCGGCTCTCCGCCGACGCCGCGGAAGGCCCGTACCGGCGAGTTGACGCCTCCGGGAATGTACTTGCAGGCCTCTTGATACAGACTCACCACAGCTCTCCTGTCACCCTGTCTCGCCGCTCATCGACCACGCGGCCGGCGGCAGCCCGAGCCGGACCTCCAAGCCGCCGGCCGGGCGATTGCCGGCGGTTGCCGAGCCGCCGTGCGCCCGCATCACCTGCGAGGTGATGGCGAGACCGATGCCCTCGCCGCCGCTGTCGCGATCGCGCGACTCCGCCACCCGGAAGAACGGCTCGAAGATGCGTTCCAGGTCCGCCGCCGGCACGCCGGGCCCCCGGTCGCGAATCGAGACCGCGAGTCCGGCGTCGCCGCGCTCCACGGCCACCTCCACCGGGGCCCCGGGAGGACTATAGCGCACGGCGTTGCGCAGCACGTTCTCGATGGCGCTGCGCAGGAGCTCGCGGTTGCCGTTCACCGTTCGTCCGGCGCTCCCCTCGACCGAGACCTTGCATCCCTTGGCCGCGCCCTCGAAATTGGCGTCGTGAACGATTTCCTCGATCATTTCGTCCATGTCGACGGGCTCGCGCTCGATCGGCGCATCCGTGCCGTTCAGCCGCGCGAGCTTCAATACCTGGCTGATCAGATCGTCGAGCCGCTCGATTTCGCGCTCCAGCCGATCCAGCTGGCGTTCGGAGTCGGCCGTCGGCCGCCGCGCCAGGCCCACGGCCAGCCGCATTCGCGCGAGCGGCGAGCGCAGCTCGTGCGAGATGTCGCGCAGCAGCCGCGTGACCGCGGCGCGATTGGCGATCAGCCCATCCGCCATGGCGTCGAAGTCCCGGGCGAGCACCGCGAGCTCGTCCTTGCGATCCTCGAATCCCGCGCTGACGCGAAGACTCGCGCCGCCGCGCGCATCGAGATTCTCGCTGGCGAGCGCCCGCGCGCCCTCCTGGATGCGGCGTATGGGAGCGCTCAGGTGCTGCGCCAGCCACCAGCTCGCGAACGCGCTTACCGAGAGCGCGATGCACAGGATCATCAGTGAGATTCCGGGAAGGCTCAGCGCGCCGAAGATGCTCGGCCGGCGCGGCACCAGAAGCACCGTGTAGCTCGATCCGTCGGGCGCGACGATCTGCGGCGCCGCGCGCTGCGGCCGGAAATTCCGCGGCGGTGGCAACGGCGGCGGCAACGGCGGCGGGGAGAGCGAGAGCGAGGGCGAGGACGATGGCTCCGAATCCGGCTCGCTCATCGATTCGCGGTTGAAAAATTCCAGGCGCCGAGCGGCGCTCTCGGAGAGGCGTCGTCCGAGAATGTCCCGTCCGTCCGGCCCGATGATGTACAGATCGCGGTCGGCGATCGAATGTTCATTGGCCGAGAGCCATTTCTTGAGCGCGGCGACGCCGCCCTTGCCGAGTACCTCCGAGGCCTGGATGGCGATGGCCGCCGGCCGGCGCTGCAGCTCGCGCGACTCGTACTCGCGGGCGGCGACAGTGAAGGTCACCGCGATGCTGCCGCCGACGATGAGCGCCATCGCGATCCAGAACAACACGAAGATCCGGACAAACAGACTGTGCATGCGGGCTCGGGAAGAGGGGTGTCCGGACTACGGCGGCGGCGCCATGGTCAGCGTGTACCCGGAGCCGCGCACGTTCTTGATCTCCGGGTTCTTGCCGGCCTCGAGGTTGAGCTTGCGGCGCAGGTTGCTGATATGGGTGTCGATGCTGCGGTCGTAGGGAACGAGCTTGCGCCCGAGCGCCTGTTCCGTCATCGATTCGCGCGAGATCACCTGTCCCGCGGAGCGCATCAACAGCTCGAGCACGCGAAATTCGGCGCCCGTGAGCGTGACCGGCAGATCGGCGACGCGCACTTGGTGCATACCGGTATTGAGCACGATCGGCCCCACCGCCACCACATCGGCCGCCGCGCCACGCGCGGCGCGGCTCGTCGCGCGGCGCAGGATGGCGCGGATGCGGGCGACGAGCTCGCGGGGGTTGAAGGGCTTGCTGAGATAGTCGTCGGCGCCGAGCTCCAATCCGACGATCCGGTCGACGTCATCGCCGCGCGCCGTCAGCATGAGAATGGGCGTGTCGTAGGAAGCCCCGAGCGTGCGCAGCACGTCGAAGCCCCCGACGCTCGGCAGCATCACGTCCAGAATCAGGATCTCGAATTCGTTCAGCTCGAGCTCATGGAGCGCGTCGCCGCCGTCGTGCACGCTCTTCACCTCGAAGTGCTCCGCCTCCAGATACTCGGTGAGCATCTGGCAGAGCTCGCGGTCGTCATCCACCAGGAGAACGCGCGCTTCGCGCGGCGTGCCCGGGTCCGCGGACGGCTTGTTCGAAATGCCGGTCATATCGTGAATTCCTGTGTTTCAGCGCCGGGTCAAGCGCGAGGTAAGCGCCGGTCAGCACTAGTTTCCCCCGCCATCATTAGCCTTGGTAAATTTTGACAATTCTTTGCATGTCGTCCACGCAACATTACGTCAACGCGGCGTGAATGGCGGCCGTTTCACCGTACACTGTTCATCACTGCACGCCCAAGGAGAGTTTCGAGCCATGGTTACACTACGAAAGGCAATTCCTGTCTTATGTCTGGCGACTTCGCTGGCGGGCATCGCCGCCTATGCCCAGACGACCACCGCTCCTGCGACGACCGCTCCCGGTGCCCATGAATGGCACCGTCACGGACATCGCGGCGGCGGCATGTTTTTTGTGCTGCACAAGCTGAATCTGACCGCGGAGCAGAAGACGCAGGTCAAGAGCATCTTTGCGGGCGAGAAGAGCCAGTTCGAGGCATTGCGCACCAGCGCCAAGGCCAATCATACGGCGCTGGCGACGACCGCGCCGACCGACCCCGGCTACCCGGCCTTGATCCAGACCGCGCAGACCGATGCCGCGACCCGGATCAAGCTCCAGAGCGAGACCTGGTCCGCGATCTACAGCAATGTGCTCACCAAAGCGCAGCAGCAGGCGATCCCGGGCATCGTGGCCGCGGCCCAGCAGGCGCGCGAGGCACGGATAGCCGCTTGGAAGGCGCAGCACCCGCAGGCGCCGGCCTCGGAGCCCGCCTCGGAATGATCCCTGAAGGTCAGCGCTGAACTGCGCCGATGCCGTCTTTCTTGAGAAGATCGATGACACTGTCGCGGCCAGCCAGATGAGCGGTGCCGACGATGACGAGGTAATTCTCGTCATCGTCGAGCAACCTCTCGATGCGCGCGATCCACTTGCGGTTGCGCGACACCAGAAGCGATTCATACACGGCGGGATCCCGTCCCAGGTCGGATTTCATCTCGGTCTCGAACCAGCTCATGTCGCCGCGCCGCCAGGCGCCCACCATGTCGTTCACGTCCTTCGGAAGATCGTGTGCCTGCTCGAGGCTCGACAGCAGGTAGTTCGCCTGCGTCTCCATGGACATCCCCTCGAACAGCGCGAGCTGATCGTGCGCGGTCTCCAGTCCCGCGATGCTCTTCCCGTCGGTGCGGGCGCGCCCGAGGAAGTACATCTCGACGCCGCTCGACGGATCGAAGCCGAGCTGCATCAGCTGCATCTGCGAGATGGCTTCGGCGGCGAACCATGGTTCGAATTGATCGAACGCGGACAGATCGAGGCCCACGTCGTGCGCCAGCGCCTGGGCATGCGCGTAACGCGCCGCTCCCATGATGTCGTGCAGGGTCCTGCCGTCCGCGAGCGTCGCGCTCGCGAGCATTTCCGATTGAACGTCCTCGGCCCCGAGCTCGTCCGGATCGATTTCCATGATCAGCGACTTGGCGCCGCGGTACGCGTCGATCACAGCGGGCGCGAGCGGGTAGTCGCTCGCTCGAAGCGTGTGGATGGACCCGAGCAGATAGACGGTATTGTGCTTGCCGTGAAGCTCCCACAGGCAGTGCAGCGTCGAATCGGCGCGCGCCGCCGGGGCGGCCGCCGATATCCAGCCGATCAGTGCCCAGCCGAGTAGCGCCTTGAATCGCACGGGGGCGCGCCTCAGCGCGCGGCGCTTGCCGCTGCGCGCAGGCGAAGCGAGTCGACCCAGCGGATCTCGCTGTCGATGCGGCCGTCGGGGTGCAAGTCGAACGGCCGATAGGCCGGCGGCCGCGTGTCGACGGCGTAGCGGTCGCTCATCGGCAGGAATTGTGCTCCGGTGGACGGCGTCGCGAACAGCCGGACGCCGCCGCGGTCGCCGTCGTACTCCTGATGCACGTGGCCCCACACGACCGCTCGGACGTTCGCATGCGCGTCGATCACCCTCCAGAACTCATCGCGGTTCGCAAGACCGATCGAATCGATCCAGCGGCTGCCCATGTCGACCGGATGATGGTGCAGACACACCATGGCGTGCGCCGGCGAGGAGCCGAGCGCCCGGTCGAGCCGCTCCAATTCCCGTGCGGTCAGGCGTCCGCCCACGTGGCCGGCATCGCAGCTGTCGAGCATCACCAGTTGCCACCCGGCGGCCGAATAGCTGCCGCACATCTGGAATGGGGCCCCGGCGAGGGATTTGCGCATGATGTCGGGCTCGTCGTGATTTCCGGGGATGCAGAGCACCGGCTTCTGCGAGTTGCCGAAGATGCTGCGGAAACGCAAATAGCCGGACGGATCGTCCTGCACCAAATCGCCGGTCACCAAGAGCGCCTCGAAGTCGCGCACGCCGGCGTACGCCTCGTCCAGCACGTGGTGCAGGCTTGCGTCCGTCACCACGCCGCGCAGCGCGCCGGAGGCGCTGCCGAAGAGGTGCGGGTCGGTTATTTGTAGAATTTTCATACGCAGAAATCCTAGCAAACCCTCCCCCATGCGACGGTGAACTGGGTCATGGCCGCGGGTTCTTGCTCGATACATAACCAGACTGCAATTGTGTGAATGCGGTTCCGATCAAAAGGAGACTTGAGTCCCGATATTGATGCAGTGGTGCGCATCGGGGACAATACCGCCCCCGCTCCAGTCAAAGCTGTTCCCATGCCCACGCGCCGCGAGCTCGCCAACGCCATTCGTGCCCTGTCCATGGATGCCGTCCAAAAAGCCAATTCGGGCCACCCGGGGGCGCCCATGGGGATGGCGGATATCGCCGAAGTATTATGGCGTGAAGTGCTTAAGTTCAATCCGGGCAACCCGCTCTGGCTGGACCGAGACCGGTTCGTACTCTCGAACGGCCATGCCTCGATGCTGCTCTACTCGGTGCTGCACCTGACGGGATATCCGCTGTCGATGGAGGAGATCAAGCATTTTCGGCAGTGGGGCTCGAAGACGGCAGGGCATCCGGAGCGCGAATTGCACCTGGGCATAGAGACCACCACCGGCCCGCTTGGCCAGGGTTTCGCGAACGCCGTGGGAATGGCGGTCGCCGAGCGGTCGCTGGCCGCCACCTTCAACCGCCCGGGCCACACCATCGTCGATCACCACACCTACGTGTTCATGGGCGACGGCTGCATGATGGAGGGCGTGTCGCACGAGGCGGCCTCGCTCGCGGGCATGCAGCAGCTCGGCAAGCTGATCTGCGTGTACGACGACAACGGCATTTCGATCGACGGCAAGGTGCAGGGCTGGTTCGCGGACAACACGGC
>DASYAC010000176.1:0-1881 GCA_036501585.1 Steroidobacteraceae bacterium
CGGCAAGGCCTACGAGCCGCACGAGGAGAATCCGATGCTCGGATTCCGCGGCGCGGCGCGCTACATCGACAAGGCGTTCAGGCCCTGCTTCGAGCTCGAATGCCGCGCTCTGAAGCGCGTGCGCGACGAGATGGGCCTCACGAACGTCCAGGTCATGGTGCCGTTCGTGCGCACGCTCCTCGAGGCGAAGACCGTCACCCAGCTTCTCGCCGACAACGGACTGAGGCGCGGCGACAACGGATTGAAGCACATCATGATGTGCGAGCTGCCGACCAACGCCGTGCTGGCGGACCGTTATCTCGAATATTTCGACGGCTTCTCGATCGGCTCGAACGACATGACCCAGCTCGCGCTCGGACTCGACCGCGACTCGGGCGTCGTGGCGAAGCTCTTCGACGAGCGCGACGATGCCGTGAAGGCCTTCATGGCGATGGCGATCAAGGCGTGCACGTCGCAGGGCAAGTATGTCGGCATCTGCGGTCAGGGTCCTTCGGACCATCCCGAGCTCGCACGCTGGCTGGTGAAACAGGGCATCGACAGCCTGTCGCTGAATCCCGATACGGTGGTCGAGACCTGGATGTTCCTGGCGGCGGACAGCGCCGCTCAGCCCTAGAGCGGGCGCAGCAGCCGTTCGCGATAGAACTCGAGCTCGCGTATCGACTCGCGCACATCGTCCATGGCGAGGTGCGTGGAGCTCTTCTGGAAGGCCTGTGCGACCTGCGGCGCCCAGCGCTGCGCCAGCTCCTTGAGCGTGCTCACGTCCAGATTGCGGTAATGGAAGAATCGCTCGAGCGTCGGCATCAGACGGGCGAGGAAGCGGCGGTCTTGACAGATGCTGTTCCCGCACATGGGCGAGCGGCCCTTCTCGGCCCAGGTGTCGAGGAAGGCGAGCGTCTCGCGCTCCGCGGCGGCCGTGTCGGTTCGGCTCGCGAGGACTCTCGCGCTGAGCCCGGAGCCGCCGTGCTGGCGCCGATTCCAGTCGTCCATGGCATCGAGCACTTCGGCGCTCTGATGCACCGCGATGACCGGTCCTTCGGCAAGCACCCGGAGGTGCTTGTCGGTTACGATCGTGGCGATTTCGATGATGAAATCGGTGTCCGGCTTGAGCCCGGTCATTTCAAGATCGATCCAAATGAGATTGCCGGGGGATTTCATCGTGAGTCCGCATGGTAGCAGAGGCCGCAGTTGACGGGCGCGCGCGGCGCCGGGACCGTGCTCGCGAGCTACGGGCGAGGGGTGCTGGTGGAGTCCGGCTCGGAGCTGCTGCATTGTTCGCTCAAGAGCCGCAAGCTTCGCATCGTCTGCGGCGATGAGGTCGCCTGGACCCGCGCCCCGGAGGGCGGGGGTCCCGCGATCGAATCCCTCGAGCCCCGGCGCAACCTGGTGGAGCGCATCGACGCCCGCGGACGCGCCGAGCCGGTCGCCGCCAACGTCGACCGGCTGGTCATCGTGCTCGCGCCGGAGCCGGAGCCGGATTGGTTCCTCGCGGACCGCTATTGGGCCGGTGCGCGGCTCAAGGATCTCGACGCGCTGCTGATCGTCAATAAATCGGATCTGGGCGGCGATTCCATGCGCGGCGAGCTCGACGCCTACGGGGCGCTGGGACTCCCCTCCCGTGAGGTGTCCGCTCTCGCCGGCCGAGGAATCGAAGCGCTCAGGGGCGCCCTCGCCGCCGGCACGGCGCTGCTGGTCGGACAGTCGGGCGTGGGTAAATCCTCGCTGATCAACGCCCTTGCCCCGGAGGCGGCGGCGCAGACTCGAGAGCTCACGCGCGATGTCGAGGGACGGCACACCACGACCACCGCGCGCCGTTACCGGCTGGGAGCGGATTCGTGGGTCATGGATGCACCCGGTGTGCGCGATTTCGCCCCGCCGGCGCGG
>DASYAC010000177.1:0-2382 GCA_036501585.1 Steroidobacteraceae bacterium
GAGACCGCTGCCCCCGAGCTTCTCGCCGTGCTGCGCTTCCTGCGCGAGAGCCCGGGATCCGAGTCGCTCGGCATCAGTTACGGCGCAGCCTATCTCAAGGCGGTGGCCCCGCAAGCGATGACTGCCGAGCCCTTCGACGCCATTGCCCAAATGGCCGAGCGGCTCGCCGATCAGGCCTCAGGCAGCACGGACCATCTCGCCGATTTCGCCCCGCACCTGGACGCCGTAGAGCAGTTCGGCGTTCGCATGCGCAATTTCGAACGTAACGGCCGGATGCGAGTCTGCTACGACGGCGAGTTGTTTCATCGCGTGCTGATGCTCCCCGGGGCGCGGCCGGAGGAGCGTGCGCGTGCGGTCCTCGGTCTCACCCGGCCCGATTGCATCGGTCCGGATCTGGGTCCTGTCCCGCGCGCAACCGTCGACGCCGAACGCTCCCAATTGCTCGATGAGGTCAAAGACGGCGAAGTGAGCGCGATGACGAGGAGCCGCCTGCATGCGCGGCGTGCCGGCGTTTGGGCCGCGCTGGCCTATGCCCAAGACCGCCGCGGCGAGCCCGCCGGCGATGCGGCGGAGCGTGCACTCTCGGAGCTTTTAGCGGTGCATCCCGATGATCTGGGTGATGACCGGCGGGCGGAATACCTGGATGCCGTCTTGCGGGTCGGTGCCATCCGCTGGGCCGGAACGTTGCCCGCGCTGCAGCCGGGACCGCTGACGCTCAGCACGTCGCCAGGGAGTCCGGGCCAAACGTGTGTTGCCCTGCAGGATGGACGTCGGCCGCGCTCCGCCGCCATCATCCGGCGCTGCACCTACGGGATCGTGAGGACGGCCTCGATCCAGGCCATCCCGCAAGCTCCGGCGCTGGTGCTCGCGGTGCAGCCGCTCGAGAGCTGGCGCGAGCTTTGGGTATTGCATGAACGGGCCGGCAGCTGGACCATCGATGTGCTCTCGCCCGGGCTCGACGATCCCGAGGAAGGCTTTGTAGATTTTGCAGGCTATGCGCCGGGCACCCGGCGCCTGCTCATCGCGCGAGAAGTCAAGGAGCGCGGGCGGTTCCGGCGGAGCTTCGAGGAACTGCGGCTCGATGATCTCGCCTTGGTGCGGCAGGCGAGCAGCCCCGAGCTCCTGCGGGACTTCGGCCGATGGCAGGACGTTGCGTGGCGGCGGGACACGCTGGCGCTGCGTTAGGAACGCGCGGCCGGCGGCCGCGTGCCGAATGGATTGTCTAGCGCCTCGCACCCGAACGCGCCGCTCTTCCATGTATAGATAGATCCTCTTCTGCGCATAGAAAAGTTCTATTTCACTTATCGGGTCGCCAGGTCCAGTCTGGTGCGGCGTAACCGGCTCCATCGTCAATCCAGCCACTCAAGGAGCACACTATGACTGAATCTACAAAAGCTACCACGACCGATGCAGGCGCCCCGGTGGCGAGCGACGAGCATTCACTCACCATCGGCGCGGACGGCCCCATCGTTCTGAACGATCATTACCTGATCGAGCAGATGGCGGCTTTCAATCGCGAACGCATCCCGGAGCGTCAGCCGCACGCCAAGGGCGGCGGCGCCTTCGGTCATTTCCAGGTCACCCAGGACGTGAGCCGCTATACGCGGGCCGCCGTCTTCCAGCCGGGCGCCAAGACCGAGACCTTGATCCGTTTCTCGACGGTGGCCGGTGAACGGGGTAGTCCGGACACCTGGCGCGATCCGCGCGGTTTCTCGCTGAAGTTCTATACCAGCGAGGGCATCTACGACATGGTGGGCAACAATACGCCCGTCTTTTTCATCCGCGATCCGCTGAAGTTCCAGCATTTCATCCGCTCGCAGAAGCGCCGCGCGGACAGCGGGCTGCGGGACCATGACATGCAATGGGACTTCTGGACGTTGTCGCCCGAGTCGGCGCACCAGGTGACGTGGCTGATGGGCGATCGAGGCATCCCCAAAACCTGGCGTCATATGGACGGCTTTTCCAGTCACACATACATGTGGGTCAACCGCCAGGGTGCGAAGTTCTGGGTGAAGTATCACTTCAAGACCGATCAGGGCATCGACTTTCTGACGCAGGCCGAGGCGGATCGTCTGGCGGGGGTGGATGGCGACTACCACCGGCGCGATCTGTTCAACTCGATCAAGAAGGGCGAATTCCCGCGCTGGACGCTGAAGATGCAGATCATGCCGTTCGCCGACGCCAAGACCTATCGTTTCAATCCGTTCGACCTCACCAAGGTCTGGCCGCACAAGGACTATCCGCTGATCGAAGTGGGAAAGCTGACGCTTGACCGCAACGTCACCGATTTCCACACCGAGATCGAGCAGGCGGCGTTCGAGCCGAACAACCTGGTGCCGGGTATCGGGCTGAGTCCGGACAAGATGCTGCTGGCGCGCGGCT
>DASYAC010000178.1:0-5758 GCA_036501585.1 Steroidobacteraceae bacterium
CGGTCTCGGCGAGGAGCGCATGTACGATACGCTGCGCTTCTGGACCATGAGCGCCGCGGATTTTCTCGACGAGTATTTCGAGAGCGAGATCGTCAAGGCGCATTTCGCCGGAAGCTCCATCATCGGCACGGCGCTCGGGCCCCGTTCGCCCGGCACGGCCTACGTGCTGCTCCATCACTACATGGGGGACATCGACGACACGGTCGGCGCGTGGGGATTCGCGCGCGGCGGCATGGGTGCGATCAGCAATGCGCTCGGCAAGTCGTTCGAGGCGAGCGGCGGCTTGATTCGAAGCGACGCGCCGGTCGCGAAGGTGCTGGTCAAGGGGGGCAGAGCCCATGGGGTGGCACTCGAGAACGGCGAGGAGATTCAGGCGCGGCTGGTGATCTCCAACCTCGACGTGCGCCGCACCTTCTTGAAGATCGTGGATGCCGGGGACCTGCCGCCGGACTTCGTGCGCCGGGTGAAGAATTTCAAGATCCGCGGCTCCTCCGGGAAGCTCAATATCGCGCTCGACGGCCTGCCGCGCTTTCCTGCGATCCCGCAGGGCTCGCCGTGCACGCGCGGCGACATGCACGTCACCGACACCCTCGAGATGATGGAGCGCGCCTACGACGACTGGAAGGAGGGGCGCTGGTCGCGCGCTCCGTACATCGACATGCTGATTCCCTCGCAGATCGACCCGACCATGGCGCCCGACGGAAAACATTACATGTCGGTGTTCGTGCAGTACTGCCCGTACGAGCTCGCGGACGGGGAATGGAACGCCGAGAGGCGGCGCGGATTCGGCGACACCGTCATCGACACCATCGCCCGGCAGAGCCCGAACTTCAAGGATCTCATCCTGCACGCCGAGATTCGCACGCCTTGGGACATCGAGAACGAAGTGGGTCTGACCGAGGGAAACATCTTTCAGGGCGAATTGACCATGGATCAGCTGCTGTTCAATCGGCCGGTCCCGGGGTTTGCCCAGTACCGCTCGCCGGTGCGGGGGCTGTACATGTGCGGCTCGAGCACGCATCCGGGAGGAGGGGTGATGGGTGCGCCCGGCGCCAACGCGGCGCGGGCGGTTCTCGAGGATATGGGGAGGCGGTCGGAACTATGATTCGGCAAGGCGCATCCGCGCATTACGACTGCATCGTCATCGGCGCGGGCCACAACGGCTTGATCTGCGCGGCCACGCTCGCGCGCGGCGGACGGTCGGTGCTCGTGGTCGAGGCTCAGGCCCAGGTCGGCGGCGCGTCGCTCACGCGCGAATTTCAGCCGGGTTTCAGGGTGTCGGCCTGCGCGCACCTCGTGCACCTCATGCCGGCCGAACTGGTGCGGGATCTCGATCTCGCTGCGCATGGGCTCGACTGGGCGGCAGAGCGTTTGGGCACCACGGCACTCTCGGCCGAGGGCGCGCCGTTGAGCGTGGAGGAGGGCCGGTTGGGCTCGGACAATGATGCTTACCGAATCTACGGCGGACAGATGCAGCGCTTCGCGCGCGCTCTCTCGCCGCTCCTTTCCAAGGTTCCGCCCCGCCTCGGCACCACGGATTGGAAGGATCTCTCGGCGCTCGCGGGTCTCGCATGGCGGATTCGGAGGATCGGACGCCGCGACATGCGGGAGCTCCTGCGCATCGGCGGGATGAACGTGTACGACCTGCTGGAGGAGAACTTCAGCGGCGCGGCGCTCAAGGGCGCGTTGGCCTTCGACGCCGTGCTCGGCACCAACTTCGGGCCTCGCTCTCCGGGCACGGTGTTGACGCTCCTCTACCGTCTGGCAGCGGAGGCGGCGGGCGGCACGCGGGGCCTGGCGCAGCCGCGGGGCGGTGTCGGGGCAGTGAGCGATGCGCTCGCCAAAGCGGCCATCGCCGCGGGCGCCGCCATTCGTCCGGGCTGTCCGGTCAAACGCATCCTGGTGGAATCGGACCGTGCCGCCGGCGTCGAGCTCGACTCGGGCGAGCGTATTCAAGCGGCAACCGTGGTGTCGAACGCCGACCCCAAGACGACCTTTCTGCAGCTCCTCGGCACGGCGCACCTGGACACCGGCTTCGTACGCCGCGTCCGGCACTTGAGAGCCCGAGGGCTTGCCGCGAAGCTGCACCTCGCTCTGGACCGCGTGCCCGCGTTCCGCGGGGTGGCGGAGACGGCGCTCCGCGGACGATTATTGATCGCACCATCGCTCCAGTATCTGGAGAGGGCCTACAACCACTCGAAGTACGGGGAATACTCCTCGGCGCCGGCCATGGAGATCACCGTGCCGTCGTTGAACGACCCGGCCCTGGCGCCTCATGGAAAGCACGTGCTGTCCGCCATCGTGCAGTACGTGCCCTATGAGCTCAAGAGCGGCTGGACCCAGGAGCGGCAACGTTTCATGGAGCTTTGCATCGGAGTTCTGGACAGGCACGCTCCCGGCCTCGAGGCGAGCATCCTCGGGGCTGAATTGTTGACGCCGCTCGATATCGAGCAGGAATTCAAGATCAGCGGCGGACACTGGCATCACGGCGAGCTGGCTTTCGACCAGTTCTTCCTGGTGAGGCCGGTTCCGGGCGCCGCTCAGCATCGCACGCCCCTGCCGGGCCTCTATCTGTGCGGGGCCGGCTGCCATCCGGGCGGCGGCGTCATGGGGACCGCCGGCCGCAACGCTGCGCGCCAAATCCTGGAGGCCGCCTGATATGAGCGCTCCGCAACCGCCGGTTCCGCATTTCGTCAAGCCGCTGCTCGAGACTCCGTTTCACGCGCGCGCCCGAGCTTTGAGCCAGGTCGACAGTTTCATTCCCTGGGCGGGCTACACCACGGTCGACGTGTTCACCACGGTCGAACAGGAGTATTTCGCGATTCGGAACGCGGCGACGCTCTACGATCTCACGCCCATGGTGAAATATCGGATCATCGGTGCCGATGCGCTGCCGTACTTGAATCGTCTCGTGACGCGGGACATCGCCAAGCTCAAACCGAACCGGGTGGCGTACTGCGCCTGGTGCAACGATGCCGGCCACGTGCTCGACGATGGAACGGTGTTCAGGCTGGGCGAAGGCGAGTACCGGCTCTGCACGGCGGAGCGGCAGATCGACTGGCTCCTGGATTCGGCGGTCGGCTTCGATGTCGAGGTGAGCGAGATCACCCCCGAGATCGCGGCGCTGGCGCTGCAGGGCCCGACCTCCTACGCCGTGCTGCGCACGGCGGGCCTCGCCGGCGTGGAGCGGTTGAAGCCCTTCGATATCGGCCGGTTTTCTCTGGGCACGCGGGAGCTCACGGTGTCGCGCACCGGCTTTACCGGCGATCTGGGCTACGAGTTATGGATGGAGCCCGCCGCGGCGGAGGAGGTCTGGGACGCCCTGATGGCGGCCGGCCGCACGCGCGGTATCCGCGCCATCGGATCGCAAGCCCTCAACATTGCGCGCATCGAAGCGGGCTTCTTGAGCCCGCACGTGGATTTCGTGTCCGCGGAGCAGACCATCCGCACCGGCCGCGACCGCTCGCCCCTCGAATTGGGCCTCTCCTGGCTGCTGGATTTCGACAAGGGACACTTCAACGGCCGGCGTGCGCTCATCGCCGAGCGCGCGCGCGGAGCGCGGCGTCAGCTGGTCGCGCTGGACGTCGCGGGCAACAAGCCGGCGCACAACGCATTGCTCTACGTGGAGGCGGACGGCAAGCGCGAGATCGGCAGCGTCACCTCGGCCGCGTGGTCGCCCACTTGCAAGCGCAACATAGCGCTTGCTATGGTCGATGCGCCGTACTTCAAAACGGGCACGGCCCTCTGGGCGGAGATCTATTTGAACCGGGAACTGGTCTGGGAGCGCCGGATGTCGCGAGCCGTGGTGGTGGAGCGTCCCTTCTATGCGCCGGAGCGCCGGCGGGCCACGCCTCCCGGCGAGTTCTGAGGTTCCGGCCCGCCTGTTGCAGCCATGCTGTCGCCCCAGAAATCGACCTCCGACCGCCCCTGGCTCGATCCCGACGCCAAGCCGCAAATCGTGATCGAGAGCGTCGGCAAGACCTTCGGCTCCTTCACGGCGGTCGACGGCATCAACCTTCGCATTTACAAGGGCGAGATGTTCGCGCTCGTGGGCGGCTCCGGTTGCGGCAAGACGACGCTCCTGCGGATGCTGGCGGGCTTCACGACCCCGAGCTCCGGCCGCATTCTCATCGAGGACGCCGACATGACCCGGGTACCTCCCTATGAGCGGCCTGTGAACATGATGTTCCAGTCCTATGCATTGTTTCCGCACATGACGGTCGAGCAGAACGTGGGCTACGGTCTCAAGCGGCTCGGTCTAGCGGAGGATGAACGCCTCAAGCGCATTCGCGACGCACTCGACATGGTGCAGCTCGGGCCGATGTCGAAACGCAAGCCGCATCAGCTCTCGGGAGGCCAGCGGCAGCGCGTGGCGCTCGCCCGTTCGCTCATCCGGCGGCCGAAGGTGCTGCTGCTCGACGAGCCGCTGAGCGCGCTCGACAAGAAGCTGCGCGAACAGACCCAGTTC
Organism: Steroidobacteraceae bacterium; assembly: GCA_036501585.1. Taxonomy (GTDB): domain Bacteria; phylum Pseudomonadota; class Gammaproteobacteria; order Steroidobacterales; family Steroidobacteraceae; genus Bog-1198. The sequence continues at coordinate 4,469 of DASYAC010000178.1, forward strand.
GAGCTGATGAACATCCAGTACGAGGTGGGCATCACCTTCGTGTTCGTGACGCACGACCAGGACGAAGCCATGGCGCTCTCCACCCGGATCGCGGTGATGAATCGCGGCCAGGTGGTACAGGTCGGTACGCCCTCGGAAATCTACGAGTTCCCGCAGAACCGGTTCGTGGCCGACTTCATCGGCACGACGAACCTGTTCGAGGGAACCGTCAACGAGGGTGCCCTGCCGGGGCATGTCGTGGTGCGGAGCGCCGAGGCGGGTTGCGATCTCATCGTCGACGATCCGGGCCGGTTCGGCAACGGGCAGCGCGTATGGGTGTCGCTCCGGCCCGAGAAGATTCGGCTGAGCAAGGCGCCGGTGTCCGGCGCGGCGGTGAACCAGATCAAGGGGACGGTGTGGGAGCTCGGCTATCTCGGCAATCGCTCCACGTATCGAATCAAGACCGAGACGGGAAAAATGGTCACGGTATTCGCGCAGAACGACCGGCGCACCTCCGAGTGGAGCATCGACTGGAGCGATGAGGTTTACCTGAGCTGGACCGCGAATGGCGCGGTGGTATTGCATCAATGAGGCGCCCGCGCGCCGACGGCTGGGTCGGCCTCGGCGTCGCCGTGCTCCTGGCGGCCGGCTTATTGTCGCCGGCCGCGGGCAAGACCCGGAACGTGGTCCTCATCGTGAGCGACGGCCTGCGCTGGCAAGAGGTATTCACGGGTGCCGAAGAGGATCTGCTGAACGACCAGGCGGGCGGGAGCTGGCTGTCCGATGAGGATCTGCGCAAGCGCTACTGGCGCGCGACGCCGGCCGAGCGCCGCGAGGCCTTGTTCCCGTTCCTTTGGGGCACGGTGGCGAAGCGCGGTCAACTGATCGGAAACCAGAACCTCGGCAGCATCGCCCGGGTGTCGAACGGCAAGGCCTTCTCGTATCCGGGCTACAACGAGATGAGCACCGGATTTCCGAACGATGCCATCGACTCGAACGAGTTCGGCCCGAATCCGACGCCGAGCGTATTCGAATGGCTGAACGGCTTCGATGAGTATCGCGGACGGGTCGCGATCTACGGAACGTGGAGCGTATTCGAGGACATCTTCAATGAGCGGCGCAGCGGTCTCGTCATACAGGCCGGATGGAAGCCGCCGCCGGCGAAGAGTCCGCCGACCCCCCGCGATGCGCTGATGCGGCGTCTCTACGCGACCACCACGCCGCTGGACGAGGAGGACGTGGACAATTCCTTCCTGCAGGTCGCGCTGCTCGACTACGTCAAATCCGCGAAGCCGCGCGTCCTGTTCGTGG
>DASYAC010000179.1:0-3302 GCA_036501585.1 Steroidobacteraceae bacterium
AGCGAAGCCGCAATGGTATTCAAATCCGACGTGGCCCCTGCCGGCGTAACCCCGGGCTTCAGATGGCCGATGATCCAGGCATTATGGTTGCCGCGCTCTTCCAGATCGGTATCACCCTCAACTTCAGGCTTATCGACGATCGGAGCCCAGAAATCAGGCGCGAAGAACAGTTCCGTGCCGCGGAACTCCTGCGGCGCAACCCCCACGATCGTGAACGGGTGCTTGTTGATCTGTACCGTGCGGCCCACCGCGGCGGGGTCGCCGTGGAAGCGGCTGTGCCACAGCGCGTAGCTCAGCACGATCTCCGGCACACTGTTTTTGCCGTGCTCCTCCGAAGCATGGATGAATCGGCCCAGATACGGCCGAATGCCCAGCGCATCGAAGTAATTCCCGCTCACCATGTAGGGCCAGACCACTGCCGGATTTCCGCTGCCCGTGTCCAGACCAACGCCGCCCATAATGTCATACGTCATCAGCGCGTCGAAGCTGCGGTTCATATCGCGCAGGTCGCGGTAATCCGGATACGACTGCGACGGCGTGGTTTCTGCCCCGAAGGTCCGCTCCACCATGAGCAGGTTCTCCGGGTGGGGCACCTTCAGCGGGCGCAGAACCAAGGCATTCAGCACGCTGAAGACAATGGCATTGGCGCCAATGGCCAGCGCCAGCGTGAGCACTGCAGTCAAGGCGAACCCCGGCGCTTTTCGCAATTGCCGCAAAGCAAGTCGTAAATCGGCGTTCATACTTTCCCCTTGCTAAGGGAGATTGGGGCCTGTGCTTCCCGCGCGTTGCTCGGGCTTGTATCTGTCATACGGTGGATGGAGGCTCGCGGTTCCCATCGGATTTAGCGGGCCGCTCAACCAACACCCGTACTGCGAACGAATGGCTCACTTCGCTACGGCGAAGGACACGCATCCCCCAGCGATGCCGAAAGACCCTCCTGCTCCACGGCAAACGTCATCGTGGGCGAGGCCTCACCCGCCGCCCGCGTAATCCGAAAGACATACATCGTCTCAAAATCATCGCTCGGCCACGCCGGCACCTGCGCCCGGTCCAGCCCGTACGACTGGAGCATCAGCCGCGCAAAGTCATACGCGTACTTGTGCTCCCACGCGATAAACACCGTGCTGTTCGCATAGGCCGGCGCAGTCACCGCCCGCTGCAGAGTGGCAATATCCGGAAAGCCGATCTGCGCATTCACCGGCAGCCCCAGCTCGATCGCCGTCGGCTCAATCGTCGCCAGCGGCCGCACATAGGAGTACCCCTTCCGCCTCAACACACCGTCCTGCACCTCCACCGACGGATTGGGCGCGAAAACCGCATTAGCCCGCCCGAAGCGCCCGATCAGCATCTTCGGCAGCGCCAGCGCTCGGTTCAGCCCTTTGCAGCTCAGCTGCCCCAGGCCGCCGGCAGGCTTCTCACCATGCCGCAGCACGACGATCGTCTCCGTCGCCGCACCGGATGAGCCTGCCGCCGGTTCCCGCGCGCCTCGGCATCCGCTTAAAACCGATACCAGCAGCGATGCCGCAACACACAGAGCAACGCGAGCCCCACCGTACCTCTGAGACTTTCTCAACACACCCATCCGTCCCTCGCAAATACAGATATAAGGTAGTCACATCATGGAGGTGCGCGTGACAAGCGGACCCGGCTTTTTCACTTCCCTGTGGCAGGACCTTCGCTTCGCCGCCCGCATGATCGCCAAACGCCCCGGCTTCTCCGCGGCCATCGTGCTCACGGTCGCCGTCGGCATCGGCGCAAACACCGCACTCTTCTCCGTCGTGCGCGCCGTCCTCCTGCGCCCCCTCGGCTACACCGATCCGCAGCAGCTCGTCATCCTCTCCGGCGGCGCCACGCCCATTCATGTCGACGAGCTCCGCGCCGCCGCCCGCTCCTACACCGATACCGGCGTCTTCTCCTCCGCGGAAGAAATGGCCCTCACCGGCACCGGCGAGCCGCAGGTCGTCAACGCGCAGCGCGTCTCCGCCAACTTCCTCGGCATCCTCGGCGTCACACCGGCGCTCGGCCGTTCGTTCCTCCCCGCGGAAGACCGCACCGGCGGCCCCGATGTCGTCATGCTCAGCACCCGCCTGTGGCGTCGCAGCTTCGGCGCGAATCCCGCCATCCTCGGCCACGCCATCACGCTTGCCGGCAAGCCCTACACCGTCGTAGGCATCCTCCCGCCGCGTTTCGATTTCCCATCCGCCGATGGAACTCTCGACGTCTGGACCACCCGCCCCCTCGAGTGGTCGTCGATGCCGGTCCAATCTCGCCCTCTCAGTCCGTACCTTCACGTCTTCGGACGCCTCAAGCCCGGCATCTCGATCGAGCAGGCAAGCGAGGAGCTAGCCGGGCTCAATCATCAATACGCCGCCGCGCATCCCGCCATGCTCGATGCCAAGCCGGACACGCTCGCCGGCCGTCCGCGCATCCGCTCGCTCGAAGAGTCCGTCGTCTCCGATGTGCGCGAGCCTCTGCTGTTGCTGACCGGCGCCGTCGGCCTCTTGCTGCTCATCGTCTGCGCCAATGTCGCCAGTCTTTTGCTCGCCCGCGCCGCCACCCGCGCACGTGAGTTTGCCGTCCGCGCGGCGCTCGGAGCGGGCCGCGGCCGTTTGCTGCGTCAGCTCCTCACTGAAAGCACGCTGCTCTCACTCATCGGCGGCGTACTCGGCACCGTCCTCGCATGGACAGCAATGCGCGGCATCCGCACCGCCACTGCCATCGCCCTCCCGCGCAGTTCGGAAATCCACCTCGACCTCGCCGTCCTCGCCTTCGCGCTCGCGCTCTCCGTCACCACCGGCATCCTCTTCGGCCTCGCGCCCGCACTCTCGTCGTTCCGCCGCGATCTCGCTGCGGTTCTTCAGGGCAACGGCGCTGTACCCGCCGGCCGGTTTCGCCGCCATTTCGCAACCGGCCCCCGCGGGCTGCTCGTCGCCGGACAAGTGGCGCTCTCCCTCGTCCTCCTCGTGAGCGCCGGACTGCTCTTTGAAAGCCTCGCCCACATCTATCAAGTCGATCCCGGCTACCGTCCCGATCACGTGCTCACCATGTCGGTCTCGCTCGCGCCCGCCGTCTACGACACCTACCAAAAACGCGCCGCCTTCTACACCCAGCTCGTCGATCGCGTCGAAGCCGTTCCCGGCGTCGAGCACGCCAGCGTCACTCTCACCCTGCCCGCCACCGGCTGGGCTGGCACTCCCGTCCGCATCGCCGGCCGCCCCGAGCAGCCGCTCAACCGCCGCCCCATCGCCATCGTCGAGCAAATTTCGCCGGACTACTTCAGCACCCTCGCCATCCCGCTCCGG
>DASYAC010000180.1:0-23340 GCA_036501585.1 Steroidobacteraceae bacterium
CCGGTAATGGAGATCGCTTCCCACCAGAAGCTGGGTCAGCGCCTCTTCTACCGTGGCACTCAACCTCAGCGCCGGCGCCTTCCAGCGCCCCACCACATGGGGATCGAACAGTATATTGATGTTCGACTGGCGCCCGACGGCGCGCAGCGATTCGCTCAAAGGCTGCGCCGGAAGATCGAATCGGATGGCCGAGTACTGCGAACGGCTCTGCGCCATCGCCGAGCTCGCGGACAAAGCGAACACGCCCAGGATCGCGATGTGGATGAATTTTGCCCTGAACACACTGCGCATAGCTCTCCCCCAAAACCGACGGCCGTCCTTGGCCCGATATTTTTTGAGTCTTGTCCCTATAAGAAGACATTGACGCAGGAGCTCGACAAAAACCTCAGCCGGCTCGGGTTATTTGTCGGGATCGGAAGATCCGACGACCGTCGCCGGCCGGACTTGCTGCTGGGGAGTTCCGGTCAGCAGGATTGCGTTTGCCTGCTCGACCGGCATCAAGCCGTAGGCCTGCGACACCGCGCGCGCGAAGCTCATCGAGTCGCCCGCGCGGAATATGCCGCTGACCCTCAGGGCAGCGGCCTCCGGTCGCTGCACTCGAAGCTGCACGATCGAATAACGGTTCATTTCGGCGATGGCGTCGGCCAGCGAGGAGTTGTCCAAGGTCACACGGCCGCGCTGCCAGTCGGTGAGCCGCTGCAGGGGCGGACGATCCAGCCGGGCCGGCCGACCGGCCGAGAATGTCAGGCGCTGTCCAGGGTGCAGTACTGTGACTTCGGCGGGCGCGGTTGGCGCCGTATTCCGACTCTCCGCTACAGAGGCAACCGTTACCGTGCCGTCGATCAGCACAACCGACACCTCGGTGGGTTCCCGGCGTACGTCGAAAGAGGTACCAAGCGCCGTGACTTCCCGACCACCGGCGGTAACCACGAACGGACGGTTCGGATTCTTCGTCACATCGAACCGTGCCTCGCCTTTCTCGAGATCGACCCGGCGCTGATACTTGTCGTATAGGACCTTCAGCCGCGTGGAAGTATTCATGAGGACCCTGCTTCCGTCTTCCAGGCTCACCTCCCGCTGCTCGCCGACGCCGGTCGCGAAATCAGCGCCACCAAACGTGAAAACGCCGGCGACAAGGGCCGCGACTGCGGTTGCCGCAACGCAAGCCGCCGCGCTGGAAGAGAAGCTTTTCCGGCCGGAACGCTTCGGCGGCTTGGAGCGCGTAAGATGCGCTGCGGCGCAGCCACGCAGCGCGCCGGCTTCCTCCCAGACCTCCGTGGCCAGATCGAAGGCTCGGCGGTGCGCATCGCTCTCGGACAACCACCGGCGCACACCCTTTTTGCTGAGTTCCGCATTCGGCCCACCGAGCCGAGCCACCCACACGCCGGCTTCTGCGATGATCTCCGGCGGCAGCTGCGTCGGTTCCTCAGGCTCCGTGACGTCCGTCATATTCGATGCCGTTCCATTGCCAATCTCGCGACGGCTGTCGCGATGTGCTTCTCCACCGCGCTGGCGCTCACGCCGAGCCGCAGTGCAATCTCCGCGTAACTGAAGCCTTCCAAACGATGCAGGAAAAATGCCGTCTGGGTCCGCTCGCTCAGTCCGGCGAGCGAGCGCCTTATACTCAAGAGACGTTGGTCGGCTGCAAAAACCTCATCCGGCGACGGCGTGAGGTCGACCAGATACAGCTCTTCGATGGGCTGCTTCTCATAAAGATCGCGTCGATCGCGCCGCCTTGCATCCACGGCCAGATTGAGCACGGTTCGTGCGAGAAACGCCCGAGGCTCACGCACGCAGCCGCCCTCGCGGCAGTATTCTTGCATCCGCACAAAGGCATCCTGGACGAGATCCTCGGCTTCTTCCGCCGTGCGGCCGCGCCGCCGCAGCAGTTTCTTCAGGTATCTCAGCTGCGATATCAGCGCGTCCATACCGGATTCTTACGCGCGCCGCCTCCGTAGACAAGTGCCGGGCTGGAGGCGGCCGGCGAGCATTTACCGGCCATCACACACGAAATTCCATATATTCTCCCTACCGGATCGACTCCCGGCCAAGGATTCAGCATTTTGCAGCAGCCCGATGTCCCGGCTCCGGCAGATATCCACGGTGGCAGCCGACAGCTCAGGCGGCGGAGAGATAGAAGTAGCGCACGTGCCACTCGCGAAACAACGCGAAAAACTCGGCCCGCTTATTCTCATTCCACAAAAGATACTGCTCACGAAGGAATTCCTCGATGCCCTCAGGGGTCCGATCTATCATGCGAGCGCCGCACCTGTCGCCTTGGCGACCGTGACCGGAACTCCGTTGACCACGGCATTGCCGGAGGCCTCATCGACCAGCTTGCCGGGACTCAGGCGATTACTGTTGACGCCTGGGCGGCGGCCGGCAACCCGCAAATGGGACCCAGCAAGATCGTGACCCCAGCCGTGAGGCAGGCTTACCACTCCCGGCCGTATCCCTTCAGTGACCTCTGCAATCACGTCCACGGTTCCCTCGATAGTGCTTACCCGCACCAAATCCCCGTCGCTTACGTCGATTGATTTTGCATCCTGCGGATGGATGAACAGCGTGCAGCGCTCAGGTCCCTTCATCAATACCTCGACATTGTGCATCCAGGAGTTCATGGAGTTCAGATGCCGGCGGCTGACCAGAAGCATCGGCGGGCGCGCTTCGGCCATTGCCGCCTGCAAGCGCGGGATGTCGTTCAGGAGGTACTCGGCCGCAAGCTCGATCTTGCCCGAGCGGGTCCTCAATACCTCACGGATTTTCGGTTGAGCGGGTCCGAATACGATGCCGTGCGGCTGCGCCTTGAACGTCTCCAAGGTAACTCCCTCCGGGCGTTCGCCGTAGCGGTCGCCGAACGGGCCGCTGCGGATGGCCAGATCGAGGATGCGCTCCGGTCCCGGGACGGGGGAAAGCTTGATGACCTTCTCAGGGTCAAGCCCTACGCGCGCGCACATGGCGGAGAAATATTCGTGATCCACTGCATCGACGTCGATCTGCTCGAGCTTCATGCCGTCGCACAAGCAGGCGAGCGTGATGAAAACGCGCCATTCCGGCATTCTCGCCTGGGAATAGAGCGCCGGTGAATAATGGCCGCCGCTGGTCAGCGCCCAAGGCCAGCCCCACATGTCCCAGTGGGGCGTCTCGAGCACCGACGGGCTCGGAAGAATGACATGTGCGTGGCGCGTGGTCTCATTGATGTAATTATCGAAGGAGATCATGAAGTCGAGCATCGGCAATGCCGCATCGAGGCGGTCCGAGCTGGGGGCGCTGACCACGGGATTGGACCCGATCGTAAATAGCCCATGCACCTGACCTTCTCCGGGAGTATCGATCTCCTCGGCCAGGCAAGAGGCGGGCAGCTGGCCGATGACCGACTGTACGCCGCGCACCCGGCTGCGCTTTCCCAGAATCGGCGCATCGGCCGGATAACGCGGGAAGAGGTCCATGTGAGAGGCCACCTCGGTGCTGAACATGAGTCCACCGCGTCGATCCATGTTGCCGGTCAAGATGGCCACGACATCGATCAACCAGGAAGCCAGCGAGCCGAAGCGCTGCGTACACAAGCCGATGCGTCCGTATATCGCCGCGCTTGGCGCATCCGCGATGCTGCCCGCGAGCGCTCGAATCCGCGTCGCGGGCACGCCGCAGAAGGGTGCCACGGCCTCCGGCGAGAACGGCTCGGCGGCTCGCCGCAGCTCCTCGACACCATTCACGAGATTCTCGAGATGCCCGAGGCGAACCCGGTTCTCGGCAAAAAGCGTGTGCACGATGGCGAACAGCAGCGCAGCGTCCGTGCCGGGCACCACCGCAATCCATTCGTCGGCTTTGCGTGCCGTGCCTGTCTGCACCGGATCGACCACGATCACTCGGCCGCCGCGCGAGCGCAGAGCACGGATCGCCCCCATCACGTCGCGATGAGAGAGAATGCTGCCTTTCGAGGCATTCGGGTTGGCGCCAAAAATGACGAACAGGTCGGTGTTATCCACGTCCGGCACCGGGATCTTCCACATATTCCCGTAGAGCAGCAAGCTCGATAAATTTTTAGGCTGTTGATCGACGGTCGAAGACGAATAGTGCGAGCCGAGCTTCGCCTTCTGAAAGAACAGCACCACGTACCGGCCAATGTCGAACAGCTTGCCGACCATGTTGCCGGTATAGGCGCACATGGCGCGCGAGCCGAACTGCGCGTGAACCCTGTGTATCAACTGCTCGCAGCGCCGCAGCGCCTCGTCCCAGCCCACCTCGCGCCATACCCCGTCGTCTCGAATCAGCGGGTTGCGAATGCGGTCCGGATCGTCATGCAATGCGCCCAGGGTTGTGCCTTTCGGGCATATGTGCCCGCGGCTCCACACATTATCCTTGTCCGGGCGGATAGTTTGTACTCGGCCCGCATCCAGCCTGACCTCGATGCCGCACATGCCCTCGCACAATGGGCACGTACGGAATTGACGCTCATTCATCATCAGGCTGCTCGCCCATGAATCGACTCCAAGCTTCTACGTACGGCTCGCACGCCTCGCGGGGAATCTCGCATCTCGCACGCCATGCGGCGGAATGACGCGCATCGGCCAAGCCGCAGGGTCCATCAGTACATTACCTTTGTCAATTCCGGGCCGTTGCGAGCCGTGGTCTAACGGGCCGTCCAGCCGCCATCGATGGGGATGACCTGGCCGGTTATCATCGACGCCTCGTTCGAGCATAGCCAAACGATGCCCGCAGCTTGTTCGCTCGGCTCGATGACGCGCTTGATCGCATGGTGTGCGAGCATTCCGTCGATCAGCATCTTTGCGGCCTCCGGGCCCGCCTTGTAGTACGCGGGAGTCGGCGTGACGCCGGGTGCTATACAGTTCACCCGTACGCCTCTGTCCGCGTACGTGATCGCCGCAAATTTGGTCAGCCGAACCACGCCCGCCTTGGCGGCACCGTAGGCGGCACCGGATTCCGGCACATGCAGCAGACCCGCGAGCGAGGTGACGTTGCAGATGGCCCCGCCGCCGTGTTCGATCATGAAGCTGATCTCGTGTTTCATCGACAGAAAAGTGCTGCGCAAGGAGACCGCCAGAGTGGCATCCCAGCCCTCCACGCTCTGCTGGTGAAATTCCGGTCCCGCAGCGTCTCCCAGCACGTCGCCGACCACGTTTGCTGCGACGTTCAGCGCGCCGTAGGCCTCGGTCGTGATGCGGATGAGGCGTTCCACATCGCTCTCCGCGGTTGCATCGACGCGCGTGAATCGGGCTTCCACTCCGCTTTTGCGCAGGTGTTCGGACATCGCCTCGCCGCCCGCCTCGTTGATATCGGCGAGCATGAGCCGGGCTCCCTCGCGTGCGAATGCTTCGGCGGTTGCCGCTCCGATGCCGGAAGCGGCCGCCGTGATCAAGACAACCTTGTTCGTGAAGCGCCCGCCCATGACCCATCCTCCCGTCGGCTGCGCCATCTCGCGCCGGTGCACGAGCGATATCGTACTCCCGCGGCGGGGGAACTTGAGGTGGTCCATTCGGCACTGGAATCGGCAACGGTGCGCGGCCCGTTGATACCCGACAGGCAGGTCTGCTTCAGCATGGTCCAGCCCCAGCGATCAGTCCTCCCCAGGACATTGCCGCGATCATAGGTTTGTGTCACTCCCGCGGTCAAGCGGCAGGACTCCACGGCGAAGCCAAGCGGACGATAAGACAAATAAAATAGTGTTCCCCCCGGTTCCGCGCGCTGCCCTCAATTAGACGCGATCGCCGATGCTTTCGTCACTGATTGTCCCGTCTTGGCATCGACCGGCACCGAGATTTCCTCCAGCACCGCGTACCATTTGCCGTTCATGCGGCGCATGCAATCGCTCTGCCGCAGGTAGAAGTTGGATTTCGTGCCGTCCTTCCTCGTCACGGTGACATCTTGTGTGTCGATCTGCGCTGCAAATACGCCGTCCGTATCGATCACGAGGCTGAGCATCTTCACATGCGGATCGGTGTAGTTCATCACCGGAGCGAAGCCGGCCCGAATCTCACTCTTGCCGCGGAACTCGCCCGGCGGATACAGCATGTCGTAAACGATCACATCGTCGGTCGGGCCGTAGTAGCCCATGAGCTGGTCCAGATTGCGAGCTAAAAGCCCGACATCGAGCCATGAACGCACTTCCCGCTTGGCCTGGGCCACGGAAGCCGCCCTCCCCGAGAATGACTGCGGATTCCACTGCAGCGGCCCACGCACCGGCATCGGCTCATCGAGCAGGCCTTTGCCGGTCTTCGGATCCATGGGTACCGAGATGTGCTGCTGTACGATCAGCCACTTGCCGCCGATCTTCTTGTAAGCATCGAGCTGCCGCAGGGTCAGGGAACCGTGGGTGCCGTTTTTCATGACGAAGTTGAAATGCAGCTGCAGGGCCGCACAGGCGAACCGGCCATCCGACAAGATATCCATCTCGGGAATCGCTCCCGTGAAGCTTTGTCCCTGCGCAAACTGCTGCTCGAAGCCGTCATAAATCTGCCGGCTGCCACGATAAATGCCCGGCGCAAAGACGTCGAACACCACTGCATCCGGGGCATAGTATTTGATCAGATCCTTCATCGTGTTGAGCGTCGCCAGGTCTTTCTCGACGTCGCCGATGGCCTTGACATCGGCCGGATCGTTGAGCGCCACTCCTGCCGCCGCCTCGGAAAACGTCGGAAGCATCAGCGCGCCGGCAATCACTGCGACAGCGGCCAGCCATGAGGCCTTGTTGGAATTTCGCATGACCATTCTCCCTGGACTAAATTGCGATATAGATGATGCCGTTGTGCGCCCAAAACCTGGTCGGACGACGCACCGGGCCTGCATCCCCGGCGCCTGGCCAATGGTTGAACGAATTGGACGACCGCCGCGCGTCCGGCTCACCGCGCGCTCCTCAGGTAGCGCAGAACCCGGCTGGCGGAAATGCGGCCGGGAAGTCCGCTGACGCCTCCGCCGGGGTGGATGCCCGCGCCGCCCAGAAAGAAGCCGGGAACTACCGGCGCGGTGCCTCCCATGCCGTACGCCGGCCGTTTGCTTCCCGTGCGCGAGGACGCGAAGTCGATATGAGTGACGCAGCCGTTGGTGACGTTCAAGCGCGCCGCCCGGTCCGGCGGCGCCTCGACGAAGCGGCCGATCTCGCGATCGAATCCTTCATAGAATTCGCCGACTTGAGCCAACACCGACTCCATGACGCGATCGCGCGCCGCCGGCCATCCGCCGCGGGCGACCACCGGCGCAGCCGGCAGATAGATATACGCGAGCGATTGCCCGGGCGGAGCTTGGGTCGGATCGCCATTGCTCAACGGCGTCATCGACACCGCGTGTCTAGGAGGGATCTCGCCGCGCTTCGCGAAGGCGAAGCTGTCCCGCACCTCGTCCGGAGTGCCCATCAGTCCCACGGCCTTATTGAGGTCCGCACCATCGGTCCGGCGCTCTTGATGTCGGCGTAACCGCAGCGGTCCCGACATGGCCACATTGGCGAGGAACGGAACGACATTGGCCCGGCCTGCCGGCGCATGTTCCATCCGCACCCGCATGCGGCGTTCGATTGCCGTGGGTGTCGCCAATTGAAATGCGGTGCGCGGGTCGCAGGTAGCGAGCACCACGCGCGCCTTGACGATGCTGCCATCCTCCAGCCGTACCCCGCGGGCTTTGCCGTCCTCGATCAAGATTTCAGCCACGGTCGAATTGAGCTGCAGGCTGCCCCCCGCCGCCGCGTATGCGGAGCCGAGTGCATTGGAAAAGCTTTGCATGCTGCCGATCGGCTTGCCCACGCCAACACGGTGCAGCATGCCGAAAATCATATAAGCGGCCGCGTTGCCGTCGTCATCTATCGGACCGGCGCCCGCCGCGATCCCCGTCAACAAGGCGATCGACGCGGGATGCTCGAACCATTCGCAGGCAATTTGATCGGCCGTGCCGGCGGTCAGCGCGCTCAGCTGATCTCTGAGCCGCCGATTGCGAATCAGGGCGCCGATCATCTTCAGCAGATCGCCTATTTTCCAGCGTCCCGGATCATTGAGCATGACCGGCAGGCCGATGTCGACCAAGGCGTCGAGCAGCTTCGCGAACTCCAGGTAAGCTTTGCCGTCGGCGCGCGACAGCCGCGCCATATCCTCAGCCGTGCGCCGTGGGTCGCGGAACACCGCAATGGAGTTTCCGTCGGGATGCAGATAGACATAGGACGGATCGGGGTCCACCGTCCTCAGGCCGTACCGCGGGAGATCGAACTCCTCGATGAGGCCGGTAGCGCGCACGAAGATGAGTTCGACGGCACAGGGAGTGACCACGTGCCCCGGCGCCTCTGGGATCATGAACCCTGAGCTCGTCATTCCGCCGAGTTTCGGGCCACGTTCCAGGATCAGCACGCGCCGTCCCGCCTTCGCCAGATACGTGCCGGCGACGAGCCCGTTGTGCCCTGCCCCAACGATGACCACCTCAAACTCAGCCGTCATGGATCACCTCGCTTCGGCACGCCGGCTTCTTAGGCGGCCGGATTGCCGGCAGAGGATACTGGGCTGCACCGGGGCGAGACGCCCGACCGCTTGACTTGCGGTCAATCATTCAAGCAAGCCGCGCGACGGTCAAAGCGGCGGGGAATGCCCGAGGATGCGCCCGGCGCGGCCATCGTGCCCGCGCCGGAGCCACTAGGCTGAGGCGCATCTCAGCACTTTCATATCGGCTACGCCGGCTCCCCATGCATGAATGCGCTGCCAGAATTCGCGTCGGGTGTGCGCGAAATTGTGCATATGGCCCATGCGCGGACAGACGAACACGGTGACATCGCTCGAGCTCTTGAATGCCTTCGGTTCCATCCACGGATCGGGCACCACATCGCGCTCGCCGACGGCAATGAGCACCGGGACGGTGATCGAGGCGGCTTCGGTCGACACGGTCCCCGGAGCGACCATATAAAGTCCGCAGGGGGGCGTGGTCGCCGAGCGCCAGGCGGGAAGCGCGCCGACTCCGGACGCTGCCCTCATGTCGAGGGCGACGATATCGGCCGGCTCGTCATCGTAGTGGAAGCACCACGCGAACGGATGTTCGCCGCCTGCCGCCGCCGCCGCGAGCTCGCTCTGGGCGCCGAGTTTGGGTCCCGCGGCGGCGGCGAGCGCCGAGCGATTCAAAATCTTGGGATTGTCGAGCGGACTTGCGCGCAGCACCCATGGCCACACAGCTGCCGGCGCGCCGGGTCGTGATGGCACGATGGTGTGAATGCCGCTGTATCCGAGAACGCCGATCGCATCGAACGTCTCGAGCTGTGCCTGCGCGACGATGGTAAAGCAGCCCCCCATGGACTGGCCGATTCCCAGCGTCGCCGCACCGCGGACGGGTGGGCAATCCTCCCTCAGTGTCCCGCCGGCGAGCTTTTGCATCACCGCCTTGACGGTTGCGTCATTCGCCCGGGCGATATTTTCGTAGTCGAGCGCATTCCCTTCCGGGACGGTCGAGTCGCCAAAGCCCAAGTGATCGCACGCCACGAAGATCCAGCCGCGATCGCAATGATATCCGGCCTGGCCGCCCCCCGATCCGTCGGGCATGTCGAACGAATAATATCGGCGGCAATAGCCGCCGCCGGGAAAAGCGAAGCACACCACCGGCGGGTTCGTGAGCTCGCCTTGCGGCATAAACACGGTGACGGCGGTCTGCATGGGACGACCCAGCGCCGCCGCCTCGGTCACATCGATTCTGAGCTCGATCGATTTCATCGGTTGTTCTCGCAACTCATGGCGCGTTCAGGCAAAATTTTATGTCCGGCTCCACAATCAGACCCGCAACCACCGAAGTCGACGAGCGCCGCCTTGTAACCCGCAGACACTTTGGAGCATTCGGGGAAGCTTACGCCAATCGCTGATGGGCGGGATACCGAGAGATGAAATCCACCATACCGACGGACGCAATCGAAGCCGCCGTAGCCGCGCGACACGCCGAGGGTGAGGCTGCCGGCTTAGGACCGTTACTGGTCGGATCGATCAGCGATCGGTTGCATGCCGCGGGCGACCCGCGGCCGCTGGCGCACTCGATCGGATTGCTCGCACTGGCAGGGTGCGTGTCCGCGGTGCTCTTCCTCCGTGCCAGGGTTGCCGCCCTTCGCAATCCCGGCGGCTTTGGCGAAACAAGGTCACGCCCATGAGAGGCCAGTTGTGGTCGGCGGTGGATGCAAACTCGATGACGGCAAACGACGTTGGTCGGACGGCGAATATACGTCTCGTACCCCATTCTTCACCCCGCGTCTACAACCAATTCTTGCCATCCGACGAGCGTCGCGTCATGGTGCTGGACGCGCAGAGGCAAGCGGCAGGCGGATCGTGACGACGGAACTCTCGAAACTGAACTTTCGCGATCTCGGCGGCCTCCGAGCGAGGAGCGGCCAAGTCGTCAAAAAGGGCCTCATTTATCGCTCGGAAGGCCCGGCCAATTATTCCGCTGCGCATCGCGACGAGCTCGCCGTCCTCGGCATAAGGACGGTCTGCGATCTACGCTCGGAGCGGGAGCGTTCGGCCGATCCGAACGACTGGTGCGGACCCGCATGCCGGATGCTGCACCTGAGCATGAACACGGATTTGCGTGCGCGAGACGACGCCGCATGGGAATCCTTTCGCTCTGACCCGAGTCCGGAGAATACGCGGCGCGTCATGATGCAAGCGTACACTCTCATGCCGGCGGCCTTGTCTCTGCACTGGCCGCTCATCACCGGCGCGATAGTGGCCGGCGAAACGCCGCTCATCGTGCACTGTACGGCGGGCAAGGACCGCACCGGCGTGGCGATCGCGTTGCTGCTGGAGCTCTTGCGGATTCCGCCGGAAGAAATCATCGCCGACTACGTCAAATCGGACATATTCGGTGAGAACATGCGCATAGCCGGCACCGCCGAGGCGGGCTTTCTCAAGACTTTCGGGTTCGTGCCGCCCGCACCGGTGATTGGCTTGCTCATCGGAACGGAGCGCGACTTCCTTCGAGCGGCGCTGCAAGAAGTCAATCATCGCTGGGGATCCATCGAGCGCTACTTTTCCTCGAGCGGCGTCGACGCCGCTGAGCAGGCGGCCGTCCGTGGCGCGCTCTTGCGGGGCTAGCTTCGACCGGGTTTGAACGCCGCCGCGGCGAATTCACTCAGCGGGGGCGGTTTGCGCCCCGCGGGCCGTTCGATGTCGCCGGTGATCACATCGAAGAATCAATCGAGTAGTCCAGGCCGCCTCGCCGCTTCGCGCTACTTCAGAACGCGACGTTATCCGCGCCCTTCAGCTGCAGAATCGCGCGGGCCTCATCCGGCGTCGCGACTTCGAGCCCCAGCCCCTCGATGATTTGCCTGACCTGACGCACTTGCTGCGCGTTGGATTTGGCAAGCTTGCCGGCGCCGATCCAGAGTGAGTCCTCCAGACCCACACGGACATTGCAGCCCATCGAGGCGGCCATGGACGCAATCGGCATCTGCGCGCGGCCGGCGCCGAGCACGGACCACTTGTAATTCGAGCCAAACAGCCGGTCAGCAGTGCGCTTCATGTGCAGGACGTCGTCCGGATGGGTGCCGATCCCCCCAAGCAGGCCGAACACGGTTTGAACGAAGAGGGGCGGTTTCACCAGATTTTCGCGAAAAAAGTGGTGCAGATTGTAAAGATGACTCGTGTCGTAACACTCGAACTCATACCGGGTACCCGTATCATTCAGCGTGCGCAGCACATATTCGATGTCCTTGAAGGAATTTCGGAACACCAGGTCACGGGAGTTCTCGAGCATCTTCGGTTCCCAGTCGAAACGAAACTCCTTGTATCGGCGCAGCATCGGAAAGAGACCGAAATTCATCGACCCCATGTTGAGGCTTGCCACCTCGGGTTTCCAAACCGCCGCCGGAGCCACGCGTTCCTCGACCGCCATGAACGGCGAGCCGCCCGTCGTCAAATTAACGACCACGTTGGAGCGCGCCTTGATTTCACGGAGGAACGGAATGAATGCCTCGGGCGTTTGGTCCGGACTACCGTCCACCGGATTCCGGGCATGCAGGTGCACGATGGCGGCGCCTGCCTCGGCGGCGCCTATCGCCGCCTCGGCAATTTCCTGGGGGGTGATGGGAAGGTTCGGAGACATCGAAGGCGTATGGATGGCACCGGTCACGGCACAGGTGATGATGATCTTGTTTGGCCTTTCCATGAATCCGCCCTCCCGAAAAGAGATTGATATCGCCGCCGACGCCTATTTAATCACGGCCGCCGCCGGTCGCAAAGGATCGACACTCAGCGCCAATTCTTAATGCATCAACCGAGAGCCAGGGTGCTGCACCCGTTACGGCGCATCGGCGTTTCGATTGCGAATGTGAATTCCCCTCGAAGCCGTCCACGTGTTTCTTTGAGCGGCGTGTAATGGAAATGATCGATGCTCGAGTCGGTTGGCTTCCTTCAATCGCCGCCATCGACCGGCGCGCAATTGGTGCGCCCCTGCATCACGCAGTCCTGCAGCTCCGACATGGCTTTGAGTTTGTATACCAGCAACAAGCCGCCGAGCACCAGCACCAGGCAAATGATCAGGCCGACGATGGCCGCGCGATGCGAATTCGCGTCCTGCCGGCGGTGCGACCCCACGTCCGAGTTTTGCTTTTCGTCCACGCGCAAGAAACTAGACGTTCCGGCCGCAGCGGTCAAATCACCCTTCCGGATCCCACTCGCGCCACGCGCCGATCAACGGGAAATACAATCCGACGCGCACCGGCTCGGGCCCCAGTCTTCGCGCCAGTACGGCGTAGCGCTCGAGCTGCGGGCGGTAGCGGTCGACTTCGCGCTCCAGGAACTCTTCGAGACCGCTTCCCGAATGCCGGCTGGTCTTGTAGTCAATTACCCAGCGCACGTCGTCCTCGTCGACGAAGCTTCGATCGAATACCGCTCGTATCACCTCGCCGCGCCAGTGACCCGACACGGCATGCTCCCGGAAGTCGTCCCGATAGCCCTGCTTCAGAATCCAGCGGCCGCGCGGATCGGCACGCACGGCGGTGAGCGCCGCGACCGCGCGTTCGCTGGCCTCGCGAAGACGCTCGGCCGGGACTCCGTTCAGTGCCAGCCAACGCCTGAAATGCGGAACGCGCGCCCGTATGGCGGCCTCGTCATGGGTCTCGAGATTCATGACTTGAAGTTCGGCATGGACCAAGCTGCCCACACGCCGGGCGGTCTCGCCCACCCAATCGAAGACCGGAGTCTCCTCGCGCGGATCCGGCGCCGAGAGCAGCGCGGCGGGAAGCGCCTCGGAGACCGGGGCCGGCGACCAATCGGCCGGCATGCGGCGCAGCGGTCCGCCGCGCAAGGCCGTCGGCGGCTCGACACCCGGGGACATGGTTTCTGCGTCGATCGTGAATTGCGCGCACACCGTCGGCCACAGCACCGCCAACAGGCTTCCCGGATGGGGCGGACGAATATCCGGAGACTCATCCACACCCTCGCCGGGAGCGGCGTCCGGGTCTTCGCGCAATCCCAAGGCAGCATACAAATGCAACTCCGATTTTGCGCGGGTGCAGGCGACGTACAGCAGCCGCTGCGCTTCCAGCCCGGCGGTATCCCTGGCCTGCAGCCGTAGGAATTCGAACAACCGATTGGTGCCCGCTCCGACGGGCGGGCGGGCGGCCATGATCATGCCGTCCCGTTCCGTGCGCGCGAACTGGTGAGTCAGCAGCAACTGACTTGCACCCTGTCGCGCGTGCCGATCGAGCGCGGGTACGACCACCAGATCGAATTCGAGCCCCTTGGCCTTGTGAATGGTCATGATCTCCACGGCACTCTCGGCGCCGCCGTCCGCATAGAGATCTGCAAAGTGCCGCACCAGATCGGCTGCATCCGGAAGGCCGCGCTCGCCGAAATCGCGCAGCCGCGCGAATACCGTGCGCACATGGGCGAGCCCGCGCTCGTCTCCGGCGCAGGCCGCCCCGCCGAGCGCGAGCCAGGCGCGCTCCACCCACCGTGGAAGCCCCGTATGATTTTGAACCCGAAAGGCATCCTCGAGAATCCCTCTGAGGCGCCTGCATCGCTCGGCGCCGTCGGCGCTCAAGCTTTCCATCACGCGTTCTTCGCATAGCGCATCCCACACGATCGGACCGGCGCGCGCGATGATGAGCAGATCAGACAGATTGAGCCCCGCCCACGGCGCGCGCAGGACGGCGAGCCAAGCCGTTCGATCGCCGAGGTGGGCGAGCGCACAGATCAGCATGACCAGATCCCGTACCACCGCGCGATCCTGCAGGGGTTCGATGTCCACGGCACGGAATGCGATACTGCGGACCCGCAGCGCAAGCGCAATGTCCCGGGCGTGCGTGCGGGCACGCACCAAGATGGCGATTCGCCACTCGGGATGCTCCCTGCGCCGTGCCTCGACCAATTCGGCGACCGCCTTCGCCTCCGCGGCTGCGCTCGTGAAGCCGCGCAGGGCCACCGCACGGCCGCCACCCTTGGGCGGCTCGATTTCGGACTCGCTCGGACGGAATGCGATTGCACCGCGTTGCCGATCGTCGGTCCTCGGCATGATCCGCTCGAAGCAACCGTTGATCCATTGCACCAGAGCAGGACTGGAGCGGAAGTTGCTCGACAGGCGCCGCACATCGAACTTCAGCCCGCCGATGCCGATCTCGGCGAGCTCCAGAAACGCTCTGACCTCCGCCTGACGAAAACCGTAGATCGACTGCATCGGGTCTCCGACACAGAATACGCTGCGTCCGTCGCCGCGCTGCCAGCCGGACGTCAACATGCGCACCAGCTCGAGCTGTGCGCCGGAGGTATCCTGGAACTCGTCGAGCAGCAAATGCTGCAGCCGATAGTCGAGACGTAACCCGAGATCCGTCGGCGCATCGTCGGAGCCGAGAGCGCGCAGCGCCGCGAGCGATACGGCCGGAAAATCCACGGCCCCCTGCTCGCGAAATACCTCATCCAATTCCGCCGCGGCCAGCACCAGCACTTGCGCGACATCGCGCACCCGGACCCAGTCCTCGTCGCCATACTTCGGCTCGGGCAGGCCGCGAACACCTTCGAGTGCGCGAGCAGCGCCCGGACGGCGGTCGAACTGCGCCAACAGATCGTTCATCGGCTTCAATTCCGCGCAGTCCGGCGGAAATCCCTGCGTCTTGTTGAAGCGCTTGCGCAACTTGCCTTCCTGGGTGAGGAACATGTCGGCGATGGCTCGCCAGCGATCCAAATCCGAAGCGTCCGCGGCGAGCGCACCGGGGCGGGCGAGCCATACCGCCAAATCCGGCCGCTCGGCCCCAAGCCGGCTCGCGGCGGCGCGCATCAAGAACGCCAAGCTCGCGATTGCCTCGCCGCCCAAGACCTCGAGCGCCCCCTTGAGCGTCCGCGTAACCAAGAGCGCGAGATCCTCATCGAAGTGGTTCCTCACGCGATCGAGCTGCGCCTCATCGAGCGCAGTCGCCGCGCCCATCGGGCCCGCCAAGAGCGCGAGCCAGCGATCCCGGCCCCTGAGCATATCGGCGATCATTCCGACCAGCTGACGCCAGCGCTGATCGCCGACGGCGAGCGTGCGCTCGACCGCCTCGCCGAATGAATCCCTTCCGTCGTGCGCCAGCGCACGCTTCGCCGCCTCCTCGTACGATGGATGTGCGTCTTCGAGCAAATTGAGCGTTCCGCCGGCACCCGAGGCGATGGGCAATTGGGCGGCCAGCCAGGTGTTGAAAGAGTCGATGGTCTCGATGCGCAGGCGTGAGGGCTGGCGCTCGACATCGATCCGAAGCGACTGCAGATGCGCCCGGGCCGCGACGCCCAATGCCCATGTATCGGCGTTGAAGCCCGGCGCACAGTCCGGCAGCGCGGCGATGCTCAGGGCGGCGATCACGCGTTGGCGCATCTCCTCGGCGGCCTTGCGCGTGAAGGTCAGCGCCAGGATGCGTTCCGGCGCATCGACGTTCGCGAGCAGTCTCAAGTAGCGTTGTGTCAGTAACGTGGTTTTGCCGCTGCCGGCCGGTGCTTGCACCAACACCGAGCCGCCGTGGTTGACGGCATGCGCCCGCGCGCTCGAGTCTCGCGGCGCGGCTCGGCTCACGCTCCCTCCGGCGGCTCGTCGAGCGATTCGGAAAGCTCCATGGTCGAGGGAACCCGGCACAATCCGTGCAGGTGGCAGGTTCGGCATGCCGTGGGGATCGGATCGACCGCGGCGCGTCCCTCGCGAAACTCCATCGCCAGCCGCTCGATCCGCTCCGACCAACGCTCGAGCAACTCGGCGAGGCTTTCCAACCCTTCCATCCGAGTCGCGCGTTTCCTCGGAAAGACGCCGTTGCGTTCCGATTCCGCGAGGAAAGTGCATTCTGCCGCGTTGATCTTGCCGTAGGCCACGGCTATGAGCGATTTACCGTGCATCAGCGCATAGATGAGCAGCTGCGGATTGTCGGGACGCTCGCCCTGCCAGTCACGGCTGGGTGACCCGGTCTTGTAATCGATCAGCAGCCGCGCGCCGTCGGGCAGCCGGTCGATGCGGTCGATGCGCACCGAGAAGTCCAGTCCGGCATGCCGGGCGATCTCGCTTCCCTCTTCCAAGCGTTCGACCTCGAAAGAGTCGCGCTGAGCCTCGAGCTCGAGCCACCGGATGAGCAACCTCGTCAGCCGATCTCGTTCCCGCTCGCGCCAGAGCTCGCCCGGGTCGCGGCGCGTGCACAGTCTTGCGACCGCGCGACGAGCGCTTGCTGCCGTCAGCTGCTCGAGCTCTTCCGGCCGCGCCAGCAGGGCGGCGAGTCCGGCGGAGCCGCGCAGCTCGGACCAAACCTGCTCCAGCGAATCGTGGACGAGCTCGCCGCGCTCCCGCTCGTTGAAGCCCGGCACCGGGTACTCCAGCGGCTCCGCTCGCAGACGGGTCTCGGCAAAGCCCCGAAAGGCACAACGGGATTGTGCTCGCAGCGTCGATACGCCGCGGGTTCTCTCGCCGCCTCCGAACGGCGGCGCCCACTCGTCTCCCAAGCGCTCCGCCGCCGGCGCGCGCTCGAGCTGCGCCAGCCAGTGCGGGTGCGAGGACGCGGGCACCGCGTCCGCAAGCACCACACTCTCGCTGTCGCCCTCGTCCTCGCCCGCAGCCTCGAGTGCCGCACCCGCGTTCGTCGATCGCACCGCCGACGGGGCTTTCGCCTGGGCCAAAGGTGCGACCAGCGGGCTCGGTGCCGCCCGGCGCCCGTCCTCGGCGTCGGCACAGCTGAAAACACACGCGGTTGCGCGCTGGAGCCACCGCTGCTGTAGGTCGTCGGCAAATCGGAGCTGCGACTCCATCGCCGCGGCAAGCACCCCGTACTGCCGTTGCAAACGCACCGGCAACAGCGGAATCGGATCCACCGGAGGCGGCCAATGCGTTTCGTCGCACGAGGCAACCCACAGCCCGTCATAGCCGAGCCACGGATCCATCCATTGTCCGCTCACCCAGATCGGCGGAATTCCGGTCTGCACTTGGAATTGCGTATCCCGCGCAGCTCGCCGCAGGACGCTCTCGGCCGACGACCGCGACTGCGCGCCGAAACTCGTATCGCCCAGCGCGAGAGTCGCCAACAGCTCTCGAAACCGCTCGGCGGACTGATACTCCTGACTGGACCATCGGTGCCGCAGACTCCAGGGACCGGCCGCAAAGGCGGCGATCCAGACGGATAGCCAGCGACTCATGGGATGGCTGCCCGTCAGCTCGACCAGAGGCCGCAAGGCGGCCGTCAAGCGGCGCAGCGCCGCGACCGGCCGGAGCTCTTCGAGGTGTTCGACTTTCTCGGCGAGCGTCAGCCATTCGGTGAGAAAGCCTTCCGCCGGGGCCCTGGAGCGCAAGGCAACGTCGAGGCAAGCGGCCGCGCTCGCCTCCGAGGCGGATTCGCTGAGCTCGGGCGCCCGCAGGAGCGCGCTGAACCTGGCGAACGGTATCCTTCCGTTGGCCGCCGACAATAGCTCGAGTGCGAATCGAACCGGCGCGTAGTCGGCAAGCGGCGTGCCGCCGGCCACGGCATACGGGGCGCCGGGCCCCGCCTCATGCAGCGCAAATCGATGCGGGGCCAGGACGGCGTCGAATGCATCCACGAGCTCCGGCCTGCGTTGAGCGAGATCAGGCACGCAAACCCACGCCCGAAAATCGGCACGCAGCGCGAGGTTGTTGCTCGCCCACTGCGCAATCGCCGCGAGCTCCGCAGCCGGCGACTCCGCACGGAGGATTTGCGGCATGCCGACCTGCGAGCCACTCCCCGCCCGAGTCGGCATCAACAGAGCGCTGGCGTGACGTTCGAGCCAGCGTCGAGCGACCGGGCGCCAAAGCGGACTCTCGATCCAAGCGATACCCGCATCGGTTTCGCCGGGAGGCGTCGAGTCCGCGTCCGCGGCCCCGAGCAAGTCGTCCGCGCCGATGCACCCGAGGTCGCGGCAACGCTCGGCGAATCGAGCGCTCCATTCCACGAACATCGCCGATTCCTCGCCTCCGTCGGCGGCGACCGCCTCCATCGGAATTCCATATTCATGGGTCGCACGGCGCGCTCTCCTTGCAGCGCGCGCGGCACCAGACGGCTCCAGGAATTGGCGCTCCGAGTCGCTCCCGAGAACCGCCTCGCGCCAGAGCTCGCGCTCCTCGACGTCGGTGAGGCAGCGCGGAACCGTCGAGTCGATCAGCTGCCGTCGAGCGTGCCGATCCTTGAGCCACCCTCCGAAGTCGCGTATTCGCGGGGTCGGCCAGATTTCATGGCCCAGGTCCCGGTGCGAGCGCTCAACCGCGTCGCCCAGCGCGGCGGCGAGCTCGGTGTTGGGCACGAGGACGGTACGGCCCGAATCCACCGCTTCGATCAGTCGAGATATCACGGAATCGCCTGCCTCACGCCGGCCACCGGCCGATCGGATCCGGAACCGCGGCCAGCAGGGCACGCGTATGGGGGTGCACGGGCGCGGCGAACAGCGCATCGCAGGTTCCGGACTCGATCACGTTCCCCTCCTGGATCACCACGACTCGATGGCTGATGTGCCGGACCACTGCCAGATTATGACTGATGAACAACATCGCGGTGCCAAGCTCACGCTGCAGATCGATCAGGAGATTCACGATCTGCCCCTGGATGGACACGTCGAGCGAGCTCACCGGTTCGTCGCATACGAGAAGCTTCGGATCCAGCATCATCGCTCGCGCAATGCCGATGCGCTGGCACTGCCCGCCGCTCAACTCGTGAGGGTATCGGCCCAGCATCGATTTCGCGAGGCCGACGCGCTCGAGCATCCGTGCGATTCGCATCCGCCTCCCGCCCGCCGCGATGTGAGGCTCGAAGATGCGAAGCGGCTCCGCCAGCGTGTCGGCCGCCGTCATGCGCGGATCGAGACTCGCCACCGGGTCCTGAAAGACGATCTGCAGGTCGCGCCGCCGGCTCCGAAGCGCCGCCGCATCGCATCGCAGAAGATCGACGCCGCGCCAGAGGATTTGGCCGCGAGATGCCGGAATCAATCGCAGCAGTGCCCGCGCCAACGTGGATTTACCGGACCCCGATTCTCCGACCAGACCGAGCGTCTCGCCCGCGCGGATCTCGAAGCTCACCTCGCCGAGGGCGCGCACGCCGCGAAAGTCCACACCGAGACCCCGCACGTCGAGTAGCGGCTCGCTCACGGCAGCGGATGATGACATGCGACCTGAGAGGCGGCGCCCACGTCCTCGAGCGCCGGGCGCTCCGAAGCGCAGCGCTCCGTCGAGCGGGGACAGCGGGGCGCAAAGGCGCAACCGCGCTCCGGCTCGGCGGCGCCGGGAGCCTGTCCGGCCAGGAAGGGCATGCGATCGGTTCGTGGCTGACGAAGATCGGCCACGCATTGCATCAGCAGCGCTGAATACGGGTGGCGGGCCCTGCGCATCAGATCCTCCGCCGGGGCGCTCTCCACGACTCTGCCGGCGTACATCACGGCGACGCGATCCGCGAGACTTGCGACGACGCCGAGATCGTGGCTGATGAGCACGATGGAGATGCCGGTCTCGGCACGCAGATCCCGCAGGAGCTCCAGGATCCGCGCCTGCACGGTCACGTCGAGCGCGCTCGTCGGCTCATCGGCGATCACCAGCGCCGGCTCGCAGAGAAGGCTCATGCCGATCATGACCCTTTGGCGCATGCCGCCGGAGAGCTCATGCGGGTACTGCCGGAGACGCCGCTGCGGATCCGGGATGCGCACGCGATCGAGTGCCCGCAACGCCGTGAGCTTTGCGTCCCGCCAGGAGACTCCGCGGTGATGGACCAGAACCTCCGCGAGCTGCACGCCGATCTTCAGGTGCGGGGTCAGGGACATCATCGGATCCTGGAAGACCATGCTCAGCCTCGATCCGCGAATCCGATTGAGCTCGTCCGGCGCCAGCCCCAGAATTTCCTTGCCCTCGAAGGACACGCTGCCGGCCACCCGCGCAGCGTCCGGCAAAAGGCCCATCACGGCCAGGAACAGCTGGGTCTTTCCCGAGCCGGACTCGCCGACCACGCCGAGACATTCGTGCGCGCCCACCGAGAGCGAGACATCGCGCACCGCGGCCGCCATGCCGTCGGGAATCGGATAGTCGACCCGAAGCGCCTGGGTTCGCAGCGTCGCCTGGGCTCGCAGCGTCGGCGCCTCCGCCCGATGCGACGTCATCGGCGTCCCCCCGCATCGAAGGCATCCCGCAGACCGTCGCCGAAGATGTTCAGGCACATCAGGAGCAGCGTCAGGAATACGCCGGGCGCGATCAATATCCAGGGCGCGGCCTCCATTTCTCCGGCCCCCGCCGCGATCAACGTGCCGAGGCTCGCGCGAGGTTCCCGGATACCGAGCCCGAGGAAGCTCAAGAAACTCTCGAGCAAGATGATCTGCGGAACGGCCAGCGTTGCGTACACGATGACCGGCCCAATGACGTTCGGCAACACGTGCTTGTAGATGATCCGGGCGGTACCGGCGCCCGAAGCGATCGCAGCCTCGATGTACTCCTGGCGTCTGATGCTCAGGGCCTGGCCGCGCACGATTCGCGCGAGCGTCAACCAGCCCACCGCGCCGATCGACACGAACAGCAGATACTCGTTCCGGCCGAAGACCACGGTCAGGAAAATAACGAAGAAGATCAGCGGCAGGCCGCCGAGAATCTCGATGATCCGCATCATCACGTCATCCGTGCGGCCGCCCACGTACCCTGCGACCGCGCCGTAGATCAACCCCAGACTGACGCTCACCGCGCTCGCCACCAGACCCACGATCATGGAAACTCGCGCACCCCGAAGAGTACGCACGAACAGATCGCGCCCGAGGCGGTCCGTACCAAACCAGTGGGCATGCGCCATGCTCGGATCGGTTGCCACGTGCGACCAGTCGAGCGTCTCGGCGCCGTTCGGATTCAGCCAGGGACCGATCACCGCCAGCGCTACCAGCGCGACGATGATGCCGAGCGACAGGCGCGCGCCGGGATTCGCGAGCAGGCGCCGCCGCGCCGCTCCCCAGAAGGTATCGGTCACCGCTCGAACCTGACGCGCGGGTCCAGCCACGCATACAGCAGATCCACCACCAGCCCCATGCCGATGAGGACGACGGAGTACAGGATCACCATTCCAAGCACCAGCGTATAGTCCCGGTTGAGCGCCCCCTGGACCAGATATCGTCCGATCCCGGGCAGGCCGGCGATGGACTCGACCACCAGTGAACCCGTCATGATCGACGCCACGGCGGGCGCCAGATAACCCGCCACGGGAAGGAGTGCCGGGCGCAAAGCGTGCCGCACCACGACGGTACGCAGGGGTAGTCCCTTCGAGAATGCGGTGCGGATGAACGGGCGCTGCAGCACCTCGATGAGGCTCCCGCGAGTGAGCCGAGCGACATACGCCAACGGCGGCAAAGTCAGCGCGATAACCGGCAGGATCAAATGCCGGATCGACCCGGGCTCCCACCCCGCCACCGGCAGCCAATGAACGTAAATGCCGAATACCAGGCCGAGCAGCGGCAGCACCACGAACGAGGGGACGGCGATGCCGGCGACGGCGAGCGTCATGGCCGCGCGGTCCGCAGCCCGATGCTGCCGGAGTGCGGCGATCACTCCGATGAGAATCCCGAATCCGAGCGCGAGAACCAGGGCCGCAGCGCCGATCTCCGCCGTCACGGGCAGTCCCTGGCGGATGAGCTCCGTGACCGTGAAATCCTTGTAGCGAAACGAGGGACCGAAATCTCCGTGCAGGAGCGAGCGCAGATAGCTCGCATATTGCACCCACAGGGGCTGATCGAGGCCGTACGCCCTCTCGAGGTTCGCCAGGATCTCCGGCGGAAGCGACTTTTCCTCGTCGAAGGGACCGCCGGGAGCGATTCGGACCAGAAGAAACGAGAGCGTGACGATGATGAACAGCGTCGGGATCGCGCCTCCCAAGCGCTTTAGAAAATAGCGGAGCATCGAGGCGAATTTATCCTTCCGAGCCCGCAAAGCGCGCGCGATCGATCATTCTCTTCACTTGCGAATTCGCATGGATGGGGACAAGCTCAATCGTAGGATGGCCAACCGCAAATACCCGGAAAATTTCATCGGCAAATGCCTGCCCAATGGTCGGTACATCGCTAAAATCGAAAAGGACCTTCTTGAAAAGCTCTATGCGAGACAACAATCGCTTCGCCTGCGAGCGCGATATCAAATTCTCATTTCCATATCTAGCCAAGTTGACCGGCACTACGGTCTTGGTAAATCCGTATTCGTCGCCGGACGTGTACTGGTCAAATATCCTGGTCGTAGTTCTGGACGTGTGATTGTTCAATTTCATCCACACAAAAGTACCATTGCCGAGTTTGTCTCGCTCTAGAATCCAGTCATCTGCCTCGAACTTGTGAGAGAAGAAGACGCCTCCCGACAGGATGTCGAATTGGTCGAACATTCTGGAAGAAAAGAAAATTCCCTCCCCGGTGTGGCGTTTTGGATCGGTCGTGAGTTTTCCTTTCGCCAATTCAAGAATTGCATGCCGTTCATCCAGGAGTCCCAGTTCCATCTGAATTTTCTTGAAAATTCCCACGCCGTTATCCTGCACGACCATTTCCGTATCCACGGCGTTCCGTCTAACTTCCAGGTGGATGGAAGTACCGGCAGAATGGTCTATGGCATTGTTGAACATTTCGGTAAAGCCGTAGTGCCAGATTGCGAGGACGTTTTCCGGTATATCTCCAATAACTCTGCCGACGTCGTCTCTCCACACCAGATCCTCCGCAAGGTCAGGCGTGATTGAGAAGCTCTTATCCCACTCGGCCAGGGTTGCTAACTTGCGGGTCCTATTCCTGGTCTGGCCGGATTCGACAACGGCGTGTTCCGATTTCAACCTCTGGAGATGTTTGTTGACTGCCTGCCTAGTTATTCCAAAGTGGTTCGCGACAAATTTGGTCAGATCGTGCGGATGTTTTTCCAGGTGTTCCAGAATGTACTTGCGAACGTCTT
>DASYAC010000181.1:0-10729 GCA_036501585.1 Steroidobacteraceae bacterium
TTCCTGAATCGTGTCGGCAGGGTTGTCGCCGGTATCCGTCGCGTGAGCGGTACCGGCGGCAGTGCCTCCCAGAATGGCGGCGATCGCGCACGACAACTTCGCATTCGAGCTCATAGATCATCCCTCCGAAAATATTTTGTCTTCATCTACTCCCGATCTGCCGCCGCTCACGGCGCACGGCGATCACAGCTCGCGGCCGACGAGTTCCTCCTCGAACGGAAACCGGGAGATCACTTCATGGCCGTTCGCCGTGATCAGCACTTCCTCTTCGAGCTTCACGCCCTCGGCGCCTCCGACCTCGCCGATGTAACTCTCGACGCTCACCACCATCCCCGGCTCCAGAACGCCGTGACTGCCGTAGGTGGCGAAGTCCCGGGCGTGCGCGATGAAGGGCGTCTCGCCGTGCAACCCCACCCCGTGCATCACCGAGGTGTAGCGGCGCTCCACGAAGGGAGCGGGGATCTTCCAGGCGAGATCCGCGACTTCCCGGTACGTGAGGCCCGGCTTGATGATGTCGATGTTGTGCCGGATCTGCTCGTAGGCGAGCTGATACAGCATTTTCTGATAGGGCCTCGGCCGGCCCGGACCGCAATGAAACGTGCGCGAGAAGTCGGAGAAATAGCCGAAGCACCCGATGACGTCGGTATCGAGCGCCAATAATTCGCCGGGCCGAAGGCGCCGGCCGCTCGACTCGTTGAACCAAGGGTTGGTGCGCGGACCCGAGGTCAGAAGGCGGGTCTCGACGAATTCGCCGCCTTGCCGGATCACCTCGCCGTACATCAATGCGAACAGCTCCTGCTCGGAGATGCCCGGCTTCACCGCTTCACGCACCGCGGCGACGGCGAACTCCGAGGCCGCCATGCTGAGCCGCAGGCAGGCGATCTCTTCGTCCGTCTTGATCCGGCGCACGTGAAGAATTTCCTGCTGACAGTCGGTGACTTCCAGTCTCTCACCCTCGAGCGCAAGGGCTTGAAGATGACCGCAGCGGTCGAGACCGATCTTTGTCGAGCCGCGGCCGTATTCGCGCACCAGCGCGGCAATTTCCTCGGCGAACGGCTTCGCCGTCGCGGTATCTCGTCCGCCCACCGAGGACCAGACGATCCTCGAATTACGCGCCTCCTGCACGGTCTCCAGGCTGGTCGATACGTGCGCGCTCTGCGGGTACTCGAAAAGGATGACCGGACCTTCCGTCGGAACGAAGAAGTAGCGCGTGGAGTTGCGCAGGAAGTAGCCGAACATGTTGCGCGAGCCCGTGGCGTAGCGCTGATTGTTCGGGTCGAAGAGAAGAACGGCGGCGTATTGTTTCTCGCGCATCATGTCGCGCAGGCGCGCGAGCCGTTGGGAGCGCAGCTTCGGCGCGTCGACGCTCGGAGGCTCGGAGTCCGTGAGCGAGAGCCCCGGACCTGCATCGCTGCGGAATCGTTCTTGCATTCGGCCGCATCCCCCCACCGCACCCTTGATGTCTCGATGATGCATCAAGGGTTACACTCAAACAATTCAGCGAGTTGCAAGATCGCCTTGCAATAATGCAGAGACGCGGCGAGAGGTTGCGACGCTCTCGCGGATCAGTCGAGCGGTGGGGGAGGGAGCCGCGGCCGGGCAATTTGAAAGGCGTAAGCGAAACTCAACAGCGTCGACTCCGTGTACGGCAACCCGAGAAACGAGTACCCGACCGGAATGTTCGCCGACACACGATCGACAGGCACCGTGACCTCCGGGAACCCGGTGGCGGCCGCGATGTAGCTCGCCTTGTAGGGATCTTCGGAATGACACACATAGGTGGGATCGGGGCGGTCGAAACGCGCGCTCGCGGGGCAGCTCATGGTCGAGAATACGAAGGCGCGCAATCGGTGCCGGGACGCCAGCGTCTCGAGCTGCCGGCGAAGGGACGGGATGATGTCCGTCAGAATCCGAATGTAGGCCGGCGAGTCGGTCAACTGGGTCGAGTCCGCCTCGCGAAGCGCCTGCAGGCGCAGGGGATTGACCGGGTTCGCGGAGTTCATCACCGCCGGGGAGGCGCTGATCTCGATGAGCTCGGCCAGTGTCCTCGGCTGTCCCGGCGGCAAGGCCCGGAGGTAGCGCTCGAATTGCGGCTTGAACTCGGCCGTTCCCGCCGGTCCGACGACCAGGTCCCAGAGCCTTTCGAACTCCTCGGGGAGATCGATGGGAACGAGCACGGCCCCTCGAGCCTCGAGAGTACGCAACGCGGACTGCTCGAGCGCGTCGACTTCGGCGTTGCCGCCCCGGAAGTTCCGGACCACGCCGAGGCGCGCCCCTCTCAAGGCCTCCGCGTCGAGCGCCTCGCGGTATCGGGCCGTGGCGGTCGGGGCGTCCGTGGTCGAGGCGCGGGTCGAGGCCCGGGCGGTCGAGGCGTCGTCGGGATCCGGCGCTGCAATCGCCTCCAATACGATCGCCTGGTCGGCCACGGTACGGGTCAGGATTCCCGCCGTATCGAAGCTCAAGGACAGCGGAATGACGCCGCTGCGGCTGGTGAGACCGAGGGTCGGCCGCAGTCCCACGAGACCCGCGACGCTCGCCGGTCCCCGGATCGATCCGGTGGTGTCGGTTCCCAGTGCGAAGGGAGCGAAGTCCGCCGCGACCGCGGCGGCCGAGCCGCTGCTCGAACCCGACACGTCGCGCGCCGTGTTGTACGGATTCACCGTCAAGCCCCCGGCAGAGCTGTAACCCAGACGGCCATAAGAGGCGGCGAGCTCGGACATATTGGCCTTGCCGATCAAAATGGCGCCGCGATCCAGGAGCCTCTGCACGACGAAAGCGTTGGCCGAGGGGACCGAACCCTCGAGCGCCGCCGAGCCGCCCGACGTGGGTATTCCCGCCGTGTCGTAGTTATCCTTGACGATGAATGGGATGCCGTAGAGAAGGTTCCGGGTCCCCGCGGGCAGGGGGTGAGCGTCCGCATTCCTCGCCTGCTCGAGCGCGTGGGGATTGAGCGTGATCAAGGCATTGATGCGGGGGCCCTGCTTGTCGAAGCGCTCGATGCGCCCAAGATAGTAGCGGAGCAGCTGCTCGGAGGTGATGCGGCGCGAGTCGAGCGCGCAGCGCAGCGCGGCGATGTCGGCGTAGGCTGGATCGAACGGGGCCGCGCCGGCCGCCATCGGCGAGCCCGTCCCGGGTAATGCGAGGAGTCCCAACAGGAGGAGGCGCTTCATCTCGATTTATTCCCATCCTTCGCCAAGTTTCGCCGGGCCGGTCGAGCCCGATAGCGAGGCGGCTTCCCGCTTGGTGACGGCGGCAATCCAATCGAGCGCCTTTCGCACCGTGGCGTTGCGGCGCAATTCGGGTAGTACCAAGAGCCAGATCTCGCGCACGATCAAGGGGCTCGGTCCGCTCAAGCGCACCAGATTGGGAAGTGCGTCGCCTTCCACGCACGTGAGTATTCCGGCACCGTAGCCGCGCGCCACGAGCTCCGTGTAGGCGGGTCCGCCGTTGACGGTCACCGCCACGCGTTCCGCCGGAACATGGGTCTCGATCCATTTGAATTCAGGCCAGCGGTCCGCGATCTGCGCGAATCCGATCCACGGGAGGTCGCGCTGCCAATCCACCCCCGGACGAAGCAACGCTTTGGGCGCGTACACGGCCGAGCCGAGCACGCCGATCTTTCTGACCATGGACTGGCCCTGAGCGGGACGCACGTAACGAATCGCGATATCGGCCTCGCGATGCTCGAGCACGGACGGGCGGTTCTCACAGATGAGCTCGAGCTGAATATTGGGATGCTCCTTGGGGAAGGCGCCCAAATGACGCGACAAGAAACCGGTCACGAAGGTCTGTATGACCGAGAGACGAACCACGGCGCGGCCGTGCGCCGGATTGTGCGTGAGATCGTCGGCGAGCGCGAGTCTGGCGGTGTCCATGTCCTGGGCACGCCGGATCACGATCATCCCGCGGGTGGTTGGGGCGAACCGCCCGTCGATGCGATCGAACAAGCGCGTCTCGAGCCTCTCTTCGAGGGCGACGATGCGGCGGCTTATGGTCGTTTGATGGACGCGCAGTACCTCGGCGGCTGCCACCATGGTCTGATGCTGCGCCAGCACCAGCACATACCGAAGATCATTCCAGTCGATGTCTTTCGAGTGCATGCGAAACACCTCGAGGCGGCGCCAGAGTGCGATCGTCGCAATTGCATCGCAATGCTTGCAAGATTGCAATGCAAGAATGCAAGCCGCTGAATTGTGAGTGTTCTCTGGATGATCCATCATGAGCGGGGATCCTGCATCACGAGGGGACGGAACATGCCTGGCGAGTCGAGCGGCGCAACGGTACGCAAGTTCCCGGCGGCGTGGGCAGTGGGGGCGCCGTCGGCGGCTCGGGGCGCGCGAGGGGCGTCGGCCGTGTGGGCCTTCCTCGCGGTCGCGCTCGCCGCGGCGGCCGTCGGGGGTGAGTCGGGGGGAGCGCCGATGACTCGGGATGAGCTCGATCGGTTCGACGGCGCGAAGCGCTTCTTGCCTTTGAGCGACGGTGTGACGCTCGCGTACCTGGACGTGGGTGCGCGCGATGGGACGCCGCTGGTGTTGATTCACGGCTATACCGATAGCGCGCGCGACTGGGCACCGATAGAACCTCTGTTGGCAGCCCAATTCCGCCTGCTCATCGTCGATTTGCGCGGGCACGGTGCGTCGAGCAAGCCCGACTGCTGCTACACGCGATTCGACTTCGCTTATGACGTGAAGCTCCTGCTCGATGCGCTGCATGTCGAGCGTGCCGATGTCGCCGGCCACTCGCTCGGGAGTCTGGTCGCCCAGACGTTCGCGGAGCTGTGGCCCCAAGCCACCCGGCGCCTGATATTGATCTCATCGACCGGCACCTCGTTCGGAGACATTTCGACCGCCAAGAATTCATCCGGCGGGGCGTTGCCCGGCTGGCTCGAGGATGTGGAGAAACTTCAGGATCCCATCGACGCCAACTCCGAGTTCATGAAAGACTGGTGGCGCGTGTCGATGTCCGTCAACCCGGAGTTTTTTTCACATAAGCAGCGTGTCGACGCGGCGGCCATTCCTGCGCGCGTGTGGCGCGCCATCGCCGATCAGAGCCTGTTGGGGGTCGATCTGCAGGGAATGCTGCCGCGGATCAAGGCGAGCACGCTCCTCATTTGGGGAGGTCGGGACGCACTCGCCGGCTCGGCGGGACGAGAGGCGCTGCGCCGGGGTATCGCTCATGCGCAAGTCAGGACGTTCGACTCCCTCGGACACGATCTCTTCTGGGAGGACCCGGCTGGAGTCGCGGCAGCCATTACCGGCTTTCTGGCGAATCCGTAACCATGGTCGAGTACGACGAAGTCCCCCTTCGTCCCTTTCATCTGCGCATCGCTCTGGCGAGCTCCGGGGGCGTGTTCAGCGACGGATTCGGGCTCGGGATCATCGGAATCTCGCTGAGCCACGCAGCGTCGCAGCTGAGCCTGAGCCCGGTCTGGATGGGTTTGCTGGGCGGCGCGTCGCTATTCGGGCTGTTTGCCGGCGCGCTCTTCACCGGACCCGTCGCGGATCGGTTCGGCCGGCGGCCGATCTTCGCGTACAACATGGCGATCCTGTGTCTGCTGTCGGCGCTGCAAGGTTTCATCGGATCCGCGGTGGAGCTTCTGCTGCTGCGCCTTGCCATCGGCTTCTTTCTCGGCACCGATTATGTGGTCAGCAAGGCGCTGTTGACGGAGTTCGTTCCGCGCCGCCTGCGGGGACGGGTGCTCGGGTTCCTGTCGATCGCCTGGGCGGGCGGTTATGCCAGTGCGTACGTCGTGGGCTTTGCGCTGGGCGATGCGGGCCCGAATTCCTGGCGCTGGATGCTGCTCACCGGAACCCTCCCTTGCCTGCTGGTGCTTCCACTGAGGCTCGGCATGCCGGAGTCGCCGCGCTGGCTGATCAGTCACGGCCGGGCCGCCGCGGCCGCCGACGTTGTACGTCGTACGCTGGGAAGCGAAGTGGCACCGCCCGCTCAGGCGCCGCCTTCGCCGCGCGGCGGCCGCTGGCGGCAGCTCCTGTCAGCCCGGTGGCGCCGGCGTACGGGGGTGGCCTGTGCCTTCTTCACGTGCCAGGTCATTCCTTACTTTGCGCTCGGTACCTTCGTGTCGCAGGTCATGTCCGCGATGAACGTGACGAGCGGTTATGTCGGCGGCCTCTTTTACAATCTGGCGCTTCTGGTCGGTGCCGTTGTGGGACTCGTCGTGGTCGATCGGCTGTCGCGACGCGCCTTCCTGATCGGCAGCTTCGGCGTCACGGCCGTGAGCCTCGGCGTGCTGTCGCTCTGTCCGCAGCTGCCGTCCTGGGCGATGACGGTCCTGTTCGCGGTGTTCGCGGGAGTGCTCTCCGCGGCTTCCAACCTCGTCTACGTGTACTTGCCAGAGCTCTTTCCAACCGACCTGCGCGCGTCGGGTATCGGTCTTGCGATCGCGTGCAGCCGTACGGGCTCCGCGTTCAGCACGTTCCTGCTGCCCATCATCGTCGAGTCCTGGGGCGTGAGGAGCGCGTTGAATGCCTGCGTTGCCGTGCTGGCGGTGGGCGCGATCGTGTGCCATCGCTGGGCGCCGGAGACACGCCACCTTCCGCTGGCGGCGCTGGATCAGCCGGCCGCGTCAGCTTGAAGCGGGCCCTGGCCTGCATTATTCATGAACGACCGGTATTTTCTCGTCGTCGTGAATAAGTCGGGGCTAATGGGCTGCCTCGTGGAATTGCTCCTCTTCGGTGCTTCCGGACAGAGCGGTGATCGACGATGTTCCCGCGACGATGGTCTGGGTCACGTCGTCGAAATATCCCGCTCCCACTTCGCGCTGATGGCGCGTCGCCGAATAGCCGCGCTTCTCCGCCTTGAATTCGGCTTCCTGCAGGGCGACGTAGGCCGACATCTGCGACTCCCGGTAGCCGCTCGCGAGATCGAACATGGAATAGTTCAGGGCGTGGAAGCCGGCCAGCGTGATGAATTGAAACTTGTAGCCCATGGCGCCCAGCTCGCGCTGAAAGCGGGCGATCGTGCCGTCGTCGAGCTTGCGCTTCCAGTTGAACGAGGGGGAGCAGTTGTAGGCCAGCATCTTGCCGGGGAACTGCTTGTGGATCGCATCGGCAAAGGTCCGTGCCTCCTCCAGATCGGGCTTCCCGGTCTCGCACCACAAGAGATCGACATAGGGCGCGTACGCCAGCCCGCGCGCGATCGCCTGGTCCATCCCGTTGCGGACGTAGAAGAAACCCTCGGGCGTTCGCTTGTCGGAGGTGATGAACGGCCGATCGCGCTCGTCGACATCGGAGGTGATCAGATTCGCCGCCTCCGCGTCGGTGCGGGCCAACAGGATGGTCGGCACGCCGCAGACGTCCGCCGCGAGCCGCGCCGCCACCAATTTGTGAATGGCTTCCTGCGTCGGCACGAGGACCTTGCCGCCCATGTGTCCGCACTTCTTGGCGGACGACAGCTGATCCTCGAAATGCACGCCGGCGACGCCGGCCTCGATCATCTGCTTCATCAATTCGAACGCATTGAGCACCCCGCCGAATCCCGCCTCGGCGTCGGCCACGATCGGCTTCAGCCAATCGACGGATGAATCGCCCTCCGCGTGATAGATCTGGTCGGCCCGCAACAGACAATTGTTGATGCGCTTGGCCACCGCGGGGACCGAGTCGGCGGGGTAGAGGGACTGGTCCGGGTACATCTGAGCGGAGAGATTGGCATCGCCCGCGACCTGCCAACCCGACAGATAGATGGCGTCGAGCCCGGCTTTGACCTGCTGCATCGCCTGGTTGCCGGTGAGAGCGCCCAGGGAATTGACGAACGGCTTCTGATGGAGATATTGCCAAAGTTTGCCGGCGGTCAGCGTGGCGATCGAGTGTTCAATGTGGACCGAGCCCCGCAGCCGTACGACATCCTCGGCCGAGTATGGACGTGTGATATTCCGCCAGCGGGGATTTTCCCGCCAATCACGGCCAAGGGACGCCGCAGCATCCGCACCCGAGAACTTGTTCATAGCGCCGATCTCCAACTGAGGGCCTGAATCTGGAATTGAACCCGACCAGTATAGGCACTCAATCGGCGGAAACTTCACTATAGAAAATTCACAAGGTAAAGTTCACAAGCAAAAAGGCCGTCGCTTATGTTGAGCCCGCGCTGCGACCGTGCCCCCGCCGGCGGCCGGTGGGCGGGCCGCGCCAGGCCGGAGTTTTCAGGGGACTCCCGAGACCAGGATGCCGTCCGCGTCCGCATATACCCACTGGCCGCTCCTGAAGGTCACGCCGGCAAAGGTCACCGGCCGGTCGCGCTGGCCGGTGTGCAGGCCCTTTTCGGATCTGCGGGGATGCGTTCCCAGTGCCTTCACGCCGATAGGCATGGCACGGATCTCCTCCGAATCACGAATACAGCCGAAGACAATCAGACCGTGCCAGCCGTTGTCGACCCCGAGCTTCGCCAGATTGCCGCCCACCAGTGCGCAGCGCATCGATCCGCCGCCGTCGATGACAAGGACCCGGCCGGCCCCGGGCTCTTCGAGCAGCGCTCGAACGAGGGCGTTGTCCTCGAATACCTTGGCGGTCACCGCCGGTCCCTGAAACGCTGTCGAGGCACCGAAATCCCGGAACAAGGGTTCCGCGATTTGTGCCTGCGGATGGGCGTCGGATAGATCGGCGGTCGTTGCTTTCATGAAAACCACTCGCGAGAGGTAGGGCTGCGCGATTCTACCCCTCAGCCGTTGCCCCCTGGGGTCCTTGGACGTTCATGCCCGGTTCGCCGCCGCCGGCCACTCCGCGATTCTCGCCGCCACTTCTGCCCACAGAGCCGCGTAGATCTGCGCTGACCCACTACCGGGTGCGAATGCCGGTATCGGCGCCCGCCGCAAGCCCATGCGTTCGATCTCGCTCCAATAGGGCACTTCGGTCGCGAGCACCGTCGGGAACCGCTCGCGCGTGCTGACCATGACGTCGTGGTGCAGGGACCGTCGACGATCGACCATCGAGAAGAACGGCAGCAGCACCAAATCCGTCCAACCCTCGCCGCTGATGAAGTCCTGCAATTGCTCCAGCATTCGCACAGAAAATGGCGTGGGGAGGAGCGGCACGATGATGGCGTCCGCGGCGCGCAGCACGTTCTCCGACAACAGCGAGATGCCGGGCGCGCAATCGATGAACAGCGCCGAATACCTTTCGCGCAAGGACCGGCTCATTTTCAGCAGCCGTTCGGTGGGCCGTTTTCGCTCGCTCAAGTGAACGTCGAAATTTCGGTAGGAGAAATCCGCGGGCAGAAGATCCAAATTCGAGTATCCAGTCGGCAGGACCAGTTCGGGCAGTTCGCGCTTGCCGCTGAGTAATTTCCTCGGCGAGGCGTGTTCGTGAGGCTCGCCTCTCAGGGTGTAGGTCGCGGCGCCCTGCGGATCCAGGTCCCACAAAAGCGTCGGTCGGCCGCTCGCCGCGCAGAGATAGGAGAGGTTGACGGCCGTGGTGGTCTTGCCGACTCCGCCCTTGATGTTGGTGACCGCGATGATTTGCATCGCGCCGGCGCTCTTCGGGGCCGCCCCTGAGGGCTCCGCATCGCCGCCTGAGGGCTCGGCATCGCTAAAAGGAGCCGACGGCGCAGGAATCGCCGATTCCTGAGGATATTCAGTCATTCGACCTCCCCGTGCGCTCAGCCGTGTCGCAACCCTCGAAGCATGCGCGGAGTTGCAAGCCACCGCAGAGTTGCACGGCCGGCGCGCGGCGAGCCTCCGAACGACAGGCAGGCGACCGCATTTTTCTTGATGTCGAGGGGCACAGAGCGGCCTTCCCCGATCAGACACAGGGTCAGCAGAGCGCCGAGGTCCGGTTGATGGCCCACGATCGCGACGCGCTTGACGCGATCCTTGCTGAGGAGGTTCAGCACACCGAGTGGAGGCTCTCCGGGAGAGAGCTCGGGAGCTTCCCCGGCTCGAGGCCAGCCGGCAACCTCCGTCAGAATCCGCGCGGTCTGTACGGCGCGAACCAGTGGGCTCGTCACGAGGCGATCGGGTACCTCGCAGAACACCTTCAGTCCGGCCGCCGCGTTTCGCGCCCGCTTCATCCCCGCGGGCGTCAGCGGCCGCGCGGCATCGTCGCGCCAGCGACCCTGATCGCGCTCGAATGCAATCGCGTGTCTGACGATCAGCAAGTCCATGGCTTCATGGAGCCGGGTCGGACGGTGTCTGCGCGGCGTCGTTCAATGGGGACGCTTGGAACTTCCCCCTCAGCTTTTTCCATCGGCCTCGAACTTTTCGATAACCCTTCGAATGGAGCTTTCGGGCTCGCATCGCCGAGCTTGCATAATGCTCCGCCAGCCGCCCCATCAAGAACAGGGTCTCGGGCGGAAAGCCTTTGGGAGGTGCGCCGGCGAGAGTCTTCAATCGACGGCTCGCGACAGCCGCATCCTGTTGTACACCCAGCTTCTCCTGCCAGCGACGCAAAGCCCGAAGCATCTCATCGGCAGGTTTCCCGTAGATGACACCCACCGCTTCAAGGACATAGCGCAACTTCTTCACATGACCGCGCACCTGGTGATAAAGCTCCATCGAGGAGTCCGGCGTCAGCTGATCCGCGCTCTTGCGGATCTTCCGATATCTCTGACGGAGCATTTGCGGCGCCACATTCAACGCCGGCTCGAGGGAGGATTGTTGCGTAGCAGCAGAGGACGCGGACAGCAGCGAGGCGAGTTTGTGAAGGCTCTTCTGCACGGAGGCGGAATCGAGAACGCTCAACATCCGGGCGCGGGCTCGGACGCGCTCCGATGACAAGTACTG
>DASYAC010000182.1:0-11787 GCA_036501585.1 Steroidobacteraceae bacterium
CAGGGAAGCTCGTCGAGAAGTACGATGTGGTCCACACCAACCGCAAGGGCGGAGGCGGGGAGTATCCGAACCAGGACGGCTTCGGATGGACCAATGGCGTCATGCGAAAGCTCGAGGCCCTGTATCCCAGGGACGCGGCGCCTCGGCAGGCCGAATCTTGTCCGGGACCTGAAGCCAAGTAAATCTGACCCGCGGTATCCTGCGGATACTTCAAAGCCATGTCAGCGTAGACCTACCCCCGGTCGCGATGTTGCGGGCTGTGCGCTGCGCCCGGGTGTCCTTAGGGTATGGAGGTCAACGTTGCAGGAGCACATCCATGGCCAAGACACCCGGCGTTCCCCCGACCCGGCACGGACCGAGTCATACCGACCTGCATCCCGACCCGAAGGAGCGGCAGGCGATCGAGGAGAGCAAACACGAGACGGTCT
Source organism: Steroidobacteraceae bacterium (assembly GCA_036501585.1). Lineage (GTDB taxonomy): Bacteria > Pseudomonadota > Gammaproteobacteria > Steroidobacterales > Steroidobacteraceae > Bog-1198. The sequence continues at coordinate 429 of DASYAC010000182.1, forward strand.
CGAAGCCCGGCGGCTTCAAGAACGATCCCGACGATCCCACCAATCCGAACGAGGTCATCGAGCGGCACCGGCGAAAACTTCGGCGGTGACCGTCATTCACTTTGCGGCTCAGATTTCGGAACATCCGGAGGAGCATCGTCGCCCAGTCGATCTCCTGCTGGCTCGACCATAGCGCCTCGAGCCTGGGCGCGGCGCTGGCGTTCTACACGCTCTTCTCCGTCGCGCCGATCTTGATCATCGCCTTGGCGATCGCCGGTTGGGTGTTTGGGCCGCACACGGCTGAAACCGAGCTGTTGGCCCAGCTCCAGGCGCTCACCGGCCGCGCCGGTGCCGATGCGCTCAAGAATCTCCTCGCCAGCGCGCACTACAGCGACAAGAAGGGGATGGCCGCGGTGGTAGGCGTCGTCACCCTCGTCGTCGGCGCCACCAGCGTTTTCGGGGAGCTTCAGCACGCCCTCGATGTCATCTGGGGCGCGCCGAAATCGAAGCGGGAGACCGGGTGGTGGAGGGTCCTGCGTACGCGGCTCCTGTCGTTCGGCATGGTGCTCGGTGTCGGCTTTCTGCTCCTGGTATCGCTGATCGCGAGCGCCGTCCTGGCCGCCTTCGGCGGCTGGCTGGAAGCTCAATTCGCGGGGCTGCAGATTGTGTTGCCGCTGCTGGATGTGGCGGTGAGCTTCGGCATGACCGTGGTGCTGTTCGCGATGATCTACAAGTACGTCCCGCACCAGGACATCGCGTGGCGCGACGTCTGGATCGGCGCCGTGGTCACGGCCTTCCTCTTCACCATCGGCAAATCACTGATCGGCCTCTATCTGGGCAGGAGCTCCTTCAACGGCGCCTACGGCGCGGCGGGCTCGCTCATCGTGCTGCTCCTCTGGATTTATTATTCCGCGCAAATCTTCCTGCTCGGCGCGGAATTCACCCATGTGTTCGCGTATTCTCAGGGCTCTCGCGCCGTCGCACCAGGATCCTTGCATGCCCCTACCTATTGAGCATTACGCCCTGATCGGCGACTTCCATACCGCGGCGCTGGTCGGTGCCGACGGGTCGATCGATTGGCTGTGCTTCCCACAGTTCGATTCGCCGGCATGCTTTGCCGCGCTTCTCGGTACGCCGGAACACGGCCGCTGGCAGATCGCGCCGGCCGGGAAGATCACCGCCGTCCGGCGCCGATACCGAAGCAACACCTTGGTTCTCGAGACCGAATTCGACACCGATGAGGGAAGCGTGCGAGTCACCGACTTCATGCCGCTGTCGGACGAGCGATGGGACGCGGTACGCCTGGTGGAGGGCCTTCGCGGGCAGGTGCCGCTCGCCATGGAGCTCGTCGTCCGTTTCGACTACGGATCCGTCGTCCCCTGGGTGCGCAAGGTGGACGGCGTGCTGCTCATCACCGCGGGCCCCGATACCCTCGAGCTCACGGGGTCGATCCCCGTGGAGGGCAAGGGCTTGAAGACGGTCGCGACATTCACCGTCGAGGCCGGTCAGCGCGAATCGTTCACGCTGAACTACCGGCCGTCGCATCTCGACACCATGCCCGCGGTCGATGCCATGCAAGAGTTCGAGCGCACGGAAGCTCTCTGGAAGAGATGGTCCGGCCGCTGCAAGGTGCACGGCCGATGGGACGAGGCAATGATCCGCTCCCTGATCACGTTGAAGGCTCTGACATTTCGTCCCACCGGCGGCATCATCGCCGCACCGACGACCTCGCTCCCCGAAAAGCCGGGCGGCGTGCGCAACTGGGACTACCGCTATTGCTGGCTGCGCGATGCCACGTTCACGTTGAACGCGCTGCTTCTTGCCGGCTACGTCAGGGAGGCCACGGCGTGGCGGGAATGGCTCCTGCGGGCGGTCGCGGGTTCGCCCGGCGACCTGCAGATCTTGTACGGTGTGACGGGCGTACGCCGGCTCGACGAATACGAAATCGGCTGGTTGCCCGGGTATTGCGGTGCGGCGCCCGTGCGGGTGGGAAACGCGGCCTCGCGGCAGTTTCAGCTGGACGTATACGGCGAAGTCATGGACAGCTTGCACCTGGCGCGGGTCAGCGGACTCGATCCGGAGCCCGAGGCGTGGAACCTGCAAGTGGCGCTGCTGGAATTCCTCGAATCGCAATGGAAGCTTCCGGATGACGGGATCTGGGAGGTCCGGGGCCCACGGCAGCACTTCACCCACTCGAAAATCATGGCGTGGGTGGCCTTTGATCGCTCCATCAAGGATGCGGAGGAGGACCGGTTGGAAGCTCCGCTCGAGCGTTGGCGCCGTGTGCGCGAGGAGATCCACGCCGAGGTGTGCGAGCGGGGATTCGACGCGCGCCGGCAGGCGTTCGTCCAATCGTACGAATCGCCGCATCTGGACGCGAGCCTTTTGCTCATTCCCCAGGTGGGGTTTCTGCCGCCCGACGATCCTCGGGTACTCGGGACGATCGCGGCCATCGAGCGCGACCTGCTCGTCGAGGGGCTGGTGCTGCGCTATGCGACGGAGAGCGGCGTCGATGCGTTGCCGAGCGGCGAGGGCGCCTTTCTGCCGTGCTCGTTCTGGCTGGCCGACTGCTATGCGCTCACCGGGCGGCGCAAGCAAGCCGAGGCACTGTTCGAGCATCTGTTGTCGCTGCGCAACGACGTGGGGCTGTTCGCGGAGGAATACGATCCGCGCACCCGGCGCATGCTCGGTAACTTCCCGCAGGCCCTGACGCATATGGCGCTCGTCAATACCGCGCGGCTGCTGTCGATGCCCGAACACGAGGCCCGGTCGGCGAGCGCTCAGGGCGAGCGGCCGACCACTGCGGCGGTGCAAAGTGCGACCGGCGCGGCAGGGGCCGAGGCACCCGTGGATGACCATGCGATGACGCCGATCGAAGTGAAGGTGCCGAGCGATTCCTCGCGCGATACTAAATCGAATTGAGAATCGTTATCGATTGTCGCCTGTCGGAATTCTCTTGCAGACACGGACCGTCAAAACGCGGAAAATAGCCGCCTTTTTCACCGACAGGGTCCGACTCCATGCAACACAAAATTTCTCGTCGTGCGATGGTCAAGCGCAGCCTTCTGGCGGGCGCGCTGGTGCCGGCATTCGGTTTGATCGGCAACGCCGAAGCCGCCGAGATGACGCCGCTCGATCCGAACGATCCGCAAGCGAAAGCGCTCGGTTTCGTCACGGATGCGAGCAAGGTCAGTGCCTCGGCGAACCCCACCTTCAAAGCGGGTCAGAAGTGCTCAACGTGCGCGCAGTTCCAGGGCAAGCCGGGTGATGCCAGGGGCGGCTGCAATATCTTCGTCGGCCACACCGTTCCCTCGGGCGGATGGTGCAAGGTCTGGGCGCAGAAACCCGCCTGATTCAGCCTTCGTAGCGCCCGCCGGACACGGTCCACCGCGCCCGGCGGGCTCTCGCTCAGGAGGATGCCGGGGGCGCCGCCTCCTTGGCGGACTTCAAGCAGCTCTTCATGAAGTCGCGCCGCGCATCGCCCGGAGCCAGCTTCTGATCGTCCGCCTGTTTCCTGCACGCTGCCCAGGCCGGGTTGTGGTGCCGGGCTTTACCCGAATCGGGAGGATTGTCGGGGCTCGGCGCCGAGGCGGGCGGAGGCGCATCGTCGGCGACGGCAGACGCGCTCACTCCGAGCGACGCCGCGGCGAGCGCGGAAAAGAGGAACGCTTGCACGAGCGCAGTGGAAAGCAGTCGAGTCATGGCCGGACCTCATGGTGAGAATGAGGGGATCGTACGCTGCGGCCCGAGGCGTGTGACTGCCGAGCGATGAAAAGCTGTGCAAAGATCTGTAGGCGCAAACCCCTAGCGGCGGAGCATCGTCTTGATGCCGCGGACAGCCTGCCGAATACGGCTCTCGTTCTCGATCAGCGCGAACCGCACGTGGCCGTCGCCGTAGTCACCGAACCCCACACCCGGAGATACCGAGACCTTGGCGTGTGCCAGCAATTGCTTGGAGAACTCGAGCGATCCGAGCGGGCGATAGCGCTCGGGAATACGGGCCCAGACGTACATCGATGCCTTCGGAATGTCGACCGGCCAGCCCGACTCGGCGAGCCCCTTCACCAGCACGTCGCGCCGGCGTTGATATTGGACCGCGATGTCCTTCACGCATTGCTGATCCCCCTCGAGCGCGGCGATCGCCGCCACCTGAAGGGGCGTGAAGGTGCCGTAATCGTGGTAACTCTTGATGCGCGACAGCGCGCTCACGAGCTCGCGGTTCCCGACCATGAATCCGATCCGCCAGCCGGCCATGTTGTAGCTCTTCGAGAGCGTGAAGAACTCCACGGCGACTTCCTTCGCGCCCGGCACCTGCATGATCGAGGGTGCTTTCCATCCATCGAACACGATGTCGGCGTAGGCGAGGTCGTGCACGACGAGGATCTCGTGCTGGCGTGCGAGCGCGATCACCCGCTCGAAGAACGGGAGATCCACGCACTGAGCGGTGGGATTGGAGGGAAACCCGAGGACCATCATCTTGGGTTTCGGGTAGCTGCCGCGGATCGCGCGTTCGAGCTCGCCGAAGAAATCGACGTCGGGTGCGATCGGCACGGAGCGGATGTCGGCGCCCGCGATGACGGCGCCGTAGATGTGGATGGGATAGCTCGGATCGGGCACCAGAACCGTGTCGCCGCGGTCGAGCACGGCGAGCATCAAGTGCGCCAGGCCCTCCTTGGAGCCGATGGTGACCACGGCTTCCTGGTCCGGGTCGATGGATGCGCCGTATCGCTCCTCATACCAGTGGGAGATGGCGCGCCTCAATCTCGGGATGCCCTTCGAGGTCGAATAACCATGGGTGTCGGGGCGCTGGGCAGCCTCCACGAGCTTCGCGACGATGTGCGGGGGCGTCGCTCCATCGGGATTCCCCATGCTCATGTCGATGATGTCCTCGCCGCGGCGGCGCGCGGCGAGCTTCAATTCTGCGGTGACATTGAATACGTAAGGAGGCAGGCGATCGATGCGCGCGAAGCCGCGCCGCTTGCCGGCCGGGGACTCGGACATGTGAAGGGTCTCACGTCAGCGCCCGGAACCGTCCGAGCGACGTGGACGGCCACGACAGGCCGCCCGGTCGTAAGTCTAACGGGCGATCACGGCGCCGTATAGACGACCTTGCCGCCGACCATGGTCATGGTCACGCGCGTCTTGCCGATGACGTTCGGGCTCACGCTGAAGATGTCCTGGGAAAGCACCGCGAGATCCGCGAATTTGCCGCTCTCCAGGGTGCCGAGGCGATCTTCCTTCCGCGCCGCGTATGCCGATCCCCAGGTGTAGGCACGCACGGCATCCTCCACCTTGATGCGCTCTTCGGGGATGTAGATGGCGCCCGTGGGCTTGGCGCCCCCTTGGGCCGCGCCATCCAAGGACCCGCCGGCGACATTGGCGGTGTCGTCGGATTTCCAAACCTGCCGGGTCGCGGTTTGCTGGATGGACACGAACGGGTCGGGCGGCCAGGTGCACGGCCAGTCGCTCGAGAACGCGAGCGTGGCGCCGTCCTGTTCCAGGCTGTGCCAACGGTCCGAGGGAATGGACTGGGCCGGGTCGAAATTCGCGCCGTCCTCTCCGCAGCAAAAAGTCGGCTGCATGTCGGCGATCACGCCGAGCTCCTTGAAGCGAGGTAAGTCCCGCGCATCGACGAGATCGGCATGCTCGATGCGCAGACGCCGGTCGCGCGCTCCGTGGGCCTTTTCCAGGCGCTCGTAGGCATCGAGCACCATGTGCACCGAATCGGCGCGCAATGCATGGGTCATCAGCTGATAGCCGCGCTCATCGAGCGCCATGACCAGCGCGTCGTAGTCCGCCGGTACGTACACCAGCGGAGGGATGAGTCCGGTGCTGCCGTCGGCGAAGAACTTGACGAGATCGGCGGACACCCAGTCGTCGTGGTACTGCCGGCGCGCCTCCTCGAGGTCGGCGAGGAACTGCGGCGTCAGATGATGCGGAACCGCGACCGCGCCGAAGGCCGTGCGGGTGCGTACGGTCAAGGTCCCGCGATCACGGAGCGCCGCGTACAGTTTGATCTCCGCCAGATCGCCGGTGGCGTTGACGACGCTCGTGATCCCGAAGCCGTTCAAGTAGCGGGAGGCGTTCTCGAGCATCGCGAGCTGATCCTCGGCTGGGATGCGCGCAAGCACCGCACGGGCGGCGATCTGCATCGCCGCCTCGAGCAGAACGCCGGTCGGATGGCCGCTCGCATCGCGCACCACGCCGCGCTCCTCGGCGGCGTCGGCGACCGGGCGGTCGGTGAGGCCCGCCAGCCGCATCGCAGCCGTGTTGAGCCACAGCGCATGCTCCGAGGTGTTGTGGATCACGAGCGGCCGGTCCGGTACGGCGCGGTCGAGCAGGGTGCTCAACGGCGTGGTGGGGGGAACGGTGCTGAAATCGGCCCGGCCGAAGAGCACCGCATCCTTCGGGTGTTCGGCCGCATAGGTGCGCAGGCGCTCGATCAAAAGATCCGGCTTGTCAGGGGTGATGCTCGACTCGGGCGTCGATAGATTGAGGCCGTGCAGCGCGAAGGCGCCGTACAGCATGTGCAGGTGGGAGTCGACGATCCCCGGGATCACGGTCTGTCCATGCAGATCGACGACGCGCGCATGCCCGCCGCGATGCTTGAGAATGTCGGCATCCGAGCCCACCGCCTCGATCCGCGCGTCCTTGACCGCAATGGCGGTGGCCCACGGCGCGCGGGCATTGCCCGTATAGATGTGGCCGTGGATCAGGAGCGTATCGCTCGCGCCGGCGGCACTCTGCCAGGCGCAGCCGATGAAAAATGCGCACGCGCCGATGCGGCGCTTGAATCCCCGGCTTGCCATGGACCATCCGCTCCCGATTCTCGTGAGGACAGCGGAGTATGCGGCAAAGGCGGGGTGCGTTGCCAACGAAATGGGCGCCGAGATTGTCGCAGGCGCGCGCGCCGCCTATCATGGCTTCCTTGGCGAACGACATGCATCAAACCGTGCGGGCGGCGTGCCTCTGGCTTCCGGAGTCGGAGGAATTCGTGTCGCACGGCTCGCCGAATTTTCGGGTCCGCGGCAAGACCTTTGCCACTTACGTGGTGAATCACCACGGCGATCAGCGGGTGGCGTTATGGCTTCCCGCCGCGCCCGGCGCGCAGGAGCATCACGTGCGCGCGGACCCGGGGAATTTCTACGTACCACCGTACGTCGGGCCGCGCGGGTGGGTGGGCGTGCGCCTCGATCGGGATCTCGCGTGGCGCCGCATCGTCGCGCTGGTTCGAGAGGCCTATGAGCGCGTGGCTCCGCCGGCCCTTCGTGAGCAGATCGGCAAGGCGCCCACCGTCAAAGCTCCGAAGCGCCTGTCGCAGGGCGATGTCGATCCGTTGGCCTCTTCGCGCGGCAAGCGAGTGCTCGAGATGATGCGCAAGATCTGTTTGCGGCTGCCCGAGACCCGCGAGGCGCTGCATTTCGGACACCCCGTCTGGCAGGCCGGCACCCGGAGCTTTGCGATGGTGAGGCACGACGGGGAGCGCCTGACGCTCTGCTTCTGGGTCGGCGCGGACCGCCAGAATCTGTTGACGGCGGATGAGCGCTTCCGGATTCCGCCGTACATCGGGCACAATGGCTGGATCGCGCTCGATGTCTCTCGCGCCGGCGATCGGGACGAGATCGAGGCGCTGGCCCGTCAAAGCTATCGGCATGTCGCGCTCAAGCGGATGCTCAGGGAACTGCCGCCCGACCCGGTCGGTGTATCGAACTCGACCTGACGATGAGGAACCCCATGCCCCATGCTCTCCATCCGCTCAAGACCGCGATTTTGTTGCTGGGCGCATTGACCGGCGCCGCGGCCGCCGCGCCGCTGCCGCCGCCCGCGTCGATCCCGAGGCCGCCGGCGGCGCCGGTCAGACCGGTCACCGAGACGCTCTGGGGCCGCAAGGTGACCGACGACTATCGATACATGGAGAAGCTCGATCCCTCGACCATTGCCTGGATGAAGGCGCAGGGAGCCTACACGCGATCGGTGCTCGATTCGATGGCGCCGCTCGGTGCGCTCGAGCGCAAGGTCGCGGCCTTTTCCGGAAGCTTCGGGCTGGTACAGGGCTACGTGGAGTTCGGCGGCCGCGCCTTTTACGAGGAGCGCGCGCCGGGATCGGACAACTTCGACCTCCTGGTGTCGGATCACGCAGGCAAGCGCAAGCTCGTGGACGTGGCGGCGCTGCGCGCGGCGCACGGCGGCAAACCCTATGCCATCAATTACTTTCTGGTCTCGCCCGACGGCTCCAAGGTGGCGGTGGGCATCTCCGAGGGAGGCTCGGAGGATGCGTCGCTGACGGTGTACCTCGCGGCGAGCGGCGCGAAAATCGCGGGCCCGATCGATCGCGCGCAATTCGGCGCGACCTCCTGGAGCGATGACTCCAAGACCCTCTACTTCGTCCGTCTCAAGAAGCTCGCCCCCGGCGATCCCCCGACCGAGAAGTACAAGAACTCGACGGCGGATGCGTGGGATCTCGCGGGCGAACCGGTTTCGCTCCTGGGAGCCTCGGTCGGGCACGGCCCGGAATTCAAGCCGGCGGAGTTTCCGGCCATTCAGCTGACCGTCGGCGCACCGTTGGCCGCTGCGTTGTCGATCAACGGGGTCCAGAACGAGCTCTCGATGTGGCTCACGCCGGTCGCGAGTCTCGGAGATCCGAAGACCCCCTGGACGCGGTTCCTGACCCGCGAGGACGGCGTCACCGGATTGGATATGCGGGGGCCGGAGATCTTTCTTCTTTCGCACAAGGATGCGCCGACCTTCAAGGTCCTGTCGGTTCGTGCCGGACAGCCGCTCTCCAGCGCCGCGGTGCTGGTGCCCGCGAAGCCCGACCGCGTGATCGAGGGAATTCATGCGGCAGCCGATGCGCTCTACGTGCTTGCCCGGCGCGGCGCGTATTCGGAGCTCCTGCGGATTCCCAAGGGGACGAGGGAGATCGAAGAGGTTCCGCTGCCCGTCAAGGGTCACGTCGACGAAGCGTTCTCGGACCCGCGCGCCCCGGGCGTCACCATCACGCTGTCGAGCTGGGCGGTCCCGCCGACGCTCTATGCCTACCATCCGGCCTCGAAGAAGTTTCTCGATCTCGAGATCGGCCCGCACGGCGATTTCGACTCATCGAAGCTTACCGTGAGCGATCTCGAAGCTCCCGCGAAGGACGGCGTGAACGTCCCGCTCTCGCTGGTTCAGCCGAAGAGCGCCCGGTTCAATGACGCCAAGCGTCCGCAGATCACCATCATCGAGGCCTACGGGTCGTATGGAATTTCGGTGCTGGCGGACTTCAGCGTGCGCCGTGCATCCGCGATGCGGGAGGGCATCACGTACGGCGTCTGCCATGTGCGCGGCGGCGGCGAGCTGGGTGAAGCCTGGCGATTGGGCGGCAAGGATGCCGACAAACACCACACCTGGGAGGACCTGATCGCCTGCGGAGAGTTTCTGATCGGCCGTGGTACGACGGCCAAGGACAAACTCTTCATTCTCGGCGGCTCCGCTGGAGGCATCACCGTGGGGCGGGCAATCACCGACCGGCCCGACCTCTTCGCCGGTGCGATCGACCTGGTACCCGCCGCCAATACCCTGCGGGCGGAGTTCACCGCCAACGGTCCTCCCAACGTTCCGGAGTTCGGCAGCATCAGCACGCGGGCCGGTTTCGAGAATCTCTACGCCATGGATACCATCGCCCACATCAAGAAGGGCACGCGATATCCGGCGGTCATGGTGACCACGGGGCTCAACGATCCGCGGGTGTCGCCGTGGGAACCCGCCAAGCTCGCGGCGGCCCTGCAGGCGTCCGGCTCGCCGAATCCCGTGCTGCTGCGGATCGATCAGGAGGCGGGACACGGCATCGGCTCGACCAAGACGCAGACCGACGCGCTCACCGCGGATTGGATCGCCTTTGCGTTCTGGCGTTCGGGAGTGCCGGAGTGGCAGCCGCGGGCTCATTGAATTTCACAGAAGGAGTCAGGTATGGCCAAGGGTTATTTCATTTCCTGCTACCGTCAACTCACCGATCCCGCGAAGCTCGCGGCTTACGGCAAGCTCGCGGTACCGGCGATCGAGGCGGCCGGCGGCCGGTTCCTGGCACGCGGGGTGGCCGTCAAGGCCTACGAATCCGGCCAGCTGGAACGGATCGTCGTGATCGAGTTCGATTCGGTGGAACAGGCCATTGCCATGCATGACAGCCCGGCCTACCAGGCGGCGCTGAAGCAGCTCGAGGGGGGTGCGGTGCGGGACGTGCGCATCGTTGCCGGGGTGTGAGCCGTAACGAGCGGGTCGATTGAGGTAAAATACGGCCTTTCACCCACAAGGCCCCGCCCATGGACGCCGCTCTCGAAATCTCGACTCCGAGCGCCGATGCCCGCGCCATGGTCGAGCGCCTGATCGCATTCAACACCGTCTCGCGGGACTCCAACCTCGGGCTGATCGAGTGGACTCGGGATTATCTCGCGAAGCTCGGCGCCCGCACGCGGCTCACGCACGATGCGTCCGGAAAGAAGGCGAATCTCTTCGCGACGCTCGGGGACTCGGAGCGGCCGGGACTGATCCTCTCGGGCCACACCGACGTGGTGCCGGTCGATGGCCAGAATTGGGACACCGATCCCTTCAAGGCGGTGGAGCGAGACGGCAAGCTCTATGCACGCGGCTCCGCGGACATGAAGGGCTTCATCGGCGTCGCGCTCACCCAGGCGCCGAAATTCCTCGAGGCGCTCAATGCCGGGCGGCTGGATGCGCCGCTCCATTATGCGCTGAGCTACGACGAGGAAGTGGGCTGCATCGGCGTACGCGGGCTGATCCGGGACCTCGAGGAGAACGGGATTCGCCCGGCAGGCTGCGTCGTGGGCGAGCCCACCTCGATGCAGCCCATCATCGCCCACAAGGGCATGAACCGGTTTCGTTGCACGGTACGGGGCCGCGAGGCGCATTCGAGCTACGTGACCCACGGCGTCAACGCCATTGAATACGCCGCACGCCTGGTGGTCTACATCCGGCAGATAGCGGATCGCCTGGCCGAGTTCGAGAAGCGCGACTGCGGCTTCACGGTTCCCTATACGACGCTGTCGACCGGATTGATCCGCGGCGGCATCGCCTCGAACGTCATCCCCAGGGAATGCGAATTTCAGTTCGACATGCGCACGCTCCCGAACGCTTCGGCGGATGCGCTCTACCAGGAAATCCACGCGCAAGCCGAGACGCTGTCGCGCGAGATGCGCGCCGTCGATCCGCAATCGGGCATCGATCTGGAGTGGGTCAGCCAGACCATCGGCCTCGCGTCCTCCGAGAGCGACGCCATCGTGCAATGGGCCCTGCACCTTGCGCGTTCCGACCGGACCGGCAAGGTGTCCTACGGAACCGAGGCGGGCCTTTTCCAGCAAATGGGCGTACCCACGGTCATTCTGGG
>DASYAC010000183.1:0-6412 GCA_036501585.1 Steroidobacteraceae bacterium
TGGGTGGCGGTGGCGACGCCCGTGCACCTGGTAGCGGACATGAGCACCGTCCATTTGCCCGCCGACGGCATTCTGGACATCGATGTCTCGGAGGCCGACCGCCTGGCCGAGGACTTCAACCGCTCCTTCGGTGACGGAGGCGCCCGCCTGGCCCGGGGACCCGGGAGCGGGTTGCTCTGCCTGTTCGACGCGCCCCTCCAGGCGGACACGACACCGCCGGAGGAGGCGCTGGACACGGATCTTTGGGCGCATCAACCGCGCGGCGAAGGGTCCGCCGAATTGCGGCGGCTGGCGAGCGAGATCGAGATGTGGCTGTTCGATCACCCGGTGAATGCGGCGCGTGGTGCGCGCGGGGTGCCGGTCATCAGTGCCCTGTGGCTCTGGGGCGGCGGCGCTGGCGATGCAGCGCTCCCCGACGTGGTGGGCTGGACCGCGGGCGATGATGCACTGTTCTCGGCATTCCCTCGACGCTTGCAATACCCCACCGATTCGAGCCCGGCCGCATCCGGCTCCGCGAGGTCGGCCGCCCCCGCGAGATCGGCCGCCCCCGCGAGATCGGGTGTCGTGGTGCTGGCCTCCTGGCCCGGGACGGCGGCGTGGCGAGAGACCGAGCAGCGCTGGCTGAGTCCTGCGGTCGAGGATCTGAAGGCCGGGCGTCTGGAGCGAATCGAGATTTCCGCCGCCACGACATCGGTCCGCTTGTCGGCGCGCGGGCTCCTGCAGTTCTGGCGCAGAAGCCGCCCTTGGTGGGAGTCCTTCGGCATTGAGGCGGCACCTCGCGAGGACACCCGCCTTGGCGACTGAAATCCGACGGCGTGCGCAGCCGAGCGGGCTCGAGCCCATGGGCGATCTGCATCCGGTCCTCAAGCGAGTGTACGGCGGGCGCGGGATCTGCCGCGCGGAGGATCTGGACCTGTCGCTCGAGCGGCTCCTGCCGGTGAGCACGCTCGAGGGAGTCGAGCGAGCAGCCGAGATCTTGGCGGCGCACCGGGAATCGGGCCGGGTGCTCGTGGTCGGAGACTTCGATGCGGACGGGGCCACGGGCAGCGCGCTGCTCGTCCGCGCGATGCGCTCGCTCGGATTTGCGCACGTCGATTTCCTGGTGCCGAATCGTTTTCAGTTCGGCTACGGCCTGACCCCGGGCATCGTCGCGCTCGCGGCGCAGCGCCGTCCGTCGCTGATCGTCACCGTCGACAACGGGGTGTCGAGCATCGAAGGCGTCGAGGCCGCCCACGTCCTCGGCATACCCGTGCTGATCACCGATCACCACTTGCCGGGAGCGGCGCTTCCTTCCGCCGACGCGATCGTCAATCCGAATCTCGCGGGATCGCGCTTCGCGAGCCCGGCACTGTCAGGCGTCGGCGTGGCGTTCTATGTCGTGGCGGCGCTCGCGAGGGCGGTGCGTCAGCCGGCCTTTCGGCCGGCTGACCTTCTGGATCTCGTGGCGCTCGGTACCGTGGCGGACCTCGTGCCGCTCGATCGCAACAACCGGGTGCTGGTCGCACAGGGGCTCCGGCGCATTCGCGCGGGCCGGTGTGTTCCCGGCATCCGCGCATTGCTCGAGCTCGCCGGGCGCCGCCTGGACCGGCTCACGGCGGCCGACTTGGGCTTCGTCGTTGCTCCGCGGCTGAACGCCGCGGGGCGTCTGTCCGACATGAGCGTGGGAATCGCCTGTCTGCTGACGGATGATGAGGTCCGGGCGAGGGCCCTGGCCGCGGAGCTCACCCGGCTCAACGAGGAGCGGCGTGAAATCGAACAGCGCATGCAGGCGGAGGCGACCGAGCTCGCCGCCTCGGTGCGCTTCGCCGAGTCCGGGGACGAAACGCTGGGCCTCTGCCTGTTCGACGACAGCTGGCACCAGGGAGTCGTCGGGCTGGTGGCCGGCAGGGTCAAGGACCGGTTCCACCGGCCCGTGGTCGCCTTTGCGCGCGCGGAGGACGGGTCGCTGCGCGGCTCGGCGCGCTCCGTGGCGGGCATCCACATCCGGGACGTGCTCGACGCCATCGCCGCCCGGCATCCCGGGTTGATCGAAAAGTTCGGCGGCCACGCGATGGCCGCGGGCATGACTCTGCCCGCATCGAGCCTCGATGGATTTCGCCGGGCCTTTGCCGAGGAGATCGCGGCCCGCGCCGACGCGGACACGCTCGCCGGCGTGATCTTGAGCGACGGGGAGTTGTCGAACACCGAACTGTCGCTCGAGACGGCGCACGTGCTCCGCGGCGCCGGACCCTGGGGTCAGGGATTTGCCGAGCCCCTGTTCGACGGCCGGTTCAAGATCGCCGATCTGCGCGTCGTCGGCGGCCGGCACCTGAAGTTGCGGCTCCGCGGCGCGGCGCTCGCCGCCCCGGGTTTCGGCGCGGGGAGCGCTGCGGGGAACTCTGCGGGGAGCGCTGTAGGGAGCGGCGCGTCGCTCGACGCCATTGCCTTCGGCTACGTGGGCGGTGCGTCGGAGGACCCGGCGCTCGAGGCGGGCGTCACGGTCGACCTCGCCTATCGCCTGGAGGTGAACGAATACAACGGTGCGGAACAGCTCCAGCTCAATTGCCAGCATTTCAAGATCTGCTGAAGACCTATGATAGAGTTGCATCATGGAAATCAATCAAATCAAACGATTCATCAAAGATCTCGAGGAGCGCACCGACTCTTTGAGGAGGTATCTTTGATTACGACAACAAGCACGAGCGCCTGCAGGAAGTAACCCGCGAGCTCGAGCAGCCCGGCATCTGGGACAACGCGGATCGGGCTCAGGAGCTCGGCCGGGAACGCGCCAAACTGGAACAAGTGGTCGACGGTCTGGATCAGCTGTCGCGCGGCTTGCGCGACTCGGGCGAGCTCTTGGAAGTCGCCGCGGAAGAGGGCGATCTCAAGACGGCCGGGGAAATCGAAGCCGATGCGGCGCGTCTTGCCTCCGAGGTCGAGCGGCTCGAGTTCCAGCGCATGTTTCCGGGCAAGATGGATTCGCACAACGCGTTTCTCGATATCCAGGCCGGCGCCGGCGGCACCGAGGCTCAGGACTGGGCGGCCATGCTGCTGCGCATGTATCTGAAGTGGGCGGATCGGCACGGCGTCGCCACCGAGATCATCGACCAGAGTCCCGGCGAGGTCGCGGGCATCAAAGGTGCGACCATCAGCATGGCCGGCGACCATGCCTATGGATGGCTCAGGACGGAGACCGGCGTGCACCGATTGGTGCGCAAGTCCCCGTTCGATTCGGGAAACCGCAGGCATACCTCGTTCGCTTCGGTGTTCGTATCGCCCGAGGTCGACGATGACATCGACATCGAGATCAACCCCGCGGACCTGCGCACCGATGTGTACCGCTCGAGCGGCGCGGGCGGCCAGCACGTGAACAAGACCGAATCGGCCGTGCGCATCACGCACGTTCCGAGCGGCATCGTGGTCGCCTGCCAGAGCGAGCGCAGCCAGCACAAGAATCGCTCCACGGCCATGAAGATGCTCAAGGCCAAGCTGTACGAGCTCGAGTTCAACAAGCGCAACGCGGCCGCGAAGGTGCTCGAGGATTCGAAATCCGACGTGAGCTGGGGAAACCAGATCAGAAGCTACGTCCTGGATCAATCGCGCATCAAGGATTTGCGCACCGGCGTGGAGATCGGCAACACCACCGCGGTGCTCGACGGTGATCTGGACGAATTCATGCAGGCCAGCTTGAAACAGGGACTTTGATGAGCGAAGACGACGACAACCATCTGATCGCGGAGCGGCGCGCGAAGCTCGCGAAATTGCGCGAACGCGGCCCCGCCTTTCCGAACGACTTTCGCCGCGACGCCCTGGCGGGCGATCTGTCGACCGCCTACGGAGGCAGGTCCGCGGAGACGCTGGACGGGGCGGCGATCCGCGTGAACGTCGCGGGCAGAATGCGCGCCAAACGCGTCATGGGAAAGGCCAGCTTCGCGAAGATCGCCGATTCGAGCGGGGAGATCCAGATCTTCCTGCAGCGAGACACCCTGGGCGCCGCGTATGAAGAGTTCAAGACCTGGGACATCGGCGACATCGTCGGCGCGGAGGGGGTGCTCTTCCGTACCAGGACCGGCGAGCTCTCGGTGCGCGCCGAGCGCATCATCCTGCTCACCAAGTCCCTGCGCCCGCTGCCGGACAAGTGGCATGGTATCGCCGATACCGAGCTTCGCTACCGGCGCCGCTACGTCGATCTCATCATGAATGAGGGCAGCCGGCGGGTGTTCGAGATGCGCTCGGCGATCGTCCGGTATCTGCGCGCGTTTCTCGACAACCGGGGTTTTCTCGAGGTCGAAACCCCGATGCTGCATCCCATTCCGGGCGGCGCCGCGGCGAGACCTTTCAAGACGCATCACAATGCGCTCGACGCGGACATGTTCCTTCGGATCGCACCGGAGCTCTATTTGAAGCGCCTCACGGTCGGCGGGTTCGAGCGGGTGTACGAGATCAACCGGAACTTTCGCAACGAGGGCGTTTCCACCCAGCACAATCCCGAGTTCACGATGCTGGAGCTGTATCAGGCATACGCCGACTACACCGACCTCATGCAGATGATCGAGACCCTGTTCCAGGGTCTGGCGGACTCGCTCCTGGGCTCCCGGGTCATCGACTACCAGGGAACCCCGATCGATCTGTCCAAACCGTTCGCGCGCCTCACGATCGAGGAGATCTTGAGGGCAAACAATCCGGATCTCGACCCGGAGTCGCTCAGGGAGATCGGCTACCTCCGGCGCGTCTGCGACGCGAAGAAGATCGCCTACAAGAGCGGCGACGGCGCCGGGAAGCTGCAGATCGAACTGTTCGAGAAAACCGGCGAGCATACGCTGGTACAGCCCACGTTCGCCTACGCCTATCCGGCCGAGGTCTCCCCGCTGTCCAGACGCAACGACCGGGATCCGTTCATCACCGATCGCTGGGAGTTATTCATCGGCGGCCGGGAGCTCGCCAACGGCTTTTCTGAATTGAACGATCCGGAGGACCAGGCGCAGCGCTTCAAGGATCAGGTCGAGCGCAAGGCGGGCGGCGACGAGGAGGCGATGTACTACGACACCGACTACGTGCGCGCGCTCGAATACGGCATGCCGCCAGCGGCCGGTCTGGGGCTCGGCGTCGACCGCGTCGTGATGCTGTTCGCCAACGCACCCTCGATCCGCGACGTGCTCCTGTTCCCGCACATGCGGCCGGAGCTGTAGGGACACCGAGCTCATCTTCAGCGTGGAACCAGCGGAACATTGCCTCCATCAGCGCCATGAGTGATCGGGACTTTCCGCACGAACCGATCCGGCGCGATGCACCGATCGGCGTGTTCGACTCGGGCGTCGGCGGCCTGACGGTGTTGCGCGCGCTTTCCCAGGCACTGCCCGCGCAGGATTTCATCTATCTGGGCGATACGGCCCGGCTTCCCTACGGCACCAAGAGTCCCGATACCGTCTCACGCTATTCCCTGCAATGCGCGCAAGCGCTGCTCCGCCGCGAAATCGGAGCCCTGGTCGTCGCCTGCAACACGGCGTCCGCATCGGCCTTGGGCGCGCTGAGCGCACGTTACCCGGAGCTCCCTGTCGTCGGCGTCATCGAGCCGGGGGCGGAGGCTGCGATCGCGGCGTCGGGCTCGCAGCACATCGCGGTGATCGCGACCGAGGGTACGATCAACGGCGGCGCCTACCAGACCGAGATTCGCCGCCGAAATCCCGCCGCCCGCGTGCTGACGCGCGCCTGCTCCCTGTTCGTGGCGCTGGCGGAGGAGGGTTGGACCAGCGGGCCCGTGGCCGAAGGCGTCGCTCACCGCTATCTCGATCCCTTGTTCTCGGCGGCGGACGCGCCCGACACGCTGGTGCTCGGATGCACTCATTTTCCCGTTCTCACCGCCGCAATCCGAGCGGTGATCCCTCCCGGGGTCCGCATCGTGGACTCGGCGGCGACGACCGCGCAAGCCCTGGCGCGGCGGATGGCGCGGGAGCCGCACCGTCAGGGCGCGCCGTGCAATCCCGGACGAATCACCTGGCTCGCGACCGACGACGCGGAGCGCTTCGCGCGCGTCGGCGGCAGATTCTTCGGCGGCACGCTGAGCGCCGCGGCTGTGGAGATCGTCGATCTCTGACTAATGCATGTACGGCCGGCTTTCCACCTCCTGCGCTTCGGGATTGCGCCCCTGCGCTCGGAGCGCATCGGCGAGCAGCCGCCCCGCCTGGGCTTGCGCCGTGCGATCGCCGCTCGCGAGCGCCAGCGCCTTGCGCGCACAGTTCTCCGCTTGATGAGCGTCGCTTTCCACCAGCCGCACGCGTCCGAGCTCGATCCAGAGCAGCGGATTGCTCGGCTCGATGCGCAGCGCCCGGTCGAGGGTCGCGTAGGCGCCGTCGATGTCGCCGCGCGCCAATAATCCGTGCGCCTGCGTCACCAGCGAGCGCGTTGCCGGAGAGAGATGATTCTCGCGCGGCGG
>DASYAC010000184.1:0-15743 GCA_036501585.1 Steroidobacteraceae bacterium
GCCGGATCGGTGCTGCACTTCTCAGATGTGTTCCGCCGGGCGGCCGTCGATGCCGCCCTCGCCGCCAGCGTGTTTCACTCGGGCGAGGTCGCGATTCCCGATTTGAAGCAGCGGCTCCGCGAGGACGGCATCGAGGTGAGAACATGAACGATCTCGGCAAGCTGGATTGGGACAAGGCCGGCGGAATGTTGCCGGCAATCGTGCAGGATGCCGCCGGCGGTGCCGTGCTCATGCTCGGGTACATGAATCGAGAGGCGCTGGCGGCAACCCAGGCGAGCGGCCGCGTGACCTTCTGGAGCCGCAGCAAGGGCAGACTCTGGACGAAGGGCGAGACCTCCGGGAACCACCTCGAGGTGTGCTCCATCGCCGCCGATTGCGACCGCGATACGCTGTTGATCCTGGCGCGGCCCGCGGGGCCCGCGTGCCACCTCGGCACCCGCACCTGCTTCGGTGAGACCCCGCCGCGCGCGGCCGCCGAGTCCCTGGCGTTCCTGAACACCCTGCAGGACGTGATCGCAGAACGCATCGCCGATCCTCCGCCGGACAGCTACACGGCGAAGCTCCTGGCGGAAGGCCCCCGGCGCATCGCGCAGAAGGTGGGCGAAGAAGGCGTGGAGTTGGCGCTCGCCGCCGTCGCGCAGGGCGACGCCGAGATCGTCGGCGAGGCGGCCGATCTTCTCTACCATGTCCTCGTGCTGCTCCAGTCGAAGCACCTGTCGTTCGCAAAGGTCGTCGCCGAGCTCGAGACACGGCATCTCGCGCGGTAGCGATCCGCGCGGCGTTATACGCGGTGGTCGGGATTCTCACCCATATCAAAACCGCAGTCGACCACGGAATGCGACCGACAACTGCATAGGAAGCCGCACTTTGGAGCAAAATGTCGTTCCTGAATGTCGATTTATCGCCCGGCCGCGGGCGAGCAATGTCGCGGCGAGCGCATCGAAGGCGACCTCGACGATTGATACCGGACTTTACGGTCTGTACAGTATCGTTCCATGAGCAAAAGCACGCGGCCGGTGCAATCGCCGTCTGCGCCGACGCGCTGATCACTCATGATCGGGATTTTTCGCCCGTGCGTTCGCTTCTCGTGTTGCCGTGGCGTACTTCCGGCATCGTCTCGATCATGCAGATAATCGTTCGGAAGGAGGCGCGCCGCCTCGTCGTGTTGGTCGACGGCCGTGAGGAGGGGAGCCATCCCGTCACGCTGGGACGGAACTGGGCCGCCGATAAGGCGGTGGAGGGCGACGAAGCGACTCCGCTAGGGGAATTCTACATTTGCGCCAAGAACCCGCGCAGCAAGTTTTTTCTGTCCCTGTGCATCAGCTATCCTAATGCCGAGGACGCCGAGCGAGGTCTCGAGGCCGATTTGATCACCCCGGCCGAACACACCGCCATTCTCGACGCAACAGCCCGCCGAGCCATGCCGCCCCAGAACACCCGGCTGGGCGGGCAGATCTACATCCACGGCGAGGATCCCCGTGCCGCCGCGCCTGCCGGCGCACTCGTATCCTCGGGCACCCGGGGCTGTATTGCGTTGCAAAACTCAGCGATGCAAGAACTATTCGACCGGACCGCCCTAGGTACGCTTGTCATCATCACGCGGTAAACGGAGAGACCTCCGTGCCGATCACCGGTTGCGCCGTCAGGCGGTTCTTCGGCTGCGCGTGATGCCGTAGATTCCGATCGCCAGCCAGACGATGTTGAGCCAGGCCGACGGCCACGCGCCCTTCCAGCCGCTGTTGATGATGAAGCCGACCGCGCCGACGATGTTCATCCATTGATAGAGCGCCGAACGCGCCTGGAGCCTTCCAGCGGTCATGAGACCATACGCTCCCAGAATGAGCAGCGCGCCCAGCCAGCCGGCGAGCTCGATGAAGGTTTTGAACTGCAATGCCGTTACTCCGCGGGAAGCCCCTGCCCCGCTACGGCCGGCGCGGCTCGTTCCACGAGACGCCGGCGAAACTGACCGCGCATCAGCAGCAGGCTGACGCAGAGCTGCAGCGTCATGCTGGCCACCGACACGTACCAAACTTGGACCAGCTGAAATCCGGGCTGCGCCGCGAGCCAGAGAGCCGGAAGGGCGAAGCACAGCATGCGCGTCGCGGAGCTCACCACCGCAGGGACGGTGTTGCCGAGCCCCTGAAACACGGCCGAGCAGGTGAAGATCAGCCCGGACGCCACGAAATTCCACGACACCACTTTGAGGAATTGGGTCGCGACGGCGACCGCGCCCGGCTGAACGGTGAAGGCACGCACCACCGGTTGCGCTCCCCACTGGCAGAGCAGCGTCAGCCCCGCCATGATGACGGCGGCGAACAGCGCGGAATGCACGAACGTCTCTCGCACGCGCGCGAATTTGCCGGCGGCGAAATTCTGGCCGACGATCGGTGCCGCGGCGAATGCCACGGCCATGGCCGGCAGAAACAAGCTCTGATTGATGCGCATGCCGATGCCGAACCCTGCCTGCGCGTCCGCGCCGAACCGGCGGATGATCCAGTAGACAAGCGCCATGTAGAGAAACATGAGCAGGAATTCCCCGCCGGCGGGAAGCCCGATGCGAAGCAGCCGTCTCCACACGGCAAACGCCGGCCGCCAACTCGAGGAGTCGAATCGAACGTAATGCTCCAGCCGGTGGAAATAAATGGCAAGCATCACCAAGCCCACCGCCACCGACAGCGAGCTGGCGAGCCCGGCTCCCGCGACGCCGAGCGGATGGTGGGTGCCCCAGCCCGCGATGAGCACCGGCGCGAGAACGGCGTTCAGAATCACCGTGATGACTTGGACGATCATGGTGGGTTGAACGATCCCGGTGCCGCGCAGCGCCGACCCCATCGACACCAGGGCGAACTGCAGGGCGAGGTTCGGCAGAAACCAGCGCACGTACTCGATGCCGGCGCGCATCGTCGCCTGGTCCGCACCCAATGCGTGCATGTAGGGCCCCGCCGCCGCATAGCCGACCAGGAGCGTCGCGACGGCGCAAAAAGCCGACAGCGACAGGCTTTGATTGAAGACGAGGTTGGCGTCGTCCCGGTCCTTGCGACCCGCCGCGTGCGAAATCAGGGCGACCGTGCCGACCCCCAGGACCTGGGTCAGCGCCAGCACGACGAACATCATGTTGCCCCCGGCGCCGACCCCCGCCAGCGCGGCGTCTCCCAGATGTGCGACGAAGTAAAGATCGATCAGGAAATACAGGGTTTGAAACAGCATCCCCGCGGCGATCGGCGCCGCCATCTGCAGGATGTGCCTGCCAACCGGGTGTTCCGTCAGATCCTTCACGGCAGCGACCTTATATCATACCCTGGAGACTTTCTTGGACGCGTGCGCTGGTGCTACGCTACCTTGCATGACGAACGCCGATACTCGCCTCAAACGCTTCGCCGGCATGGCTGAGCTCGCGCCGGCTCTCGCTTCCGACGTCGCCCAGACGCTCGCGCGGGCGATCGCCGCGCGCGGCGGCGCGAGCCTGATCGTTTCCGGCGGCAAGACGCCGGTCAAATTCTTCGAACAGCTCCGCGCCCAGCCGATCGAGTGGCGCAGGGTGTGCGTCGCGCTCGCCGACGAGCGCTGGGTGGAGCCGAGCGACCCCTCGAGCAACGAAAGGATGGTACGCGAAACGCTGCTCAAGGACCGGGCGGCGGAGGCCCGTTTCGCCGGTCTCAAGAACGCCGCACCCTCTCCGGACCTCGGCGCCGTCTCGGCGTGGGAGACTTTCGCCCGCATTCCGCGGCCGTTCGACGTGACCATGCTCGGGATGGGAGACGACGGGCATATCGCGTCCTTGTTTCCGCGATCGCCGAATCTCCCCATGGCCCTGAATCCCGCGGCTGCCGCCGGTTGCGTCGGCATGTGGGCGCCCTCCGCGCCCCAGGCGCGCCTCAGCTTGAACTTGAGCGCCCTCCTCGATTCGAGGCGCATGCTGATCCTCATCGAGGGCCAGACGAAGCTCTCCGTCTACGAGGCGGCGGGCGGCGACGGCCCCGTCGAGGAGATGCCCGTGAGGGCGGTGTTGCGCGAGAGCCGCGTGCCCGTCGAGATATTCTGGGCGCCATGAAGGAGCCCGGCGACCGACGCACGGACCTCGACAAGGAGGCCATCAAGAGCTCGTTCCTGGATGATCTGTTCTACATGCAGGGCAAATTTCCGGCCCTGGCCACCGAGAACGATTACTACATGGCGCTCGCCTATGCGGTGAGAGATCGCATGCTGCATCGATGGATCAGCACCGCCGCCGAGTACACCAGGCACGGGTCGCGCACCGTCGCATATCTTTCCGCGGAGTTCCTGATGGGACCCCACCTCGGCAACAATCTCTTGAACCTCGGCATCCTCGAGCCGGTGCGGGAATGCATGAAGGAGCTCGGGCTCGATTTCGACGAGCTTCTGCAACAGGAGGAGGAGCCCGGACTCGGCAGCGGCGGACTCGGCCGCCTGGCCGCCTGCTTCATCGATTCTCTCGCGACGCTCGAGATTCCGGCGGTCGGCTACGGCATTCGTTACGAGTTCGGAATCTTCCATCAGGAGATCGTCGACGGCTGGCAGATGGAGAAGACCGACAAGTGGCTGCGCTCGGGCAATCCCTGGGAACTGATACGCCCGGAGTGGGCGGTGAGCGTCAAGTTCGGGGGTTACACCGAGAAGTACGTCGACGAGCACGAGCGCCCGCGCGTACGCTGGGTGCCGCACAAGATCGTCCACGGCGTTCCCTACGACACGCTCATCCTGGGATATCGCACGAACACCGCGAACACCCTGAGGCTGTGGCGCGCCGAGGCGCCCGAGTCGTTCGATTTCGCGATATTCAACAGCGGCGACTACTACGGAGCGGTGAACCAGAAGGTCACCTCCGAGAACCTGAGCAAGGTGCTCTATCCGAACGACGAGCAGCTGCGCGGCAAGGAGCTGCGGCTTGAGCAGCAGTATTTCTTCGTCTCCTGCTCGATTCAGGACATGTTCCGGATTCTGCGCACCCAGAAGCTGCCCGTGACCGAGTTCCACGAGAAGTTCGCCGTGCAGCTGAACGACACGCATCCGGCCATTGCGATCGCCGAGCTCATGCGGCTGTTCATCGATGAGCACGCGCTCGCCTGGCAGGAGGCTTGGAGCATCACCTGCCGGACCTTCGCCTACACCAACCACACGCTCCTGCCCGAGGCGCTGGAGCGCTGGTCGCTGGAAGTCTTCGGCCGCGTGCTGCCGCGCCACCTCGAGATCATCTACGACATCAACGCCCACTTTCTCCAGCAGGCGCGCATGCGTTTCCTCGGAGACGACGAGCGGATCCGGCGCATGTCGATCATCGACGAGAACGGCGAACGCTACGTGCGCATGGCCAATCTCGCCTGCGCCGGGAGCCATGCGATCAACGGCGTGGCGGAGCTGCACACGGAGCTCCTCAAGCGCGATGTGCTCAGGGATTTCAACGAGCTCTGGCCCTGGAAGTTCAGCAACAAGACCAACGGCGTGACGCCGCGGCGCTGGATGGCGCTCTCCAACCCCCATCTGTCGAACCTCATCACCGAGCACATCGGCGACGGCTGGATCAAGGACCTGGCCGAACTGCAGGGCCTCGAGCCGTTCGCCGAAGATCCGGCCTTCCGCGCACGCTGGCGCGAGATCAAGCAGGAGAACAAGCGCAACTTCGCCGCCCTGGCCGCGGAGCGCACCGGGATTCTCATCGACCCCGGCTCGATGTTCGACGTGCTGGTGAAGCGCATCCACGAATACAAGCGTCAGCACTTGAAGGTGCTGCACATCGTGTCGATGTATCTCGGCATCAAGTCGAACCCGTCGCGTCCCGTCGAGCCGCGCACCTTCATTTTCGGGGGCAAGGCCGCCCCCGGGTACCACCTGGCCAAGCTCATGATCAAGCTGATCACCGCGGTCGGCGGCGTGATCAACCGCGACCCGGATGTACGCGACCGCATGCGGGTGGTGTTTCTGCCGAATTTCAACGTCACCAACGGGCAGCGCGTGTATCCCGCCGCGGATCTGTCGGAGCAGATTTCGACCGCCGGCAAGGAAGCCTCCGGCACCGGCAACATGAAATTCTGCATGAACGGCGCGCTCACCATCGGCACCCTGGACGGCGCGAATATCGAGCTGCGCGAGGAGGTCGGGGCGGATAATTTTTTCCTGTTCGGATTGACCGCCCAGGAGGTGCATGCCCTCAAGACCGAGGGCTATCGGCCCATGGATTGCTATCTGGGCAATGCGCACCTCAGGGAGATCGTCGACCTCATCCGCGGCGGCTACTTCTCGCACGGCGACACGGAGCTGTTCCGGCCGCTGATGGACAATTTGATGTATTACGACCCGTACATGCTGTTCGCCGACTTCGCATCCTACGTCCGCTGCCAGGAGCAGGTATCGGAGGTCTACCGCGACGGCGAGCTCTGGACGCGGATGGCGATCCTCAATACCGCGCGCAGCGGCAGATTCTCATCGGATCGGACGATACGCGAGTATTGCTCGGATATCTGGCGCGTGCGCCCGGTGCCGATTCACCTGCTTACGCAGAGCGAAGCAGGAAGCGCATCGTTCGGCGCAGCGGTTCCGCCGCCCCCCACAAGAGCTGATCGCCCACGGTAAAAGCGGAAAGATAGTCGCCGCCCATCGCCATCTTGCGCAGCCGGCCGATCGGAATCGCGAGCGTGCCCGAGACCGCGGCCGGCGCGAGCTCCCGGATCGAGGGCTCGCGCCGATTGGGAATCACTTTGACCCACTCGTTGCCGCCCTGGACAATGGCTTCGATTTCCTCGAGCGGGATATCGCGCGTGAGCTTGATGGTGAGCGCCTGGGAATGGCAGCGCATGGCGCTCACCCGCACGCAGATGCCCTCCACCGGCACGGGGGCCGACTCGGTGCCCATGATCTTGTTCGATTCGGCGCCCGCCTTCCATTCCTCGCGGCTGCGTCCGTCGCCGAGATCCTTGTCGATCCACGGGATGAGGCTTGCGGCCAACGGCGCGCCGAAATGAGCTTTCGGGAAATCGGCGGCGCCGAACGCGCCGCTGACGGCCCGGTCGATCCCGAGAATCGCCGAGGCGGGATCCGCCAGGAGCTCCGCCGCCGAGCGATGCAGCGCGCCCATCTGTTCGATGAGCTCGCGCATGTTCTGCGCGCCCGCGCCCGAGGCGGACTGATAGGTCATCGCGCTGATCCACTCGACCAAGCCCCGGCGCATGAGGCCGCACACCGCCATCAGCATCAGCGAGACCGTGCAGTTGCCGCCGATGAAATCTTTGATGCCTGCATCCCGCGCCCGCTGCATCACCGGGAGATTGACCGGATCCAGCACGATCACCGAGGAGCCGGCCATTCTCAAGGTGGATGCGGCATCGATCCAATAGCCCTGCCATCCCGAATCGCGAAGGCGCCGATGGACGGCCTGGGTATAGTCTCCGCCCTGGGTGCTGATGAGCATCGGCAGCCGCTCGAGCGCGCGGAGGTCGTTGGCATCCTGCACCTTCGATGCGACCGGCCGCCCGATATCGGGTGCGGTGCCGCCCGCCTGGGAGGTGCTGAAGAAAACCGGGTCCACCAGGTCGAAATCCCGCTCGGCGCGCATGCGCTCGAGCAGTACGGATCCCACCATGCCTCGCCAGCCGATAATGCCGACTTCCATCATGATTCGAGCACGAGCTCCCCGGCAGGCGGCCGCCGATTGTAATTCGACCCCATCACGTACCCATAGGCGCCGCAGTTTGCGATCAACAGCACGTCGCCCTCCCGGGTCGGCGGCAACCAGCGATCGCTCCCGAGCTGATCGGCGCTCTCGCAGATGGGACCCACCACGGTCACCTTATCAGTCAGCGGCTCGCCGAGCCTGGTCAGATTGCGGATATCGTGATGCGCTCCGTACAGCGCCGGGCGGATGAGGGAATTCATTCCCGTCGAGATGCCCACGTAGCGCACCTCGCCCTTGCTCTTCAATTGAGTCACCGTGGCGACCAGCACCCCCGCTTTCGCCACCAGAAATCGCCCGGGCTCCATCCAGAATTCGATCCGCGGAAATCGCCGCCGAAGACCCGAGACTCCGGCGTCCAGGGCCGCGAGATCGATTCCGCCCTGCCCGGCTTGTTCCGGCACGCCGATTCCGCCGCCGAGGTCCACCACGGAAACGTCGGGAAACCGTTCCGCAAGCTCCGCGAGCAGCGTGCCCGTCTCGGTCCAATTGGCGACGTCGAGGATCCCTGAGCCGGTATGGGCGTGCAGCCCGACGATGCGCACCCCGTGGGCCCGGGCCAGCGCGGCGAGCTCATCCGCTTCGCCGGGCAGCACCCCGAACTTCGAGTGCACGCCGGCGGTGCGCACGTGGTGATGATGCCCGCGCCCGACGCCCGGGTCGATGCGCACGAAGATCTCGCGTCCGCGGAACACCTCGGGCCATGCCCTGAGCGGATGGAGATTGTCCAGGGTGACGTGTACCCCCTTCTCGAAACCGTATTCGTATTCCGAACGCGGCGCGAAATTGGGGGTGAACAGCACGCGCTCGGGCGCGAGCGAGGGAACTTCGGCGAACGCATGCTCGAGCTCGCCCTGGGAGACGCATTCGATGGTGAGACCCGCGGCATAGATGCGCCGCAAGATCGCGGGATGCCCGTTGGCCTTCATGGAATACGCCCATCGCCCGACCGAGGCGACCCCGAGCACCGCGGCAACCGCCGCGTCGATGCTCGCCATGTCGTACACGAAGGCCGAAGACTCGCGCGCACCGATCTCGAGCAGCGCGCGGGTCTTCACGGGATCTTCCCACCAGTTCACCGGCGCCGGGGCGGCAGCCTCTTTCGGGGCGAACAATTGGAGCCACGTGGGACCGAGCACCTTGTCCGAGCCGATGCTCTGGATCAGCCGCTCGTGCAGCTGGAGCACCAGGCGGTCCCCCTGCGCCTCGTCGATCACGAAGGTGAAGTTCAAATCGTTCGCCGCCTGGCTCACGAGGTATATCTTGTGGTCCTGGAAGAGCTCGAACGCGGAGCCCAGCTCGTGCAGGATGCCGCGGATGTTGTGGCCGAGCAGACTCAGCGAGGCGCAAGGTCCGAGGATCTCGACGCGGCAGAGCTCTCCCAGCGCCGCCGAAAGCCTCGCGAGCGCGGCCGGATCCAGGGTGTTCGCGGTCGGATCCAGGGACACGGTGACGTTGGTCTCGGAGGTCGAGATGAGATCCACGGACACGCCCAGTTCCTTGAACACCTGGAACGCGTCGGCGAGAAACCCGACCTGATGCCACATGCCCGGGCTGTCCATGGAGACCAGGGTGATGCCCTTCTTGATGGCGATCGCCTTCACCTGAGCGGCGCTGTCGGCGACATCCGCGCGGATCACGGTGCCCTCGAGGCCCGGAGCCTGGGTGGCATACACGTGCAGCGGAATCTTGTATTGCCGGACCGGCAGGACGCAGCGCGGGTGCAGAACCTTCGCGCCGTTGCTCGCGATTTCCTGCGCCTCGTCGTAATGCAGCGCGCGCAGCAGCCGCGCGGTGGGGACCGCGCGCGGGTTGGCGCTGAACATTCCCGGGACATCGGTCCAGATCTCCAGACGCGCCGCGGCCAGCTTGGCCGCGAAATACGAGCCCGAGGTATCCGAGCCTCCGCGGCCGAGCAGCACCGTCTCCCCCGCATCGTTCGAGGCGATGAATCCCTGGGTGATGACGACCCGATCGAGCGCAGCCCAAGCGGTCTGTAATTGCGCGTCCGGCGCGAAGTCGCACGTCGCCGACAGGAGACTCGCCTTCACGTTCGTGCCATGGCGGCGCTCGGCGTGCAGCACCGTGCGCGCATCCACCCAGGCCGTCGCAATTCCCTGCGCGTTCAAGAAGGCAGCGCCCAGGCAGGTGGCCATGAGCTCGCCCAAGGCCATGACGTTCGCGCGTATCCGGTCGTCGAGCGCGCGTGTCCGTCCCACCTCTGCGGCCAGGACCTCGAGCTCCTCGAGAAAGCGCTCGAAATCCGCGGTCGGGACGACGCCGAGCCGCTCCGCCAGTTCGCGGTGGACGGTTTCGATTCGATCCAGCGCCGCACGGTGCTCGCCGGCGAGCGCGGCCGCGAGCAAAGACTCCAGCCGGTCGGTGATTCCGGATACGGCGGAGTGAACGACCACGGGGCGCAGCCCCTCGTTCATGCGTTGACGCAGAACGCCCGCGATGTTGTGCCAATTGGAAGCCGACGACACGCTGGTGCCGCCGAATTTGAGCACCACCCAGGAAGGCGCGCGCAAGGGAGTCAATCGTCTTCGAAGATGTCGCGCAGCTCTTTTTCCAACTGCCGCTCAGCCAGGACGTCCTCGACCCGGCTCCACGCGGCCTTGCCACGTTTGCCCGTGGGCACCGCCTTGGGCCGGCGTTCGGTACGCTCCATCACAGGGTCGAAGTCGTGTGACTCCTCAGCCTCGCCGAGGAACTCATCGTCGATGTCGAAATGTTCGTCTTCGCGTTCGCTCATGGGTCGAGAAAAGCCCCTGAAATCAACGGGATCGATCTGCCTGGGTCGTGAAGTTGCGCACTATAGCGGATTTCGCATCGCATTCAACTAGCGCATGCAGTCCGGGCGCCTCCCAGTTCCGTGTCGGGGCGCTGGAGGCGTTTTCAAGAGCGCCGGTCGGAGCTTTCGATTCAATCAGTTAGGCAATCCCAGCTAGGTGCCGGTACGGGCGGCCTCCGCCTGCGCCGGGAGCGCTCCCAAGGCGGTGGCGCGATTCACGGCCGACAGAATGGCGAGGAGCGAGGCGGTGATGATGTTGGAATGCATCCCCGCCCCGAACAGCGTACGCCGCGAACGCGTGGTGATTTCGATATACGACACCGCCATCGCGGCGCTCCCTTGGCCGCGGGAATGTTCCTCATAGGACAGTACGTCGAACGGCAGCCCGATCGCCGCCACCATGGCGTCGATCGGCCCCGATCCCTGACCGAGCCGGGTCTCCACCCGTCCATCGCGCTCTATCTGCAATGACAGGCGCTCGCTGTCCGCGCCGTCGGTCGAGGCCGAGAGCTGGTGGGAGCGGTAGACGAACGGTGCCCTCGGGGTCAGATACTCCCGGAAGAAAAGGTCCCATAACTCCTGAGAAGTCAATTCTTTACCCGTGATATCTGCAGCGGCTTGTACGACCTGACTGAACTCGATCTGCAGCCGGCGCGGCATCACCAGCTGATAGTCCCGCTCCAGAAGATAGGCAACCCCGCCCTTGCCCGACTGGCTGTTGACCCGAATGATCGAGTCGTAGGAGCGGCCGACATCGCTCGGATCGATGGGCAGATAGGGAATGTCCCAGACCTCGCCCTCGGTCCGCGCCGCCAGGCCTTTCTTGATGGCATCCTGATGGGAGCCTGAAAACGCCGTGAATACCAAATCCCCCACATAGGGGTGCCGAGGATGAATGGGGAGCTGATTGCAGCCCTCGGCACACCGGGCGGCTTCATTGATGTTGGAAAAATCCAGTCCAGGATCAACGCCTTGCGTGTAAATGTTAAGGGCAAGTGTCACGATATCCACATTGCCGGTCCGCTCGCCGTTGCCAAACAGGGTGCCCTCGATTCGCTCCGCGCCTCCCATGACGGCGAGCTCCGCCGCCGCGACCGCCGTTCCCCGGTCATTATGCGGATGGACGCTCAACACGATGCGGTCGCGATGGGCGATGTGCCGTCCGAACCATTCGATCTGGTCTGCGTACACGTTCGGGGTGGCCATTTCGACGGTGGCGGGCAGATTCAGGATGGAGCGGCGCTGCGGCGTCGGCTCCCACACCGCGTTGACGGCATCGCAGATCTCGACCGCAAAATCCAACTCGGTCCCGGTGAAGCTTTCGGGGCTGTATTGAAACACCCATTCCGTCCCCCGGTCGCGCTCCGCGTGCTCGCGGACGCAGGCCGCGCCGCGCACGGCAATATCGATGATGCCCGCGCGGTCGGTGCGAAACACCACCCGGCGCTGCGCGACCGAGGTCGAGTTGTACACGTGCATGATGGCGCGGCGCGCGCCCTTCAGGGACTCATAAGTGCGCGCAATGAGCTCCGGGCGCGCCTGAGTCAGCACCTGAATGGTGACATCGTCCGGCACGAGGCGCCTCTCGATGAGCTCCCGCACGAAATCGAAATCGGTTTGCGAGGCGGCCGGGAAACCCACCTCGATTTCCTTGAATCCGATGCGCACCAGCATGTCAAACATGCGGCGCTTGCGGGCGGCGTCCATCGGCTCGATCAGCGCTTGGTTCCCGTCCCGCAGATCGACGCTGCACCAGGTCGGCGGCGCCGCAATGACGGCGTTGGGCCAGGTGCGGTCCTTCAGGTCGATGGGGGCGAATGGGCGATACTTGGTCGATGGCGTGCGTAGCATGGCGGTCTCTGCTCTGTCAGGTCTCGAGGTCTCGTGGCGACCCGCCCTATGGGCGAAGGTTCGGCATCGAGGGGATCTGGTTTTCGGTCTTGTTGGCGCCGACCGATGGCGCAAGTGAGTGGCGCCTAGCGGCGCAGCAGCAGTTCAAGCGAGCAGAAGCGCGTTGTTGCCGGATGCATATCATGAATCTAGCACCCGCACGGGCGCTTCCGCAAGTCACCCGTCGGGCGGCGGCATATTGAGGTCAAACCGGCGCGAATTGGCCTTACTATTGTTCTCCCAATATGCCATCGCCCGCCGCGCCATCGCCCTCGACCGCGCCGTCGAATCAGACGCCGCCCCTGGTGGACTACAACCTGTTCACTACCGATGAGGCGCTGCGGGCCGCGGTCGACCGGGAAGGCGCCGGCGCCCACGCCGGGCAGCTCGCGCGCGACGGTGCGACCCTCGGTACGGCCGCGAATTTCGAGCATGCGCGCCTCGCCAATCGCCATCCGCCGGTGCTCAATAATTTCAACGTGCAAGGCGAGCGTATCGCCGCCGTCGAGTTTCACCCCTCGTGGCACGCCTTGATGGAGGGCATCACGGCACGCGGCTACCACAGCGCTCCCTGGGCACGCGACGCCGGCCGCGGGGCGCACGTGGCGCGCGCCGCGGGCTATTTGATGCAGGCTCAAATCGAGTCCGGCACGCTCTGCCCGACCACGATGACTTACGGTGCCATTGCGGCGATGAGCCGGGATCCTCAGCTGGCGGCGCAGTGGCTGCCGCGGCTCATCACCCGGCGCTACGATCCGCGCGACGTCCCGATCGCCTCGAAGTACGGCGGCCTGATCGGCATGGGCATGACCGAGAAACAAGGCGGGTCGGATGTGCGCGCCAATACCACGCGCGCGGAGCTGACGGCCGACGGGTCGTACCGGCTCAACGGTCACAAATGGTTCTTCTCGGCGCCGCAGTGCGACGCGCATCTCGTGCTCGCGCAGACCGACGGCGGACTGTCGTGCTTCTTCATGCCGCGCCGGCTCCCCGACGGGTCGCTGAACGGCATCTACCTGCAGCGATTGAAGGACAAGGTCGGCAACCGATCCAACGCATCCTCGGAGGTGGAATTCCGGGATGCCTGGGCCTCCTTGCTGGGCGAGATCGGGCGCGGGGTCGCCACCATTCTCGAAATGGGCACGTACACGCGGCTCGACTGTGTCATCGGCACCGCGGGCATGATGCGCCACGCCGTCGTGCACGCCCTGCACCATGCTCGTCATCGAACCGTGTTCGGTGCCCGGTTGATCGATCAACCCCTGATGCGCGCCGTGCTCGCCGATCTCGTCCTCGAGTCCGAAGCCGCGACGGCGCTGTCCATGCGCCTGGCGCGGGCTTTCGAGAGCGACGCTCCCGCCGAAAACACCCTGCGGCGCGCCCTGACGTCGGCCGCCAAATTTTGGGTGTGCAAGCGCGGCTGCGAGCTGGCGGCGGAGGCGATGGAAGTGCTCGGCGGCAACGGCTACACCGAGGAGTTGCCGCTGGCGCGCATCGTGCGCGAGATGCCCGTCAATTCGATCTGGGAAGGCTCGGGCAACATCATGTGCCTGGACGTCCTTCGGGCGTTCTCCAAATCACCCGCGACCTGCGAGGTGGTGCTGCACGAGCTGTCGATGGCGCGCGGACATCACCGCAATTTCGATGCCGCCTTCGAGCGGTTCTCGTCCCTCCTGTCGAGCGGTGCGCCGCCCGAGTCTCGAGCACGGCATTTTGCCCAGTCGTTCGTCACCCTGATGCAGGCGGCGCTGCTGCTCGGCGCGGCGGCTGATTCGGCCGGGGCGCGTGCCGTGGCGGAATCCTTCTGCGCCACGCGTCTCGACCGCGATTCGGGGTGGGGGGCGGTGTTCGGCGCGGCCGACGCACTCTCCGACCCGGGCATCTTGCTGGATCGCGCCTACCGCGGATAGCGCATCCCGCGCGGACCGCGCCTATCGCGGAGATAGGGAGCGCCGCGTCCTCAGCCGCCTCCGGCGCCGCGTCCTCACCCGCCTCCATAGGAGCGATTCTTCCAGCTCGCGCCCGCTCCGCGCCAATGATCGAGCGCCGATGCCACGGTGGCGGCCATGTAGAAAAGCGCAATCAGCGGCAGCGCGAGCGCCCCGATGGGGCTGCGGCCATAGCGCCGAAGCGTCGGAAGGTAACTCGCGGCCGCGAGGGCGCAGGCTCCGATCCCGCAAGCGCGCTGCACGCCGGATCCGAACGCAGCGAGCCCCACGGGGACCCACCAGACGAGCGTCAGGGCGAGCACCGTGAGCAGGAGCATGGCGGCGGAGTAGCGCAGTTGAGTGAACGCCGTGCGCGAAATCATCCGCCAGATATCGCTGACATGCGGATACGGGCGGATCGAAGCCGCGAGACCCGAGTGTCCGAGATAGAGGGCTCCCCCGGCCGATTTCACCGCCTTCGCCAGGGCCACATCGTCGATGAGTGCGCCTTTGATCGCCTCGATGCCGCCGATGCGCTCGAGTGCCGCGCGCCGCACGAGCACCGTTCCGCCCGCGGCCGCGGCAACCGCCGATCGGGGATCGTTGACCCTCGAGAAGGGGTACAGCATCTGGAAGAAATACACGAAAGCCGGCACCAGCGTGCGCTCGGCGAGGCTCGTGCAATTGAGTCGCACCATCTCGCTCACGAGCTCCGGCGCGCTCACGAGGTCCGGCTCGCTCACGCGGTCCGGAGAAGCTGCTCGCGCGGACGGTGCCAGGAGTCTTGCCGCGAGGGACGAGAGGTGCCGGGGGTGGTGCACGATATCCGCGTCCGTCAGGAGCACGAGCGGCGCCCTGCCCGCGGCCACGCCCTGACTCACCGCCCACATTTTTCCGGACCAACCCGGCGGCTTCGGCCGGCCTTGGAGGATGGTGAGATTCGCCGCGGTACCCGCGCGCTCGGCCGTCCCGTCCGTGGAATTGTCATCGACCAGGAAGATGCGGAACCCGCCGGCGTACTCCTGGGCGAGGAGCGAGGCGATGACGGGCTCGATGGTCGGCGCCTCGTCGCGCGCAGGGACCACCACGTCGACCGGGGGACCGGCAACGGGCGCCGACGCCGGAAGCTCCGGGCTCGACAGCCAGTATCGGCCATGGAATAGGAACAAATACGTCCACACCGCCAGACAAAGAAAGCCAAGAATCATCATAGAGGGCCAGGGTAGCGGGTCATGGTAGAGGGTCAGGCTGCCGGGCGGCTCTCACGAGATCCACCCGCCGAGCTGATGGCGGATCACCGAGACCAGCGCATCGGCGTGCCGATCATCATCGTTGAGGGCGGGCACCAGGCTCAATCGCTCACCGCCGAGCTGCAGGAATTTCTCGGCGTATTCGATCGCCACCTCCTGGAGCGTCTCCAGGCAGTCGACCGCGAACGAGGGCGAGA
>DASYAC010000185.1:0-6411 GCA_036501585.1 Steroidobacteraceae bacterium
CCAGGCGGGTTTTGCCGGTCCCAAGGGGACAAATACAGAACAAACGGTTCAGAGTTATTCTAGAAAATTATTGTAATCTATTGATTTTTTTGGCTCCCCGGGACGGATTCGAACCGCCGACCAACGGATTAACAGTCCGTCGCTCTACCACTGAGCTACCGGGGAATTCGGGAGAGGCGCGGATTGTCGGGAAGCCACGCTGCTAAGTCAAGGAATCGCGCACGCCGGCGCGCTCATTCGTGCCCTGTCACCGCATGCGGAACATAGGGTGATTCGAGCCGCGCCGTCTCGGCGGCGGTGAGCTCGATCTCCATTGCCGCGACGGCATCGTCCAGATGCTGCGGCTTCGCGGCGCCGATGATCGGTGCCGTGACACCGGGCCTTCGAATCAACCACGAGAGCGCGACCTGCGCGCGGGGGACCCCGCGCGCGGACGCGACGGCGGCGACGGCTTCGACCACCTTGCGATCGGCCTCGGCCGAGGAGGGGAACAGTTTCTCTCCGTAGATATCGGTCCGGGTCCGCTCTGTCTCGGTATTCCATTCGCGCGTGAGGCGCCCCCGGGCGAGAGGGCTCCACGGCAGCACCGCGACGCCTACATCGGTGCATAGCGGCAGCATCTCACGCTCTTCCTCGCGGTAGATCAGGTTGTAGAGATTTTGCATGCTCACGAACGCAGTCCATCCGTGCCGGCGGGCGAGGTGCAGGCATTTGCTGAACTGCCACGCGAACATGGAAGAGGCGCCCAGATAGCGCACCTTTCCCGACTTCACCACGTCGTGCAGCGCCTCGAGCGTCTCCTCGATCGGCGTGCGGTAGTCCCATCGGTGGACCTGGTACAGATCCACGTAGTCCGTTCCGAGCCGCCGCAAGCTGGCGTCGATGGCCGTGAAGATGGCCTTGCGCGATAGTCCTCCGCCGTTCGGTCCCTGGCTCATCGGGAAGAACACCTTGGTGGCGATCACGACTTCGTCGCGGCGGGAATAATCCCTGAGTGCCTGGCCGACGATCTCCTCCGACGTGCCGTCGGAATACGCGTTCGCCGTGTCGAAAAAATTGATCCCCAGGTCGATCGCCTTGCGGATGAGCGGGCGGCTCTGGGATTCGGGCAGCGACCACGGATGATCACCGCGCTCGGGAACGCCGAAGGTCATGCACCCGAGACATAGGGGCGAGACCTTGAGTCCGGTATTTCCTAGATTTTTGTACTTCATATAACCATAAATTAATCAGTTAGTTAAGCATTGATATTCATGTGAAAAATAAGGAACGTTTCCGCGGAAACGTCGGCATCGCGGCAACCCGCACGGCACCGAGCGAACTAGCAGCTACGGCCGGCGCTGCTGCGCGAGCACCCTCGGTCGGCACCCCGGCAACTCGGCACCCGGTATCCGCGCCTCCCGGATATGCAGAATCCGCGCGGCGCGCTCCTCGCGAACCTACCCCGCCCGCCGCGCAGCCGGCGAGGCCAGCGCTCGCTCGATGCGCTGGAGCGCATCCTCGAGCAGGTTCATGCTCGTGGCGAACGAGATACGCATGTGTCCCGGCGCGCCGAATCCGGAGCCCGGCACGACCGCGACACCGGCTTCGACCAACAGATACTCCGCGAAGGCGTTGTCGTCCTTGAGGCCGAGGTTGCGCATGGCGCCGTGCACGTCCGCGAACGCGTAGAAAGTTCCGGCGCCTTTTTGGCAGCTGATCCCCGGAATCGCGTTGAGGCCGGCGACCACGAAGTCGTGGCGTTCCTTGAACGCCTTGTTCATCTCGGCGACGCACGTCTGGTCGCTGTTGAGCGCCACCGTGGCCGCGCGCTGGGAGATGCTCGAGGCGTTGGACGTGGACTGACCCTGGATGGTGCTCATCGCGGCGACGATGTCCTTGGGTCCGCCGCAGAACCCGATTCGCCAACCGGTCATCGCATACGCCTTCGACACGCCGTTGATGGTG
The DNA here is from genome assembly GCA_036501585.1 of Steroidobacteraceae bacterium. GTDB lineage: Bacteria > Pseudomonadota > Gammaproteobacteria > Steroidobacterales > Steroidobacteraceae > Bog-1198. Next base: position 1,948 of record DASYAC010000185.1, read on the forward strand.
ACCGTGCGGCCGTAGAGCTGCGGATTTGCCTGCGCGAAGCTCAGCAACGGCTCGGGCGCCCAATAGATGTGCTCGTACATCTCATCCGCCGCGATGATCACCTGCGGATGCTTGTCGAGTACCGCGCCGAGCGCCTTCAACTCCGCCGGCGTGTAGGCCGCTCCGGTGGGATTGCTCGGGCTGTTCAAGATGAACAGCTTGGTGCGCGGGGTGATGGCGGCGTCCAACTGCGCCGGTGTGATCTTGTAGCCTTGATCCGCGCCCCCATTGACGATGACCGGGACGCCGTCCGCCAGCAGCGCCATATCGGGGTACGAAACCCAGTAGGGTGCGGGGATCACGCACTCATCGCCCGGATCCAGGAGCGCGGCGCACAAATTGAAGCACGTCTGCTTCGCGCCGGAGGACACCAGGATCTGAGCGCGCTCGTAGGACAGGCCGTTCTCGCGCTTGAACTTCGCGATGACGGCGTCCTTGAGCTCGGCCGTCCCGTCGACCGCCGTATAGCGGGTGAGCCCCTTGCGGATCGCCTCGACGCCCGCGTCCGCAATATGTAACGGCGTGTCGAAATCCGGCTCACCGGCGCCCAGGCCGATGATGTCCTTGCCCTCGGCCTTGATTTTGGCCGCTCGCGCCGTCACGGCCAGGGTGGGGGAGGGCTTAACCTTCTGAACACGCTTGGAAAGTAGTGAGGCCAACGGAGTGATCCTATGTCAAAAATGCGTCGCATGAGTGTACGAAAAACAACGCCTCGGCGCCAGGCGGCGCGGGCGTGCCCGAGTCTTACCGGCATGAGAGAATAGAGCAATGAGTTTCGAGCTGTACTCCGATTATGGGCCGGCGGGCGATCAGCCTCAGGCGATCGAGAAGCTGGTGGACGGTCTGACCACGGGGCTTGCGCACCAGACTCTTCTGGGCGTGACCGGCTCCGGCAAGACCTTCACCATCGCCAACGTGATTCAGCAATTGCAGCGCCCCACCTTGGTCCTCGCGCACAACAAGACCCTGGCCGCGCAGCTGTACGGCGAGTTCAAGACCTTCTTTCCGAAGAATGCCGTCGAATATTTCGTGTCGTACTACGACTATTACCAACCCGAGGCGTACGTGCCGGCCTCCGACACCTTCATCGAGAAGGATGCCTCGATCAACGAGCATATCGAGCAGATGCGGCTCTCGGCGACCAAGGCGCTGCTCGAGCGGCCGGACTCGATCATCGTGGCGACGGTGTCGGCCATTTACGGACTCGGCGATCCCCAGGCGTACTTGAGCATGGTGCTGCACATGTCGCGCGGCGATCTCATGGAGCAGCGCAAGCTCCTGCGGCGCCTGGCGGACATGCAGTACACGCGCAACGAGATCGACCTGCAGCAGGGCACGTACCGCGTGCGGGGCGATGTGATCGACATCTTTCCCGCCGAGTCCGAGCGCGAGGCGGTGCGGGTCGAGCTGTTCGACGACCGGATCGACGGGCTGAGCCTGTTCGATCCGTTGACCGGGGAGGTCCTGCGCCGGGTGCCGCGCCTCACCGTCTATCCGTCGACGCACTATGTGACGCCGCGCGAGCGCATTCACGAGGCGGTCGATGAGATCCGCGAGGAGCTGCGCGGGCGGCTGAACGAGCTCAACTCGGCGAGCAAGCTGGTAGAGGCGCAGCGGCTGCAGCAGCGGACGCTCTTCGATCTGGAGATGATGAAGGAGGTCGGCTATTGCGCCGGCATCGAGAACTACTCCCGCTATCTCTCCGGCCGGCAGGCGGGCGAGCCGCCGCCGTGCTTGTTCGACTATCTCCCCGACAATGCCCTGCTGGTCATCGACGAAAGCCATCAGACCATCCCACAGCTCGGGGCCATGTACCGGGGCGATCGCTCGCGCAAGGAAACCTTGGTGGAATACGGCTTCCGATTGCCGTCGGCGCTCGACAACCGGCCGCTGCGTTTCGAGGAATTCGAGCGGCTCGCGCCGCAGACCATTTTCATCTCCGCCACCCCGGGCCCGCACGAGAAGCGGATCTCGGGGCAGATCGTGGAGCAGGTGGTCCGGCCGACGGGCCTCGTGGATCCGATCGTGGAAGTGCGCCCGGTCCGTGCGCAGGTGGACGATCTTCTATCGGAAATCCGGCAGCGGACGCTGGCGAGGGAGAGGGTGCTGGTCACGACGCTTACCAAGCGGATGGCCGAGGATCTCACCGACTACCTGAACGAGCACGGGGTGAAGGTCCGCTATCTGCATTCCGACATCGACACGGTGGAGCGTTCCGAGATCATCCGCGATTTGAGGCTCGGCAAGTTCGACGTGATCGTCGGCATCAATCTGCTGCGCGAGGGGCTGGACATGCCCGAGGTGTCGCTGGTCGCCATTCTCGACGCCGACAAGGAAGGCTTCCTGCGCTCGGAGGGCTCGCTGATCCAGACCATCGGCCGGGCCGCGCGCAACCTGCAGGGCAAGGCGATCCTGTACGCCGATACCATCACCGGATCGATCGGCCGCGCCATCGCCGAAACCGATCGGCGCCGCGGCAAGCAGATCGAGTTCAACGTCGAGCACGGGATCACGCCGCGCACCATCGTCAAGGCGGTGAGCGACGTGATGGAGGGCGCCCGCGCGGTGCCCGAGCACGGAGTGCACGAGGCAGACGAGAATTACGGCGCGATGGCGCCGGAGCAGGCGGTGAAACGCATCAAGAAGCTGGAAGCGGAGATGATGAAGCTGGCACGGAATCTCGAATTCGAGCAGGCGGCCCGGCTGCGCGACGAGATTCAAAAGCTGCGCCAATCCGCATTCGGCGCACCGAAGACACTGGCAGGCTAACGAGGAGTCCTCATGGCCACCGACAACAGTCAATCGCACGGGATCGATCTCGATCGGACCGACAGGCTCCCCATCCTCGAGGGCATGGAGATCGCGGACGACGTCGCAGACGACTCGGTGCGCCTGGATTATTCGGCGTTCGGATCCCACCCCGGAACGGCGACCACTGCGCCCGCGGTCTCGCAACCGCCCGATTTCACGCGGCCGGGCGCCGATCTGCCGTCGCTGGCCGAGAGTGTGCGCTCCGTGGAAGAACGCATCGCGAGGCAGAACGCGGACTACGAAGCGCTGAACCGGCTCTACGAGAAAGCCCGCGATGCGCAACTGGCGGCGGGGACGCGGGCGGACGCGCTGGCGTCCGAGCTGTTGGCGGTGCAGTCGACCCTGGCGGTCGAGCAACATCGTTCCAAGGAAATGCAGCGTGCCCTGTCGGAGAGCGCGGCCGCCTCCGAGACCAGCCGCGCGCGGGCGGAAGAGGCTTCCAAGGAGGCCGAGCGTTATCAGAGCGAGGCGCGCACTTTGCGGGATGCATTGGCCGCGCGAGACGCGTCGATCGCGCAGGTGCTGCATTCGCTCGGAGAACGCGATGCTCAGCTCTCCGCGCTGCAGCGCGAGCATGCGCAGACCGTTCCCGTACTCGAAGCACGTTCACGCGCCAGCGCGCAGCTCGAGGCGGAACTTCAGGCGGCCCGGGCGAAGGCAGAATCGCTGTCGCTGGAGCTCAAGAAGAGTCAAGAGGCCGTCTCCTCGCTCACCCGGAATCTTGCCCGCAGCGAATCGGAGCTTGCCGCGAGACGGCGCGATCTGAGCACCGTCGGAGCGGAGGCGACCTCCTACCTGGAATTGCTCCGAACCCGGGATTGGCGCGGCGGATTCAATCAAAACTTATTTCGTGAGTGTGACGACAAAGTGGACGCCGCGCGCTCCCGGCAAGGTGTCCTGCAGGCCGAATGCGATCGGCTGGGTCAATCGGCCGCTCTCTTGACCGGCAAGCTCGCGGAACAGGAAGCGACGATTGCCAAGCTGCACGCCGCCGGTAGCGCCGACACCACGGCGCTCTCCGAAAAGTCCCATGAGCTCGAAGAGGCTCAGTGCGCCCGCGCCGAGCTGCATTCCAGAATCGACCGCCTGGAAGCGGAGCGCGAGCAATTGCAAAGCGAGCTCGGTACGCGCGGCGACGAGCTGACCGCCGTCCGCAACGCGAACACCGGTGAGCTGCAGCGGGCCCGCGACTCGCAGGCCGTTGCCGAGGCTCGGGTTGCCGAGTTGTCCGCCCAGGCCGAGCAGCTGCGCGCCGACGCCGTCACTCATGAAGAAGAAATGACCGTCCTGATGGCGCATCTGAACGAGGCGCGGCGGCCGATGCAATCGGTTCAGGCCGACATCAAGCGGCTCAACGACGAGATCGCTCTCAAGAGCCTGAGCGTCGATCAGGTCAGCGAGGAGAACCGAACGCTGCGCGCCACCCTGGAGCGCACGCGCGGGGCGCTCGAGGAGCGGGAGCTTCACATCCGCCGGCTGGAGAGAAGCGCCAGCAACAACGCCAACGTTCTCGGCCGATTGCAGACCAGCATCGAAAGGCTGGGCTCCGCCGCACCGCCGCCGGTCGCGGAGGACTTCCTCGCCGAGCTCGTGAAGATCGAGGGCGACACCCGG
>DASYAC010000186.1:0-4075 GCA_036501585.1 Steroidobacteraceae bacterium
CGGCGAAGGCCTCGGATACGGCGGGCGCGTCCGATAGTCGGGCAATGTCCGACACCGCAAGAACGGCCGATGCCGCAAGGACGGCCGATGCCGCAAGGACGGCTGATGCCGCAAGGACGGCTGATGCCGTGAAGGCGGCGAATGCCGCGAAGATGGCTCGGCCCGCGAGGACGCCCAGCGCGCCGGGTACCGTTAAGTCACCCGCCCTCGGCAAGGCGCCTCGGACAGAGACGGTCCCCGCGCCGGTCGGCGGCAGCTCCCGTGTGGAGAATGGTGCCGGCCTTCCGGTGAGCACTGCGGACACCGGGACCCGGCGGATCAGAGCCATCAGTGTGTCCGTCACCTCCTGCTACCACGAGGATCGCCACGCCTCGATTGCGCTGGCTGCGTATTTCCGGTCGGAGTCGCGGGGTTTTGCGCCCGGTCACGAGGTGGAGGATTGGCTGGCGGCGGAGGAAGAGGTCGATCAGCGATTGCTGGGCGAGGGGCGCGCCTCCTGAGTGTCTTGCTGAGGATGGGGCCTGCTGCGATACTCTTTTTCTCTCGCCGCGTCCGCGGCGAGAGATACCCGAAAGGAGCAGCACTCTGAGCGGCGGTACTCACATTCTCGTCGGCGACGTGGGCGGCACGCATGCGCGCTTCGCGGTCATCGATGCCTCGGCGCCACCGCCCTGGCGCATTGAAGATAGACAGGATCTGGCCGAGGCGTTTCCCACCTTCACCGACGCCCTGAACAGCTATTTCGAGCGGACCCGGGCGAAAGCAAAGCCAGCCGTGGCGGCGATCGCGGTGGCAGGTCCGGTGAACGCCGGCACGGCGCGCTTCACGAATCGCGGCTGGGAGATCTCGGAGGGCGATCTCAAGAGGTTCGGTTTCAAGCAAGCCATCCTGGTCAACGACTTCGAGGCGCTCGCCTTTGCGGCAGAGGTGCTGGTCGATGAGGACCTTTCGGTCATCGGTCCCGACGTCAAGGGACGGGAACGGGGAACCATCACCATTCTTGGCCCGGGCACCGGGTTTGGCGTTTCCTGCCTGGCACGTCATGACGGGCGATCCGTGCCGATGGCCACCGAGGGCGGCCACATGGGATTCGCGCCGGGCGACGAGGCGGAACTCGCGGCCCTGCAGGCGATGTGGAAGCAAAAGGGCCGGGTGTCGGTGGAGCGCATTCTCTCGGGATCCGGTCTGGAGAATCTATATCAGACGCTGGAGCGATTGGCGGGCCGCGAACCGCGCGCGCTCAGCGCCGCGGACATCAGCAATCAGGCGATGCAGAGCGACTCGGGGTGTCGCGCTGCCCTCACCATGTTCTGCTCGGTCTTCGGTGCCGTGGCCGGCGATCTCGCGCTCGCGCACGGTGCGCGGGGCGGCGTCTATATCGCCGGCGGCATAACTCAGAAGATCCAGAAATTCATCGTCGACAGCCCGTTTCGCAGGCGCTTCGAGGATAAAGGCCGGCTGTCATCCTTCGTCCAGGCGATACCCACCAAGCTGATCGTGAACGCCGACGTGGCCATGATCGGGGCCGCGCGCGCCGGTATGACGATCGCATCCGCCACATGACATTCGGCGGCGCCGCCCCCGGCGCTCCCGGCCTGCCGCCCACGTGGTGCAGCAGCGCCAAGGAGATGGTCGGCTGCAGCCTCGGCCGTTCCAGGCTGTGGTTCACGGTCGGCGGGGGTGTCGTGAACGAGGTGTATTACCCGCGCATCGACATTCCGCAGATCCGGGATCTCGGCTTCATCGTCGCCGACGGGCGCGGTTTCTGGGTGGAAGTGAAGCGGCTGTGGCAGCACACGGTCACGCTCGTGGCGCCGGGCGTCCCCGGGGTACGCGTGGTCCATCGGCATCCACGCTTCGAGCTCACGCTTCGAATCGTCTCCGGCACGGAGCGTGACGTGCTGTTGATCGACGTTGCGCTCACCGGCGATGCGGGCCTTCGCCCATACGCCTTGCTCGCGCCGCATCTGGGGGGCACCGGCAACGGCAATCGAGCGGAGGTCTCCTCGCAGTCGGGACGCCGGGTGCTCGCGGCGACGCAAGGTCCGTACTCGCTGGCGCTTGCCGCGGCCACCGGCGCTCAGAATGATGCCTTCGGCCGCGTGAGTGCGGGCAACGTGGGCGCGAGCGACGGCTGGCAGGATTTCCATCGCAATGGGGCGATGACCTGGGAATACGCCTTCGCGGGCCCCGGCAACGTTGCGCTGACCGGTGAGCTGCCTCGCTCGTGCGTGCTGGCGCTCGCCTTCGGGAGCAGCAGCGAATCCGCCGCCACGCTCGCGCTCTCCGGGCTATACGAGCCGTTTGAGCACGTCCGCGACCGCTATATCGAGGGCTGGAACGAGTGGTACGCGAGCTCGCGCACGCCCGCGAGCTACCTGGCGGGACTGCCGCCGATGTGTGTCGAGCAGTTCCACACCTCCAGCATGGTGCTGCGCACCCACCAGGACAAGACCTATCCGGGGGCGATGGTCGCGAGCCTGTCGGTGCCCTGGGGCAACACCAAGGAGGAGCGCGAGGGCTATCACCTGGTATGGCCGCGCGATCTGGTCGAATGCGCGGGCGCCCTGCTCGCGGTCGGTGCGACACGCGAGGCCGGCAATACGCTGAGATATCTGCTGGCCACGCAGCTCGAGGACGGCCACTGGTACCAAAATCAATATCTGGGCAGCAAGCCCTATTGGACCGGAGTTCAACTGGACGAGACGGCGCTGCCGGTGCTTCTGGCATCGCTCCTCGCGGAGCGCGATGCGCTCGAAGGGACCCAGGTCGCGGACATGATCAGGCGCGCGCTGTCCTACATCGTTCGACACGGTCCCGCGAGCGACCAGGATCGCTGGGAGGAGAGCGCGGGGCTCAACACCTTCACCCTCGCGGCGTGCATCGCCGCGCTGGTGAGCGGCGCAGATTATCTCGAGCCCGATGCACGCAACCTCGCGCTCGTTTTCGCGGATTACTGGAATTCGCGGCTCGAGGACTGGACCGCGGTACGCGATACGCCGCTCTCGCGGCAATTCGGAATCCCCGGCTATTACGTCCGCGTTGCGCCCCCTCAGGCGATCGCGGATCGGGGTGCCTTCGATCGAGTGCTCAGCATCAGGAACCAGGCGATGGACCCGGGCCTGTCGGCCGCCGCGCAGTTCGGCGTGGATTTCCTGCAGCTCGTGCGCTTCGGCTTACGAAGCTGCGACGATCCCTTGATCGCGGGCAGCGTGCGTCTCGCCGATGCGCTGCTGAAGATCGACACCCCCAACGGCCCGTGCTGGCATCGATATTTCGACGACGGTTATGGGGAGCACGACGACGGCAGCGCTTACGATGGAGTCGGCCGCGGGCGCCTGTGGCCGTTGCTCACCGGCGAACGCGCGCACTATGAGATTGTCTGCGGCAACGATCCGACACCCCTCATGGAAGCGATGGTGAGCATGGCCTCGTCCGGCGGGATGCTCCCCGAACAGGTGTGGGACACCGCCTCGATCCCGGAACGGGGTTTGCATCCGGGCCAGGCGACCGGATCTGCGATGCCGCTCGCCTGGACGCACGCGGAATATTTGAAGCTCGTGGCCTCGCGCGCCTTGAAGCGCCCCTTCGACCGGCCCGAGTCCGTGTGGCGACGTTACGGCGGAAAACGCAGTACGCCGGCGCACGCCACCTGGTGCGAGCACGCCGCGATCACCGGCATGGCGCCCGGCATGTCGCTGGTGCTCGCGTTGCGTGAGCCGGCGGTGGTGCGCTACGGCTTCGACGGTTGGCGTCAAGTGGTGGATGCACCGACCCTGCCGAATAGCCTGGGCGTGCACGTGCTCACGATCGACACCTCGGGACTTACGCGCGGACGGCAGCTTGATTTCACGTTCAGATACATGCCCGGCGACCGCTGGGTGGGTCAGGACTACACCGTGAGCGTCGACTCGGAGGCCTGAGCGCGTAGGACCCGGCGGGCCCCTTGTGGGAGTAGACCGGCGCCCGAATAGGCCGCAGCCGATTGGAACGCCCGCGCCGGTGCGAGACCCTGGCTCTCCGATCCAACTCATTGGAGATGCCCCATGAATCGCATGATCACTACACTGCTGGT
>DASYAC010000187.1:0-7988 GCA_036501585.1 Steroidobacteraceae bacterium
AAGTAAATGAGGTTGATGATCAAGAAGGAGAGCACCCCGGCGAGGATCGCGCCGCGAACGGCAATCCTCGGGATGAGGAGCAGATTGAGAACGAGCGCGCCGGCTGCTCCGAGAAGGATGGCCATAGCACGCGGGACCTGCAGATCCGCGGCGAACAGCACCCGCCCCATGCCGGTTTCGAGCGCCTGCATCAGCGCGAGCGCGGCCATGGTCATGATCACCGGCTCGGTGCCGGCATATTTCTTACCGAGAACGGGAACCAGCAACGAGGGCGCAACGAAGTAGAGCCCCCAGCTCAGGACCAAACCGGCCATCAGCACCGCCCAGATGAAATTCAAGCTGACATTCCGGAAGGCGGCCTTGTCCTCCCGGAACAGCCGGCTCAGCTGCGGATAGACGGCAATTCCCATGAAGGCCAGCGGCATCAATCCCGCCTCGATCAAGCGCAGGCCGGTGGCGTAGAGGCCCGCCGCGGCCTCGCTGACCTTCAGCGCGAGCACGATCACACCCACGCGCGCGAAGAGCTGCGCGAGAACCTCCACGGCGGCAAACGACCACAGCACGCTCACGATCTTCACCAGCGCTTTCCAGGACATCGAGATGCGGAGCTCACCCCCGTATTTCACCGCCCATCGCCTGGATAGCTCGAGCAACAGCGTCGCGGCGATGACGTAGCCCAGGAGCGCTTGCGGAACCGGCAATCGCCACACATAGATCGCGACCCCGGCATAGATGAACGACACGGCGCGGCAGAGGAGATCGATGATCGCGCGGCCGACCATGTGCTGCTGCCCCATGGCGGGAATGAACAAGGCAGACGAGAGGCACAAGGACGCCTGATAGTAGGCGAGCGATGCCATGATTCCCAGGGTGGCGCCGGTGGGGGAGGTGAGCGATAGGTAGACGCCGACTCCGGCCAGCGCAACGAGGATCATGATCAATTGCGTGCCCAGCAGTTCCGCGATGAACGGCCCGCGATGGGCCGCGTCCATTCGTGCGTATTCCCGCAGACCGTAATCCTCGATTCCCATCGAGCCGATCACCAGCACGAAGCCGGTGACGGCGAAACCGTACGAGTACGCGCCGACCCCGGGCGGCCCATATTCCCGCGAGATGACGATGAAAAACAGCAAATTGAGCACATCGCCGCTGATGCGGCATCCCAACAGCCACGCAGCATTGCGGGTGACGTTCAACGGCCCAGCCGGTAGGTCTGGTAGAGGGCGAGGTAGTCGGCGACCGGCAGGGCGCAGAAGGCCTCTGCGAATCGACACGTCCCGCCGAGGAATGCGTTCGAGCGGTACGCGCTCAAGCCGATGGCCGTGTGCAGGTAGTCGGACTCGGCGAGCTGGCTCTGGTACTGGATCAAGCATCGCTTCTTGATCTCGATGGTGTCGTCGATGCGCACCAGGCAATTGGGGAACAGCGGCGTCCATACCTCGTATCCATGGCACACGAAGGCGAGATCGGCGCCCTTCATGGCCTCGAGCAGGACCTCGCTCGCGGCACGATGGTCAGGATGCTCCTCGAGGAAGAACGGCAGATAGACGATCTGAGGCCGGTCAGCGTCCAGCCGGCTTCGCAGGCGGCTGGCCAGCCGCGCTGCCGCCGCCATGAGCCCGCCGTCCGGCGCATCGAGGAATTCGATCTTCTCGACGCCGATCTCGCGCAAGGCTCGGCGCGCCTCGTCCTTGCGGATCGCGCCGATCTCCGCATCCGCGGCGCCTGCCGCCGCCAAGGAGGTGCTCCCGCTTCCGCGCCCGTCGGTGAGAAAAACCACCGTCACGTCGGCGCCGGAAGTCCGGTGGCGTGCAAGCGTACCGCCGCAACCGATCACTTCGTCGTCCATGTGAGGCGCGAGCACCAGAACTCTTTCGCCGCCCGGATTCCAAACCAGCGCGGACCGGTTGAACACCTTCGAGGTCTGGAGCAGCCCGTAGGTTCTGAGATGAGGGCGCGCCGTCCGGGCGAGAAGCTTGAGGAGCCATTTTACGATGGCCTTCACGAGCGGTTCTCCGCGGCAGCCGCATTCGGCGCCCCGACCGGCGGCGTCAACAGGCCGTCCAGATAGTGAACGCTGCTTCTGACATAGTTCGGGTTCAGGTGCCCCTCGTCGCGGTAAATCGGCACGCCGTCGCCCGTCATGACGGGGCAGTACTCCCGGCACAGATAATCGACGGGATCGATGACGTGCGCGCCCGTGGCCTCGGCGATGGCCCGCAGCTGCAGCACCACGGGCCGCATCGCCCGAGTCGCCGCGTCCTTGGTGATCACCGGAACGCTGATCCGAAAACTCGAGGCCCCCCATCGCTTGCCGATCATATTGCGCGGATCCAGCGCATCGTCGCGGGGACTCTGCAGGAGCAGATAGACCTCCTTTCCTTCGCCGATCAATCGGGCGACCATCGCCTGCAGCTCGACCATCGCGAGCTTCGATCCGGGCGATCCGGGCAGCAGCGCCTCCCTGCGGGTGCCGTCCGCAAAATAGTAGGAATAGCGCGGGTCCAGCTCCGTGAAGTAGCCGATCCAGTTTGCGCCGATCACGACGGTATTGACACCAGGATCCTTGGCGAACGCCATGGCCCGATTGACCAAGCCGAGACAGTAGGGGTGATGATCCTCCCGTACGTTCGCAATCGGCGGACAGCCGCCGTTGGTCGCATACACGACGCTCTCGGAGGTGCCGGGGTGTGTGCGCAGCAGCCAATCGATTCGGGGATAGTACTGCTCCATGAAGCTGTCGCCCATGAAAAGCACGGTCTTCGCTCCTGCGCGCTGTTGCCGCAGCGGTGTCGGAGCCGAATCGAGGTCTGTCAGGCGGGGTCCCGGAAACGGGAACGAGCTCGCCGCTTGGATGATCTTATCGAGTCCATACCGGGCGGAACGCGGCGGAATCGATCCGCGAAAGTTCGCGAAACCGACGGTGCCGATCACGGCGACCAAAGCGGCCAGCCGCCAGGCGACGGGAACCAGGGCGGAGTTCGACCGAATCGGCCGCTCCAGGAATCGATAGGTGAGCCACGCGAGGAGGCCCGCAAGGATCAACAAGAACATCCTTCGCGGGGCGGATACGGGGCCCGGGTCGATCACGTTGTCGAACGACAGCAGCGGCCAATGCCATAAGTAGAGCGGGTAGCTGATCAATCCTATGAAGATCATGGGTCTGCTCGCCAGCAGACGGCGATTGATCCAGGCGCGCGGGCCGGCCACTATCAGCAGCAATGCTCCCAGTGTCGGCGGCAACGCCCACCAGCCAGGAAACATCATGGTGCCGTTGAGATAAAGCACCGAACCCGCGATCAGCGCCAGCCCGAATGCCGCCGCCAGATTGCGGCCGCCCGGGCCACTCGCGCTGCTCACCGCGATGCGCGGCAGCCATGTCGCGGCGATCCCGGGTCCGGAATCGCGGAACGTCTGCCAGCAGGCGAACGCGCCGCCGAGCAGCAATTCCCAGAATCGAGTGGCAGGCAGATAAAAGGTCGCGTCCTCGTGGGTGTGCACGCGCAGGACATTCAGCAGGAACGATGCGAGGAGGATCGCCAGGATGGTCGCGAAGAGGTTGATATTTCGCTTCCAGGCGACGAACAGCAGCACCGGCCATATCAGATAGAACTGCTCCTCGACTCCGAGTGACCACAGATGCAGCAGGGGCTTCAAGGCGCTGCGCTGGTCGAAGTACCCCGCCTCCTTCCAGAGGGTGATGTTGGAAACGAAGCCCGCGCCCGATGCGATGTGCTTGCCCAGCCGGGCGTATTCGTCGGGCAGCAGAAGGTACCAGCCCGCCACCCACGTGGCGGTCAACACCAGCAGGAGGGCCGGAAAGATGCGCTTGATTCGCCGCGAGTAGAATTTCGTGAAGCTGAAATTGTCGTTCTTCAGGCCGCGCAGGAGAATGCCGGAGATGAGATAGCCGGAAATGACGAAGAAGATGTCCACGCCGACGAATCCGCCGGGGAGCCAGCGGCCGAAGGCATGAAACCCGAGGACCGACAAGATGGCGATCGCACGAAGCCCGTCGATGTCCGGGCGATGCACTGCGTCGATGTCCGGGCGATGCGGCGCGTCGACGGCGGCGTGTGAACTCTCTCGACTTGACATGCTTGATTTTAGCCGAGCCCGGATCATTAGCGAAACCAATCGGCGCGAGAGCGTTTGCCGAGCTCCTTTTCGACTCCGCATCGCCTTGATATCGTATTCTCGATCCCGGGGCGCCGCTCCGTCGCATCCCGATAGACGGTCGCCCGTCACCGATCGAAATTGCTTATGGTAAAGAGAGCCTCGCCTGCGAGCCATTTGAGCCGTGCGCTTCCCCAAGCGTGCTCGCTTCCCTACGCGCGCGCGCTTCCCCACGCGATGGCTGTCCTTCTGATGTCCGGATGCAGCACCCTGGTGACCGATCTGACCGTTTACAACGCAAAGCCGCTCGGCGGAACGGGCAGGCGCTATGTCATCGCGCGCAATCTCGGGGCTGCCGGCGAGCAGGCCGCCTACCTCGACAAGGCTGAGAGCTTCGCACCGCCCATCCCCGCCCGTCTGCGCGGCGGAACTCTCATCCGGGTCGCCGACGGCGACAAAGGCGTCGGCGCCGGGAGCGCCGACTTCTTGAGCTTCGTGGTGAGACGAAGCTCGTGGGTCTATGTGGCGCATGATGCCGCGCGCAGCGCGAGACCCGGCTGGCTGTCGAGCTCTTTTTTCGATACCGGCGAGGCCGTTCTGATCGGATCGTCGAGGCTCGAGCTCTTTGGCAGGCCCTATCCGAGCCATGCGTCGGTCGTGCTGGGCGGCAACCTGCCCGGCGGCGTCGACGGATCCAGGGACATGTATTCGGTGATCGTCGTGCCGACCTCGGAACACCTCGAGGCGCCGACGGCACCTCGAGCCTTGCAGATCGATTGTGCGACGGCAGCGGTGGTGGGCCTGCGCTGGACCGCCTCCTCGGACGAGGGCAGGGTCGCCGGTTATCGGATCGAGAGAGACGGGGCGATCATCGGAACGACGTCCAAGTCCTATTTTTCCGACACATCGGTGGCCGCCTCGACTCGGTACACCTACGTCGTGGCGGCATTCGATCGGGCGGGCAACGCGGCCGACTCGGCGCCGCGGACGATCACGACCGAGGCCGCGTCGATGACTGGCGACGCACCGGTCTGCCCCAGCCGCATCATCCCGTCGATGACCTGGAACTGGGCCGGCGGCTACACCCAGCCGAACGGCAGCGACCTGTGGCCGGTCACCTGGGGAATGGACGGAAATATTTACGCTCTTTTCGGGGACGGCGGGGGATTCGGCGGTGATGACCACCGAGGCCGCGCGAGCTTCGGCATCGCCATGATGAGCGGCGCCCCGCCCCCGACCGATGCGAGCGCGAGAAACATCTACGGCGGCTATCGCTCCGAGCACGCGGCGAGCATCGGCGGAAAGGCGAGCTCCATCATTGCGGTGGGTCCCGACTTCTACGCCATCGCCGGAATCTTCAGGCCCTCCGATTCGAAGGTCGACTACCCGAGCCAGCCGTCCAGCAGTCCCAATCACGTGGAAATTGCCTACTCCCTCGGCGATGCTTTCTCCTGGCGGAGCGGCTCGTGGGTGTTCTGCGGGGCGGATTCCAGCGGCAACCGCGATCTGAGCGGCGCCTTCTGTCCGATAGGGTTCGTCAATTTTGGCGCGGGCAATGCCGGCGCGCCGGACGGCTACGTGTACCTGTATGGAAACGAGCCGGCCGCACGGTGGGAGACGGGTCCCAAGACGACGCCGGTGCAAACCTATCTGGCCCGAGTCCCCGCCGATCAGATCCTGATCCAGGCGGCCTATCGTTTCTTCGCAGGACAGGATCCGGAAGGCAACCCGATCTGGTCGGACGAGCCCGACCGGATGATGCCGGTGTTCACCGACCGAAATGCGAATCGAGTCGGGTGCGAAGGGATATGCGACATGGGGAGTACGCTCGAGGAAGCCTTCTACAATCCGGCTCTTCGGCGCTATATCGGCGTCGCACAGGGCGACTATGTGGCCCAGACCTCGGTCTATGAGGCGCCGGATCCCTGGGGGCCCTGGACGGTGGTTTCGTACAACAACATCGATGCGGCGACGGGACAGGGAGGCTGGGCAAATCTCGGAATCGCCGGCTCGAGCTCGATCGGCATCCATGCCGTGAACGCGTGGACGAGCCCGTCCGGACAACGGATGTGGATGACTTATTCCGGCGGCGGCAAGGCGCCTCCGGGGGCTCTGTTCCCGCCCGCGGGGACGTCCCTGGATTCGTTCAACCTGGTGAGCGTCGAGTTGAAGGTGGCGGGCACGCCATAAGGGCCCTACAATATCTGTGCGAGCGATGCCCCATACCCGGCCCTTTGCGCATATCTCGGCGCCCGTCAATCGCTTGCGTTTCCCTATGGACCGACCGCTGCCAAACACATACTGGGTGACACCGCGCAGCATCCTTGCGGGCGAGCACCCGTCGGGCGCCAGCGAGTCCGATACGCGTGAACGCCTCGACCGGCTGTTCGAGGCCGGGATCAATTACTTCGTCGATCTCACCGAGGAGGGGGAGATGCCGGATTACCGCCCCCTGTTGCCCAGGCACGCGCATTACCTGCGCCACGCGATCAGGGATACCGAGGTGCCGGATGAGATCACCCAGATGCAGAAGCTCCAAACCAGGATCCGCAACGCCCTCGTGCTCGAGCGGCGCATCTATATTCATTGCCGCGCGGGCATCGGGAGAACCGGCCTCGTCGTCGGGTGCCATCTGGCGGAAGGAGGCCTTGACGGCGGGACGGCGCTGAGGCGTCTGAATGAGCTCTGGCGCGAATGCGACCGCGCGGAGAGCTGGCCGACCGTGCCGCAGACGCCTGAGCAGGCCGACTACATCCGCCGTTGGCCGGAGCACCGACAAAACAGGGTCAACGCGGTTGCAGCGCGCCGTTCGCCGCTGCGCCGATGACGGCCGCGTCCGCCGCCGCCGTGGAGATTGCCGGATGGGTGGTCCGCGCGGCGCCCGCCGCAGCCGTGGAGATTGCCGGATTCCCGGCCCGCGCGGCATCCGCCGCGCATGAGGTGAGTTTCGGCGAAGCGGCGAGATCCCTCACTGCCTCATCGACGAGAATATCGATACCGGTAGGGGTGAAGTGGCCGAGGCCTTTCTCGTAGTACAGCTTCAACTCCGGGCGTGCCGCTCTGGACAGGGCAGTCACCGGGGAGATGATCGTCAGGGGCGGGTTCGCCGAGATCGGGAGCGTACCGACGGTCGATGCAAATTTGGTGCGCGACAGCCTGACGGGAATATCGATCACGTAGAAGTCCTGACCGTTCGACACCACCACAGCCCGCGCCCGCTCGAGGATGGCCGCCGACAGCTCCAGCGCGTCGCGGTGCCGAATCGCATCGACATCCTCCTCGCCGGATCTTGCCCCGCCCTCATTCTCACCGGCATCCTCCGAAGCCAGGCTCTGCCGGTGCATCTTGGCGAGCCCGCTTTTCACGAGCAGGTTGATCCGATCCCGGACGAACGTGTACAGATGGCTATGGTCGGCAACGAGGCGGTAGAGACGGTACCGCATGAGCCAATCCTGGATGTTCACGGCCGGGAGGTAGGCTGCATGAAGCCGATGCAGCTGACCGGATTTGAGGGTGTAAAGGCCGGAACGCAGGTTGTCGTTGACGTCCGAAAGATCCCAGGAGAAGAGCACCGCATCCAGATCGAACTTGCGCCCGAATTGCTCGTAGGTCTGCAGCATCTCCGCCGTGCCGAATCCGCCGACCGAGAAGTTCAAGACATCGACGGGAATGCCGCGCTCCCGCAGACGTTGCTCGAGACGGGCGGCGAAACTATGTTGGAGGTCGACCTCGAGACCGAACAGGAATGAATCCCCGAACATGCCGAGCCGGCAGGTGCCGGGGGGTTTGACGAAGGGATAGTTCCGATCGGCGCGCAGCCCTTCGGCGTTGATGCGGTACTCCACGTCGACTTCGGGGGTGTGATGCCAGTA
>DASYAC010000188.1:0-50223 GCA_036501585.1 Steroidobacteraceae bacterium
ACGCCTCGTCACCATGGGCGAGCTGGCCGCGGGCCTTGCGCACCAGATCCGTACCCCGCTGGCCGCGGCGCTCCTGTACGCAACGCAGATGTGCATCCCGGGGCGAAGCGCCGAGGATCTGACGCGCTGCTCGGAGAAGACTGTCGGCAGCTTGAAGCAGCTCGACAAGCTGGTCAACGACATGCTGGCGTTCGCTCACGGCGGCGCCACCCGCGAGCTGGTCAGCGTCAGCGCACTCCTCGAACAGGTGGCGCAATGGCTACGTCCCGCGTTGCGCCGGGGAGTGCGCTTGACCATCCGCACCGAGGCACCGGGACTCACCGTGCGAGCCAATGCACCGTCGCTGGTCTCGGCGGTGCTGAATCTCGCCACCAACTCGCTGCAATCCGCCGGCGCGCTGCTCGACCTGGAATTGCTCGCGCGCCGCGCGCCGGGCGGCCGTGCCCAGATCGTCGTGAGCGACAACGGTCCCGGCGTACCCCCACCCATCCGGGAGCGGATATTCGAGCCGTTCTTCACCACGCGCGCGCGCGGCAACGGCATCGGCCTGTCCATCGTCAAGAGCGTGGTCGAGGCTCATGCCGGAAGCATCCGGCTCGCCGATTCGGCCCCCGGCAACGCCGCGCGCGGCGCAACGGCCTCCGGCGCGACGGGCCCCGGCGCGACATTCATCATCGATTTACCCGTAGAGGACACCGCATGAACACCCTCAAAGAATCGGTCCTGATCGTCGAGGACGACAGCGACCTGCGCGAAGCGCTGGTCGATACCCTGCGCGCGGCAGGCCTCGCGGCCGTCGCGGCGGGCGATGCGGACCAGGCCCTCCGGCTGCTCGAATCGGAGGAGGTCGCGCTGGTCATCTCCGACGTGCAAATGCCGGGCCCGAGCGGCTACGAGCTGCTTTCCTCGATCAAGCGGCTGCGGGCGGATCTTCCGGTGGTGCTCATGACCGCTTACGGGACCATCGCGCAGGCCGTATCCGCCATGCGGGAAGGTGCCACCGACTACATCGTGAAACCGTTCGAGGCGCAGGCGCTCATCGACCTGGCTCGCCGGCAGCTTGCCAACCGCGTGACGCCGAACGAGCTGGTCGCCGCGGATCCGGAGTCCAAGCGCTCGGTGTCGCTGGCCCGCAAGATCGCCGAGAACGATGCGACCGTGCTCATCACCGGCGAGAGCGGCACCGGCAAGGAAGTGTATGCGCGCTTCATCCGGGACCACTCGGGCCGCTCGGACAAGCCGTTCGTCGCCATCAACTGCGCGGCGATCCCCGAGAACATGCTCGAGGCGACGCTGTTCGGCCACGAGAAGGGCGCGTTCACCGGCGCGCTCAGCGCGCATGCGGGCAAGTTCGAACAGGCGCAGGGAGGCACGCTCCTCCTCGATGAGATCTCCGAGATGGACCTGGGGCTGCAGGCGAAAATCCTGCGGGTTCTGCAGGAGCGCGAGGTGGAGCGCGTCGGGGGCAACCGCACCATCAGCCTGGACGTGCGGCTGATCGCGACCTCCAACCGCGATCTGCCGGAGGAAGTGCGCGCCGGGCGCTTCCGCGCCGACCTTTTCTATCGCCTCAACGTGATGTCGCTGCGGCTGCCCGCTCTTCGCGAGCGTCGCGGCGACATTTTGCCGCTCGCCCGCCGCGCCATTCAAGCGTGCGCCCGCGGCAATCAAGCGGCGCTTGCGCTCACGCCCGCCGCGGAGCGCAAGCTGGTGGAACACGACTGGCCCGGAAATGCCCGCGAGCTGACCAACATCGTCCAGCGTGCGGCGTGGCTGGCAACCGGCGGGAGCATCGACGCCGACGATCTCGACCTGCAGTGCGGCGGGCCGCCGGCGGTGGGCGCTGCGGCGTCACCGGGCGCTGCGGCGTCACCGGTGCCGGGCGCTGCGGCGGACCTCGATCGCGGTCTCAAGCAGCGGGAGCGCGAGCTCATCCTGGCGACGCTCCGGGTCACCGGCGGGAGCCGCAAACTCGCCGCGGAGCGCCTCGGCATCAGCCCGCGGACGCTCCGGCACAAACTGCAGCAGCTCAAGGCCGCCGGCGTGAGCGTGCCGCGGCTGCACGAGCAGGAATTCGCGGCGGTGGCGCCGTGAGCAGCCTTCAGATTCAACAAGTGCTGGCGGAGATGCGCTCGCTCCAGGCGCGCGCGTCCGGTACTCCCGCCGATGTCGCCCCTTCGGCGTCGCAGCCCATGGATTTCGCGGCGCTGATGAAGGACTCGGTCGATCACATCGCCTCGATGCAGAACCAGGCGACGCAGCTCGCGAGCGCCTACGAGAGCGGCGACAAGAGTGTCGATCTCACCAAGGTCATGCTCGAGGTGCAGAAGGCGGATCTTGCTTTTCGCGCCATGACGCAGGTGCGCAACAAGCTCCTGGACGCCTACACACAAGTGATGAACATGTCGGTGTAACCGACCGCGAGGAATGATCCATGGCTGAAATCGTACCCGCCCCGTCGCGAGGCCTCATCGAGGCGATGCCCGCTCTCAAGCAAGTCGGGTTGCTGGCCGGCGTCGCAGCCGCCGTGGCCGCGGCGATCTGGCTCGTGATCTGGTCGCAGGGACAGAACTACACCGTGCTCTACGGACAGCTGTCGGAGCGCGAGAGCGGCCAGGTCATGGACGCCCTGACGGCCGCGGGCATCGAATACAAGTTGAGCCCCTCGGGCGCGGTCTCCGTTCCCGAAGCCAAGGTTCAGGAGGCGCGCATCCGCCTCGCCACCCAGGGTCTGCCGCAAAGCGATGCCATGGGCATCGAGATGATTCAGAAGGACTCGGCGCTGGGCACGAGCTCCATGATGGAAAACGTGCGCTATCAGTCGGTGCTCGAGACCGAGCTGGCGCGTACCATCGTCAAGGTTCAGGGCGTGCAGAACGCGCGGGTACATCTGGCGCTGCCGAAGCCTTCGGTGTTCCTGCGCGATTCGCATCACGCCACGGCCTCGGTCATGCTGCAGCTCTATCCGGGCCGCGTGCTCGATCAGGGTCAGGTCGGCGCCATCGTGCACCTGGTTGCCTCCAGCGTGCCGGATCTCGGCGCGAGCGACGTGACGGTGGTGGACCAGGCCGGCACACTCCTGAGCTCTCCGGACGATAACTCGGAGTCCGCGATCAGCAACCGGCAGCTCGAGTACACCCATAAGCTCGAGGAAAGCTATCAACGCCGCATCGTCGAGCTGCTGGAGCCCCTGGTCGGAGCCGGCCGCGTGCGCGCGACGGTGACGGCCGACGTCGATTTCACCGTCGAGGAAGAGACGCGCGAGAACTACGATCCGCAAAAAACGGCGGTGCGCAGCGAACAAACCAGCAACGAGACGCGCAAGGGCGGCGACGGCGTCGAGGGTATTCCGGGTGCGCTCAGCAATCAGCCCCCGGGCACTTCGGGAGCGCCGGTGATCGCGGGCGCGACTCCCACGCCGGGATCGTCCGCGCAGGCTGCGCCGCCCGCGCCGGGATCGCCCGCACAGGCTGCGCCGCCCGGACAGGCGACAGCGGCCAGTACGGGGCCTTCCTCGAGCTCCCAGCGCAGCACGCGCAACTTCGAGGTCGACCGGACGCTCGCCTACATCAAGGAGCCCGTCGGCATGCTGAAGCGTTTGAGCGTCGGGGTCGTGCTCGACAACTGGCAAAAGACGGACGAGGACGGCAAGGTCACCACGACGCCGATGAGCGAGGAGGACATCAAGCGCTTCACCCAGCTGGTGCGCGAATCCATCGGCCTCAAGGACGACCGGGGCGACAAAATCGACGTGATGAATCAGGCCTTCAAGAGCAACGGCCCGGTCGGCCCGGTCGATGGGCCGCCGCTGTGGCAGAACCCGATGGTCGGACAGATCGCCAAGCAGCTGGTCGGCGCGGGCCTGGTGCTCCTGGTGGCGTTCCTGATCTTGAGGCCCTTGATGAAATCCCTCACCAAGGGGGGCAAGGGGGCCACGGCGAGCCTCACCGGCGGCGAGGTGTCCCCGGACCGTGTGAGCCTGTCGGGCAAGGGCGCCGCGAATGCGATCAAATTATCGCCGAGTTTCGAGGCGCAGATCGCAGCGGCTCGAACGCTGGTGGGGCAGGATCCCAAGCGGGCCGCACAAGTAGTGAAGGATTGGGTTGCCGCCGATGGCTAGCAAGCCGGGTGATCTCGCAGGGACCGATCGCGCCGCGATCTTGCTCATGAGCCTGGGCGAGCAGGACGCGGCCAATCTCCTGAAACAGCTCGACGCGCGCGAGGTCCAAAGACTCGGCGTCGCGATGGCGGAGCTCAAGGAGGTCTCGCGCGAGCAGATGACCTCGGTGCTCGATACCTTCATCGGCGTGGTCGACGGGAAGGCCAACATCGCCTCGGGCTCGCAAGACTACGTGCGGCGTGTGCTCACACAGGCCGTGGGCAAGCACAAGACCGATCTGCTCCTCGATCGCGTGTCCACCGGACAGACCGGCCAGGGCATCGAGGCGCTGAAGTGGATGGACGCCAAGGCCGTGGCGCAGATCATCTCCGGCGAGCATCCGCAGATCGCCGCGATCGTGCTCTCGCATCTGGACGCCGAACAGTCGGCGGCCATCCTGCCGCTCCTGACCGAGGATATGCGCACCGAGGTGTTGATGCGCATCGCCACGCTGAACGAGGTCCCGCAGACCGCGTTGACGGAGCTCGATCAACTGGTCGAGAAACAGGCCAACGTCGCGCCCCCCGCGCCGCTGCGCCGGATCGGCGGCGCGCGGACCGTCGCCAACATCTTGAATGCCATGGAACGCGAGAAGAGCGGCGAGGAGCTCGGCAAGATCGAGAAGGCCGACACCGAGATGCATCAGCAGATCAAGGATCTGCTGTTCATCTTCGACAACCTCCTCGACGTTGGCGACCGCGGCATCCAGGCCCTGTTGCGCGAGGTCGGCTCCGATACGCTGGCCGTCGCCCTGCGCGGGGCCGAGCCCGAGGTGCAGGAGAAGATACTCAAGAACATGTCGAAGCGTGCCGCGGAAATTCTCAAGGACGACATGGAGGCGCGCGGCCCCGTGAAGCTCGTCGAGGTCGAGGCGGCGCAGAAGGAGATCGTCGTGATCGCGCAGCGCCTGGCGGAGGAAGGCACCATCAGTCTCGGCGGCAAGGGCGGCGCCGAGTTTGTCTGACGCCATCGTCAAAGTCTGGGCCGCGCCGGACATGGGCAAGGGCTCCGCCGGCCACAAGTTGCCGACGGTGAGCGGGCTCGCGGATCTGCAGGCGGAGGCCCACAAGGAGGCCTTCGAGCAGGGTCTGGCGGAGGGACGCGAGGCGGGCCGTGCAGAAGTCCGCGCCCAGGTCGAGAGGCTCGAGGGCATGTTCTATGATCTCGCCAAGCCGTTCGAGGAGCTGGATACCGAGGTGGAGCGGGAGCTGTTGACGCTCGCCATGACGCTCGCGCGACAGATCGTGCGGCGCGAGTTGAAGACCGATCCCACCCAGATCATCGGCATCGTGCGCGAGGCGATCGCCGCGCTGCCCGTCGCCGTGCGCGACGTGCGGGTTCATCTGCATCCCGAGGATGCCGCGGTGGTGCGTCAGAACCTGGCGCCGACGGAAAGCGAGCGGGCCTGGCAGCTGGTGGAAGATCCCGTCATGGCGCGCGGCGGCTGCCAGATCACCACGGCCACGTCGCGCGTCGACGCCCGGCTCGAGACTCGTCTCGGGGCGATAGTGAGCGAGCTCATGGGAACCGAGCGTCACGGATCGAGCTCGCGCGGGAGCGGCGCGTGAGCGCGGCGCGCGGGTCCGCCTCGAAACGATGGGCGCAATCGCTGGTGCAAGTGCGCGAGCGCATGGCGAACGGCTCGGAATTCGTGGTCGAGGGCACGCTCAGCCGAATGGTCGGCATGACGCTCGAGGCCGTCGGCTGCGAGGCCGCCGTGGGCGGCCGCTGTCTGGTCGACACCGCCGAAGGAAAGCAAATCGAGGCGGAGGTGGTCGGCTTCTCGGGCGACAAGCTGTTTCTGATGCCGACCGGCGATATCCGCGGCATCATGCCGGGCGCCCGGGTCATTCCGACGCGCAGCGTGAGCTCGGTGGCGGTGGGCAACGAGCTCCTCGGCCGGGTCCTCGACGGCGCGGGACGCCCGCTCGACGGCATGGGAGAACTTCGCTGCGCCGATGAGGTATCCCTGACCGGCGAGCCGCTCAACCCCCTGCTGCGGCGTGCGATCCGAGACCCCTTGGATGTGGGCGTGCGCTCCATCAATTCGCTGCTCTCGGTGGGCGGCGGACAGCGCATCGGCCTGTTCGCCGGATCGGGCGTCGGCAAGTCAGTGCTGCTCGGGATGATGACGCGCTACACCAAGGCGGATGTGACCGTGGTGGGCCTGATCGGCGAGCGCGGCCGCGAAGTGCAGGATTTCGTCAGCAATACCCTGGGGCCGGACGGCATGCGGCGCGCCGTGGTGGTCGCAACGCCCGCCGACAATCCGCCGCTCATGCGGATGCACGGCGCGTGGCTGGCGCATGCCATCGCCGAATATTTCCGCGACCGGGGGAAGAAGGTCCTGCTGCTGTTCGATTCGTTGACCCGCTTCGCCCAGGCGCAGCGCGAGATCGCGCTCGCCATCGGCGAGCCGCCCGCGACCAAGGGTTATCCGCCCTCGGTCTTCGCGCGGCTGCCGCAACTGGTCGAGCGCGCGGGGAACAGCGACCGCGGCGTCGGCTCCATCACCGCGTTCTATACCGTGCTCGCCGAAGGCGACGATCAGAACGATCCGATCGCGGATGCCGCGCGCGCCATCCTGGACGGGCACATCGTGCTGTCGCGCCGGCTGGCGGAAAGCGGGCTGTATCCCGCGATCGATGTCGAGGCGTCCATCAGCCGCGCCATGCATCAGATCGCCACCCGCGAACAGCTCGACCTCGCGACCCGCTTCAAACAGGTCTACTCGACCTATCAGCAGAACCGGGATCTGATCACCGTGGGCGCCTACCGGCGCGGTGCTGACGCCCGGGTGGACCAGGCGGTGGAGCAATGGCCGAAAATTCAGGAATTCCTGCGCCAGGACATGTACCAGCCCGTGACCGCCGAACGCAGTTACGCCGACCTCAAGCAACTCGTGACGCAGTTCTCGGCGCCGCAGGCGGCACCGGGCAGATAGTAGCCAAGTTATGACAAAGTCCAAGCGATTCGAACCCATCCACGAGATGGCCTCCAACTCGGCCGACGCGCTGAGCCGCCCCATGGCGGACGCCGCGCGCAAAGTGGCGGATCTGGAGCGGCAGCTGGCTCAACTCGAAACCTACCGCGACGAGTACGTGCGCAACTCGGCCGTCGCCGGCGGCGCGATGGACGCGGTGAAATTGCAGAATTACCGCTCCTTTCTCGACCGCCTGGGCGATGCGATGCGCCAGCACGTCAAGAATCTCGATGCGGCGCGCGCCGACTACGAGCGCCGACGGCTGCAGTGGAGCGAGAAGCGCATCGAAGCGGAGTCGCTGGAGCGCGCCGTCGAGCGCTTCCGTGCGGAGGAGCAGCGCGCCGCCGACCGGCGCGATCAGCGCGAGCTCGACGATGCCGCGATCCGCATGTCGCTCGCGGCTCACGCCGAGTCCGGGAATCGTTGAACGTGGGGCCGGCGGACATCTCGCCGGCGCTGTTCGCGCTGCATAACGGTGCCCGCTACAGGACACCGATAGATCTCAAGATCACCCCCGATCCCGGGGCGCGGTATCTGGTGGTGGGGGGCTGCCTCGCCGAGCCGATGCCCCAGGTGGGCTCGCTGATCGACAAAGCCTGCCAAGGCGACTTCCTGCTGCTCAACAATCTCGACGCGCTTCCCGAGATGCCGGACGCCGGCGGGCCGCAGTACGACTTCCAGATCGTCCACATTCCCTTGAGGACGATTCTGGGCACGGCCTATTTCCGGCTCGAGGACCGCCTCGAGGCGCACGAAGATTTCCTGCGTGAGACCGAGGACTGCCTGGCACGCTATCTCTCCAACGCCATGAGGCTCAACGCCGAGAGCAAGCTGCTGACGTTCGTGCTGGGATTTGCGGTGCCTCAGCAGAACCCGCTCGGGCGGTTCCAGGCACGCTACGACCTGCGCAACGTCATGCACTTCATCGAGCGGCTCAACATGTTCCTCGCCGCGGAGACCGCGAAACGAGAGAACGCCTACTTCGTCGATGTCGACCAAATATCGGCCGGCATCGGCAAGCAGCACTGCCAGGACGACGGCGTGTGGTCGTTCACGCACGGAACCACCTTGAGCGACGGGGACCACGATCACGATCTCGGCAGGATTCATCCGCCGCTGCCCATGCAGAAGCACTACTCCGCGAAATGGTTCGAGTTCTTCGAGGCCCTGATGCGCGAGATCTTCGCCATGTACCGCACCCTCGGCAGGCGCGACACGGTGAAGCTCGTGGCCGTGGATCTCGACGACACGCTGTGGCGCGGCGTGGCGGCGGAGGGGACGCTCGGCATCCTGGAAGGCTGGCCGATGGGCTTCATGGAGACTCTGCTGATCCTCAAGAGGCGCGGCATTCTGCTCGCCATCGTCAGCAAGAACGACGAGGAGTTCATCGTCGAGCACTGGGAGAGGATCGTACAGGGCCACCTTCGCCTCTCGGACTTCGCCGCGCGCAGGATCAATTTTCGCGCCAAGGCGGAGAACCTCGCCGAGATTCTGGCCGAGCTCAATCTGCGTCCCGAGAATACGGTGATGATCGACGACAATCCGGTGGAGCGCGCCTCGGTCCAGGCGGGGTTGCCCGGGTTGCGCGTGCTCGGGTCGCACCCGTACTACTTGAAGCGGACGCTGCTGTGGTCGGCGGAGACGCAGCAGCCGTCGCTGACCTGGGAATCGAGCCTCCGCACCGAGATGGCGCAGGCGCAGCTCGAGCGGGAGGCGAACCGCAAGACGCTTCCTCAGGAGGAGTTCCTGAACACCCTAGAGCTCAAGGCGACCGTGGCGCCCGTCCGGTCGGTCTCGAGTCTGCACATGAATCGTGCCCTGGAGCTCCTCAACAAGACCAACCAATTCAACACCACCGGCGTTCGACATACCCTGGAGCAATGCCATCGGAGGTTCGAGGGAGGCGAGGCGCTGTACGTGATGATCGCGGAGGATCGGTTCACCCAATACGGACTCATCGGAGCTGCGTGGAAGACGCAAGATTGCATCGACCAGCTGGTGATGAGCTGCCGCGCGCTCGGCCTGGGGCTGGAGGATGCCCTGCTGTCGTATCTGGTGAACGAGAAACGTGAGACCATATTCGGCAAGTTGCTCCCCACCGAGGCCAACATGGCTTGCCGTCCGATCTACCGCCGAAATGGCTTCGTTCCGGTCGAGGGGGATCCCGGTCTGTGGCGCCGCGCGGCCGCCGCGCCCCTGAAGCGGCCGAACCACGTGGCGCTTGCCGTCGCCGATGGAGGATGACCCCGGCGGTTCGGCGTCCTCCGCTCCCGTGAGCGTGCCGCATACCGCACTCTCCCCGGACGTCTTGAGGGCGGTCATCGAGTCCTTCGTGCTGCGCGAGGGCACCGATTACGGCGAGCGCGAGCTGTCGCTCGATGAGAAGTTCGCGCGAGTTTTGCGGCTCCTCGAGGGCGGCGAGGTGCGGATCGTGTTCGATCCGCAAACTGAAACCGTGGATATCCAGAGGCCGTGAGTCGTCCGGTCATTGCGGGGCATCCGGCGATCGTCGATGCCGAAGGACGGCTGACGCCCTGGACCTCCTGGAATCGGGCGCTGGACCTGGAGATGAGCTTCTATCGTCAATGCCCGTGGGACCGAGGGTACCCGCGGTTCGCGTACGTCACGTTCCTGGATGCGGACTGGACGCCGAGCGCGGACCGCGCCGATACCATTCCGTCCACGCAGATCGGCATGGGCATTCTCTCTTATCTCAAGTACGCGCAGCTGCGCGGCGAGCGCGGGGACAAGTCGCTGTCGATCGCCCGCGGCATGGGCGACTATCTGGTGAAGGAGGCGCTGACGCCGAAAAGCGGCAAGTACCCCTCTTTCACGCGCTCCACCGGGAAACGCGATTGCTTCCCGCTGCCCGACGATGCGGGTTCCCAGGCCGACCGGCCGTTCGAAATCGAGCCGGACAAGGGAGGTGTGGCCGGATATGCGCTGGCGTTGCTGGCCGAGGCGACGGGCGAGCGAAAATATCTCGATCAGGCGCTGCAAAATGCCCGGGTACTCGCGGCCAACCAGCGCGAGGGCGACGCCTTCCATTCGCCCTGGCCGTTTCGCGCCGATTTCCGAACCGGCGAGGGCCGCGGGCCGGTATCGGGGAATACCGCCTATATTTTGCGTCTGTACGACGAATTGATCGCACAGGGTTTCGGCGAATTCTCGGCATCGCGGGAGGCGCTGTGGAGCTGGATCACGGGCTATCAGATGCCGAGCGCGCTCGGCGACGGATCACTGTTCGCGCAGTTCTTCGAGGATCACGACACCCCGACCAACCGCACCGCTTGGGCGCCGCTGAATCTCGCGCGCTACCTGCTCGAGCAAAAAGGTTCCTTGTACCGAGACTGGCGCACCGACTGCGATGCGTTGATCGATTTCGTCCGCCGCACGTTCACGCATACCGAGTTCGGCGTCACCGTGTGCCACGAACAGGACGAGGACCATCAGGCGTGGGGCGGCGTCGTGTCCACTTATGGCGCGGTGCTCGCGATGTACGCCAAGGCGGTCGGCTCCGCGGCGCTGGCGGCCGAGGCCCGGGAGGCGCTTACGTTCGCGCTCTATTCCATCGATGAGCAGGGCCGGCCGCGCGATCTGTTCCTGAAGGCCGATCCCGGCGGATGGCAGGAGGATGCGCACACGGACGTGGTCCACAACGTGATCGATGCCCTGCGAGAGAACCCGGAATGGGGCGACTGAACCGCGATCACCGCGGCGGTGCAGACGGCGCAGACCCTTAGTCATAGGGCGGCGGCGCGGTGGAGGCGGGCGGCGGGGGATTGCTCCAGTGACTGCCGCGGGCCCTCATCTCGCCCGCTCGGTCCAGCGGCTCGCCGGACATCTCCCGCTCGGCGGCCTCGAGCACCGTCACCGGAATCGCGGAGCTCGCGGTCCGAAACCCCGAGTGGGCGACTTCCGATGCCGCAGGCTTCGCCAGCACCAGAATCTCCCAACGCCCCGCGTCGCTGCACGCGAGGCCGGCATCGGCGGCAAACACGAAAGTGCGGCAGTATCTCCCGGATTTTGCCACGAAGCTGAGCCCGATCCGCACAGCCGCGCCGGATGTGCCCGCGCCGGACAGCTGATCCGACAGCCCTGCGGCGAGAGCACCGCGGGCGAACAACGTGCCGTTCACACGTTCGATCGCTGACGAGTGGAAGTGACGCCAGGAGAAGAATCCCACGCCGACGGCGACCAGCACGCTCGCCGCCAACGAGTAGCGCCGGTGTGCCGTGGCGGCCTTGCGATGTTCCTTGGCGGCACGCGCGGTCCGAAGATCGAGGACGGAGGAGGCGTCCGGCGCGGGGCTCTGCAGCGCGGCCAAGAGCCGGTCCGGCACCGGTTCCTCGAGCTCGGCGGCGTACGCCGCCCGAAGCCGGCGGCGCAGGCCCCGGTACTGCTCGAGGCGCGCCCCGATGCTCGGATCCCGGCGGCCCGCCTCTTCGATCTCGGCGCCCGCAGCGGGATCCAGCTCACCGTCGACGTAAGCCGCGAGGGTCTCGTCGGAAAAGCTCATGTCTTTCTTCCTTCAGGCGGAGCCAGCATCCTCTGCAGCGCTTCGCGGCCGCGTGCGAGTCTGCTGGTGAGCGTGCCGATGGGGATCTCCAGCACCTCGGCGGCTTCCTTGTACGGCAATCCCTCGATCAGCACCAGGCTGACGGCGGCGCGCTGATCCTCGGGGAGTTTCGCCATCGCGGATTGCACGGACAGAAGATCGGCTTCCCGGTCGATCGCCGATTCGCCTACAAGTTCCCCGGCCTCGGCACCGACGAAGACCCGGCCCTGCCGGCCCCTCGAGCGAAGCTCATCGATCCAGGCGTTTCTGACGATCTTGAACATCCAGCTATCCAGGCGGGCGTCAGGTCTCCATTGGTCCAATCTAGCGAGCGCGCGTTCGACCGCGATCTGCACCATGTCATCGGCATCGTGCGGATTTCGCGCCAAATTGCGGGCGAAGCGCCGCAGACGGGGCAGCAAGGCCGCAATCTGCTCTCGGACGTTTTCGCTCGTTCCGGTCGTATTCATCAGGAGATACGTTCGAACTGTGACGTTTCTTCCGCTCAGTGTAACCGCGGAGGAAATATCATCGGCGGGAGGTTCGGCGATGAGATTTCTCCTTTCAATGGCGGCACTGGTCGCGGCGATGACGGTTGAGGCTCAGATCCGCCTACCGGCGCAGCTCCCTTCCCTGCCTTTGCCGGCCGTGCAGCAGAATCTGGGCGCGCTGAACGCCCTGAATGCCAATGCCGGAACCCTGCAGACGCTGAGCGATGTGCGTCGACAGGCGATTTCCCGCCTGATTCGAGCTAATCATCGCCTGATCGAAGCGGACCCGGACGGTGAGCCCATCGTGAGCGGCGAGATTCTGGCCGGGGCGATCGACGAGGAGACGCCATCGCGGTGGGCGGCCCTCGGTTTCACGGTCGAGCATACCGAGACGGTTTCCGGAGTGAACTTCCGCCTGGTCGTGCTGAGAGTTCCCGAGCATCTCTCGACCCGGAAGGCGCTGCGGGAACTTCGTGAGGCCGATCCCCAGGGCAGCTACGATTACAATCACATCTACCTGGCGAGCGGCGTCGACCTCACACCGGTGCCGGTCGCCGAAAGCATCGCGCCGCACGAGCCATCGGCCTCGCCCCGAATCCGGGTGGGTCTCGTGGATGCAGGCCTCGACGATACCCATCCTGCATTCCGCGGGTCGACCATACGTTCGTGGGGATGCGCCGGCAAGCGATTGCCGAGCGCTCACGGCACGGCCGTGGCCTCGCTCCTGGTCGCTCACGGGGCCGCCGAGCTCCATGCGGCGGACGTGTATTGCGGAAAGCCGACCGGAGGCTCCGTGAACCTCATCGTCGCGGCGCTCGGTTGGATGGCCGAGGAGCAGGTCGCCGTGATCAACATCAGTCTGGTCGGGCCCAAGAATGTGTTACTCGAGCACATCGTCGGGGCGCTGGTCGCGCGCGGTCATCTCGTCGTGGCAGCGGTGGGCAACGACGGTCCCGCGGCGCCCCCTCTCTATCCCGCGGCGTACGCCGGCGTGGTGGGAGTGACCGCGGTCGACGCGCATCGGCGGGTGCTCATCGAGGCGGAGCGCGGACCTCAAGTGATGTTCGCCGCTCAGGGAGCGGATCTCAAGGCCGCCGATCTCGCGCACGGCTACGCTGCCGTGCGCGGCACATCGTTCGCCGCACCGACGGTGGCGGCACTGCTGGCGCCGATGGTTGAAGCGCCGGACCGCCAGAGATCGTTCGACGCCCTCGATACGTTGGCCAAGCAAGCCGTCCATCTCGGGTCCGCCGGCAGGGATTTGACATATGGATATGGGCTCGTGGGCGCGGACTCTCATTAAGAAATCGCAACGGAAGAAACCGCTCGTCTCCCTCGTATCACCGGTGAAGGTCGCGGAAATGCCGCGATCACACAGGAGACGACAATGAATACTAAACAGACGATGGCGGCGGCCGCGGCGGTTGCGACGGTGTTGGCGCTGGCCTCGCCGGCCCATGCGGGTCATCTGGGCGGCGGCCTGGGCGGTCTGGGCGGCGGTCTGGGCGGTGGATTCGGCGGCGTCGGTGGCCTCGGCGGAGCGGGCAGTCTCGGTGGCGGCGCTGCATTCCGCTCCCAGGGAGGGTTGGACGGTGCCGTGAAAACCCCCGATGCGCACACCGTCAAGCAGACGGCGGGCAAGGTCGATTCGACCGCCAAGTCGGCGACCAGCGAAGCTACGGGCAAGGTCGATTCGACCGCCAAGTCCGCCACCGGCAATATCGCAGGCCAGGTCGATTCGACGGCCGCGGCGGCCTCAACGGCGAAGCCCGCGAGCTCGCTGGGCGCGGCAGGCAGCACGACTCAATCCGCGGTCGTTGGCCAGCACAGTGTCTCTGGAAACGAGAGTGGGTCGGTCAACGCCCAGCGCGCGCCGAAGGCGACCCCGGTGGCGGCCTCGGGCAATGCCTCGGTCGGTGGGTCCGCGAATTGATGAGTGAAGATCACGGGGCGTACTTCCTGCGGCGAAGTACGCCCCGTCGCGTGTTCTAAATCCCGCACTCGGCGCCCTGACGCTGGGTGAGCCCCTCAGTCTTTGCGGAGCACCGCAGTCAGCGCGATTTCCGGAACACTCGCCAGCGCCTTGGAAAGCGGGCAATCCGCTTTGGCCTTGGCCGCAATTTTCTGAAAGGTCGGCTCATCGATTCCGGGCACGCTGGCCTCGAGCGTCAGGGCAATGTGTTCGATCGAGAAGCCCCCGCCCTTCATGACCAGGCGTACGGCGGCTTTGGTGTCGACGTTCTTGGTGTCGAAGCCCGCCGCATCGCAGGCAAACGAGAACGCCATGGTGAAGCACGCGGCATGTGCGGCGGCCAACAGCTCCTCTGGGTTGGTACCCTTCTTGTCATCCTCGAATCGGCTGGCAAACCCGTACGGATAGGCCTGCAGCGCGGCTGTTTCGGTGCTGATCCGGCCAACGCCCTTCTTGCCTCGACCTTCCCAGTGCACGGTGGCGATCTTGTCGGCCATGGCGGCTCCTTTCGTGATGTGACTAACGATCACGGAAGGCTACTACGATTGGCACGTCATTTGCTCAATACAGGCATGAACTCAGTAACCATCGCTTTCAAGGCACCCGTGGTTTCGGTTGCCAAGGCCCCTGCCCCGAGTGCCGCCGCCTCGCAAGCGAGCGCCCAATCGGCCGATTCGACCAGGAATACCGACGGCACGTCGGATTTCGCGGGCACGTGGAGTCAAGTGAACGGCAAGCCGGCCAAGAAAAGCGAACCGGCCAAGGGCCGGCCGGCCGCGGCGGGCGGCGGCCCCTTGCCGGCCGCCGGCAGCGCATCGCCGCCTGCCGCCGCGGCCGTGTCGACGGCCGCCGCGTCGGCGCCGGCCGCCTCGACCAGCCCGGGGGAGAGTACGGCCGCTGCGGGCGCCGTCGCTTCCGCGGCCGGGGCGAGCAGCGGGACGATCGGAGCGGGATCCGGGACACCAGCCGGAAGCGCGGATTCGGCCGCCGGCGCTCAATTTTCGAGCCCGGATGGTTCCGCCGCCGGCGATCTGGCGGCCGCGGGCGCGACGGGCGGTGCCGCCCCAGCCGCCCCGGCTGGCGGTGCCACCCCAGGAACCGCGGGCTCCGCGGCAGGCAGTCTTTCAGACGCCGTCGCGAAATCAGCGGCCGCAGCGGCCAACGTTTCGCCTCCGCCCGGTACCGTGGGCGGCGCCGGGCAGAGTGCCGGCACTACTACGGGCAACGCGGTGATCGCCGGTAAGGCCTCCACCACGAGCAATGCGCCCGCATCGGCATCATCGGCGGGCTCCGCGGGGTCCAGCTCCACCGGGGCGGCCGCGACCGCCGGCGTCTCCAGCGCAGCCCCGGGACCCGCCTCGGGCGCTGCGACCCATCCGGCGGCGGGCGGAGGGAGCGCGGCGTTCGCAAACGATCAGAGCACTGGCAATTCCGACGGCGTGAACGGAACCCAAGGTGGTTCGAGCGCCGGTCCCGGCCAACCGGGTCAGCCGCAAATCAATCTCGCACTCGCCGAGGGTTCCGATGCCACCGGTGCGACAGCCGTCGCACTGCAGGCCGCCAACGCGGCAGCCTCGACGCCGCCGGCCCCGATGACGGTGCCCGCGATGCCGGGCGTGGCTCCTCCGAACGTCCCGGACGGCTCGGGATCGGTTTCTGCAGTAGCGCCGGTGCCGACGGCCTTGCCGGCCGCGTCGGGGTCGACGGGCCTCGCCAGCGACGGCAGCTCCCACGCACACGGCGGAGCAGGCGGCTCCGGAACGGGGCTCGGCGGCAACGGCAGTGACGGCGCCGCCGCCCTGCAGCAACTCACTTCCGCGACGGCCTCGCCCTCGACCGATTCGGCCCCCGCTGCGACGGTGCGCGTTCACGCGCCGGTCGACAGCGCGGATTTTCCCCAGGGTGTGGCGGACGGCGTGTCCTTCGCGGTCGACAACAATTGGAGCAGCGCCAAGCTGCAGGTGAATCCTCCGCAGCTCGGGCCGATCGACCTGCAGATCGCGGTTCAAGGCGATCACGCTCAGGTCATGATGAGCACGCACAGCGCGGTGACGCGCGAAGCGCTGGAATCGAGCCTGCCCAAGCTCAAGGAAATGCTGGGATCCCAGGGGTTCACGCAGGTCAGCGTCGACATCTCTCAGCGCTCGTTTCAAGACCGCTCTGCCTTCAGCCAGCCCTACACGTGGGCGAAGCCGGCATCGGGGACTTCTTCGGCTGTGGCGGCAGCTCCCGTGACGGCGCCGTCGAGCGCCGTAACCCGCGCCTCGGTCGGGGTGGTGGACGCTTACGCCTGAAGCCCCGTCGGGCGGTGCCCACGGTCGAGGCCGTGAGCGAGGGCGGTCACGCCAGGCCGCCGCTGATGGATATGATTTGTCCGGTGATGTAGGCGGCTTCGGCCGAGGCCAGATAGGCCACCAGACTCGCCACCTCGTCCGCCGTTCCCGCCCGTTTCATCGGCACGAGATTCGCAATCGTGGCGGCGTCGAACACCGGATCGCTCATGTCGCTCGCGATGACGCCGGGGGCCACCGCATTCACCGTGATCCCGCGGCTCGCGACCTCGAGGCTCAGCGACTTGGTGGCCGCGTTCAGCGCGCCCTTGGCCGCAGCGTAGTTGACTTGACCGCGGTTGCCGATGAGGGCCGTCACGGAGGACAGGGTGATCACCCGTCCCCAACGCGTGCGAATCATCGGCAACATGAGGGGTTGAGTCACGTTGTAGAAGCCGTTCAACGACACGTCGAGCACCCGCCGCCATTGATCCACGCTCATTCCCGGGAATGCGGCATCGTCGTGCACTCCCGCGCCATTCACCAGGATCTGGACGGGCGCCTCGTCGAGCAGCCGCTCGAGGACCGACCGGGCCGCCTCGGTGTCGGTGACGTCGAACGCCACCGGGCGCGCCTGTCCTCCGGCGTCGATGATCTCGCGCGCCACTGCCTGTGCCTCGTCGAGCCTGCGATTTGCGTGCACGTACACGAAGTGGCCGGCGGCGCCGAGGCGGCGGCAGATCGCGGCACCGAGGCTGCCGCTGCCGCCCGTGACCAAGGCCATCTTGGGCGATCGGCTCACCGCGCCGCCCCGTCCCCTGCGCCGCGATCCAGGTCGAGAACGACAGCAGCCCGCCCGCTGATCAGCCGCTTAGCCGACGATCGCAGTTCGAATTCGTATAGCGCAGTCCCTTGATCGCCCATGATGCGCACCGCCTCGCAAAGCAGATCCGATTGCACGTCATCCAGACGCAAGGCCCACAGACGCACGCCGCGAACGCTGGCCAGAAGCCCGGCGCGAGGTCTGCCTTCGGAATCCTCCGCCAGGATCGCGCCGTGCACGGCCATCGCTTGTGCCGCCAATTCTATACCGCAGGCGACGCCGAGCCTGCCGTGCGAACGCAGCGGGTGATCCACGGCACGGTGGCCGCCGCTCGAGCACAGGATGCGCTCCGCGCTCCACTCGACCACCTCGTCGATGAGACACATCCTTCCCTGGTGCGGAATGCGCCGCTCGATCCAGGCGCGGTCGATCTTCAGCGGCACGGCGCCACTTCCACGCCAAGGTTCCACACATCCAGATACTCGAGGACGACACGCCCCGGCTCGCCGAGCGCGAGCTGTCTGATCAGGGGCAGCGCGCGCGCGGCCGGAATGGAGCGGCGAAGCGCCTCGAGCCGCGGATCCCGCAGGGTGTCTGCGCGCCCCGCCTCGAGCGCCGCTTCGAGCCGCGCCGCCGACCGCTCATCGCGTTTCGGCGTCAGGACCAGGGCCACTCCGAAGGCGTCCGGCACGGGCCGCTTGGCGTGCAGGGGCTCGGGATACTCGGTGTCGTAGGCGACCAGCAGGACCGGTTGCCGGTCCACGCTCACTTGCGCGAGCGCTTCCAGGAGGCCCGCGCAAAAGCTGCCGTCGAAGGCACAGAGCACCGTCGAGGCCGGCGTCGCGCCGGTCGCGATGCTCCAGTAGCCCGCGGACGCATTGTGAACCGAGTTGGAGAAACGGGTCGGCGAGATATCGCGCGGCTCGGACGCGAGCGCCTGACAGATCTCGTGACAGTTGTGTCCGTCTCCACCGGAGGAGGAGAACACGCTCCGCAGATGCTCGGACGCCGCGCCGGCGTGTGCCACGGCCTCGGAGGCGATCGCCAGCGCGAGTTTCACGACACGTCCGGTCCGGCGCCGCTCCGTCGGCGGCAGAGGCGAGGGTACAGGCAGCACGGCCGGCGCCGGCGCGTATTCGCGACGGCCGGCGAGCACCGCCGAGGTGCCAGGCCAATCGGAGAACCCCGGCCCAAGGATGCCGATGCCTTGAACGAATGCCTCGAGGCTCATGCCGCCCGCCCCAGAATCAGACTGCAATTCGTGCCGCCGAACCCGAACGAGTTGCTCAACACCCGCCTGAGCGGGGCGGCGCGCTTCTCGGTAAGGTAGTGTACGGTCAGCGTCGGGTCGACCTGCGCCGTGTTCACCCCGGCCGGCATCACGCCGTGTCGCAGTGCCAGAGCGGCAATCACCGTCTCCAACGCGCCTGCGGCTCCGAGCGTATGACCGGTCGCACCCTTGGTCGAACTGCAGGGAGTCGCGGTACCGAACACGGCGCTCACCGCCCGACTCTCGGAGCGATCGTTGCTCGGCGTGCCCGTGCCGTGCAAATTGATGTAGTCGATATCGCCCGGCTCGAGACCGGCGTCCGACAATGCGAGCTGCATGGCGCGTCTCGCCCCGTGTCCCTCCGGATGAGGGGCGGACATATGGTAGGCATCGTTCGACTCACCGACTCCGAGAAGCAGCACGTCGTCCGCGGCCGTTCCATCGGACACCCTTTCGACGATCGCGAATGCGGCTGCCTCGCCGATCGAGATGCCGTCGCGCGCCACGTCGAAAGGACGGCAGGGCGCCGGCGAGCACAGCTGCAGGGAGTGAAAACCGTAGAGCGTGGTCAGACAGAGCGAGTCGACTCCGCCGACCAGCGCCGCGTCGATCAAATCCGCTTGCAGCATGCGCCGCGCCGTCGCGAACACCTTGGCGCTCGAGGCGCAGGCGCACGACACCACCGCCGCGGGCCCCTCGAGCCCGAGACGCCGGCGCAAGTAGTCCGCCACCGAGAAGGAATTGTGGGTGGCTCCGTAGTCGAAGTCGGGGGGCAGACCGCCCGAGACCGGGTCGCGCCGGCGATAGGCGAGCTCCGTTTGCAGAATGCCCGATGTGCTCGTGCCCATGAAGATGCCGATGCGCCGCCGGCCGAAGCGCCGAGCCGCGCTCTCGACGGTCTCGTCGAAGCCGTCCTGCCGCAATGCAAGCTCCGCCAATCGATTGTTCCGGCAATCGTATCGCCGGAGCTCCGCCGGCAGCGCCCGATCATCGACTCCGGTCACCTCGCCCACATGGGTATCGAGAGTGACCGTCTCGAATTTGCACGGCTCCAAACCGCTGCGTTCCTCGATCAAGGCCGCAAGCGTTTGCTCGAGACCTTGGCCCAGGCAACTCGCGGCGGTGAATGCCCGGACGACCAAAGGCCTCATCGTCGTACCGCTCACGAAGTCGTGCCGCTCACGAAAACGCCGCGCGTAGCGTGGTGGGCTGCAGTCGTCGCGTGCGCAACGTCTCCAGCAATCGCGGCAGCACCTCCACGATCACCGGAGTCCCCAATCGCCCCCGGGCGGCGTGGCCGTCGTGAAGGAGAAGGATGTCGCCTGCCGCGAGCGAGCGGGTCAGGCGCCGGTAGACCCGGTCGGAGTCGCCGTTCACGGTGTCGAACCCGCGGCGCGTCCAGGACGCGAGCTTGAGCCGCAGACGACAGAGCACCGGATCGAGAAAGGGGTTGCGCAGGCCCGCCGGGGCGCGAAAGAAATGCGGACTGTCCCCCGTGATGCGCGCGATGCTGTGCTGCGCCTCGACGATTTCCTGTTCGATTCCGCGAGGGCCCTTGAGCGAAAAGCCGTGCCCGTGATGCTGGCTGTGGTTCTCGATGGTATGTCCCAGGCGCACGATCTCGCGAGCAAGCTCCGGGTGGCGCTCCACGCGCTCGCCCACGCAAAAGAAGCTCGCCCGCGCGCGATAGACGCCGAGGAGCGACAGGACCCGGGGAGTCACCTCCGGGTCCGGGCCGTCATCGATGGTGATGGCAATTTCGCCGCGATCAGCGCTCGAGCCGGGCAGACGAGTCAGGTTGGGACCGAGCCAGCTGCTCCTGGGCCACAGCCCCGCGCCCGTGAGCACCGCATGATTGAGCGCCACGGCTCCGAGCATCCAAGGCCATAGCGGAGGGCGCAGCACTGTTGCCGCTGCCGCGCCGGCATGCAGCACCGCGGAGGCGTAGAGGAGCGGCGAGGGGGTCCAGCGGGGAGGCGGTGTGTCCTGGCTCATGGAAACTTCGATGTCAAAAATCGCTCCCACAAAGAGTGCCAGGTCGCCCAATCATGGGCGCCCGCCGCCGCATCGACCCAGCCGGGCGCCAGCGCCCCGGCCATCAGGCCATGGCCTCGCGCAAAGCGGTCGCCGCTCCCGTAACCGAGATACAAGGGCATCGACTCGGGCCCCTGCTCGCTGCGCCGATCCCGGATGAAGCGCCATATTCGGCGCTCCTCGTCGGATTCCGCAAGCGGCCCCGCATCCCAGGCATCGAGGTTCGGCGCCGCGGCGATCTCGGCGATCAATTGGCGGCTGCCGAGATACGGCGCGAGCAGACAAAGCCCCTCGCACCCTCCTGCCTGCGTGGCCGCGTAGTCCAGCGCGAAAAAACCGCCGAGCGAGATACCGGCCAGCCAGATCGAACGGCACCCGGCGGCGCGCGCCGGGGCCACGACCTCGCGCGCCAGATTCTCGATCACGCGGCGATCGCCGACATGCTCGAGCTCGACCTGCACGAATTGCAAATCGACGGCGAGATGTCGCTTCCGCACCGCGGCGTCGAATCCGGCGTCCAGAAAATCCTGAGGACGCTGGAAGGCGCCGGGCAGCCATATCATGCGGACGGGCGCCACGGTTCCCGCCTTTGCCTGGCAGACTATACTACGCATGCACGGGCGGGGCGGGAGTGGGCGGGGCGGGCGTCAGAATGCCCGCGAATATCAGGGCCAGCAGCGCGCCCGGCGCCACCGTCGTGCCGAGCGCCTCCAGCACGGGAACACCCGACAGGGACAGGAGCCCGAAGCCCATGACCGTGCAGGCATTCGCGATGCAGAGCGAGATGAGAGTCGGACCCGCCTCGGCGCCGTCCCGGTCTCCCGAGTCGAAAAACAAGGCATAGTTCGAGCCGATGGCGACGATGAGCAGCATCCCGACCAGATGCAAAATCGTCAATCGCACCTGAAACAGCGCGAGCACCGCGGCGACCGTGAGCACGGCGAGCACGAGCGGCGCGAGCACGCGGGCCGCCCGGCCGGGCGATCGCAGGGCGATCAGGAGCAGCACGACGATGGCGAGGAAGCCGGCCAAGGAGAGGCGCATGGCCTCCCTCAGGTAATCCGAGTAGAGCGCATCGGATTCCTGCTTGAGATCCAGAGCCTGAGCGCTCGATTGCGCGGAAGCGAGTGCGCGTCTCACCCGCGCGATATCGATGCTCGGCCGGGAAGGATCGGCGGCGTGCAGCGGCAGCAGTGCGCTCCAGCCCCCCGCGCGCCGCATGGTCAGTGTCTCCAGGCCCGCAGCCATCGAGGTGCCCGCGAGATCGGCGGCGCTCAACAACCGGCCGCGCCGGGCGGCCTCGACATCGCTCTTGAAAGGACCCAGCTTGCCGGCATCGAGCGGCAGGTCCCGCGCCGCCTCATCGAGATTCCGGGCGAGCGTTGCCGGGTCCGGCAGGCTGGCGCGCCGCGCGGTTTGGCTGGCGCGGCTCGGCAGATACACCGCCGGGCTGTCGAAGCCGCCGATGACCTTCTGCGCTATCAAGGGTTCGAGCGCTCGGGCCGCGAGCTCGGCACCACTGAGTGCCGAGTCGAGGCTCGCGCCCTGCACGACGACGAGATCCAGCGAATCGGGGGCACCGAGGTCGGCTCGAAGCTGAGCGTCCCGGCGCAGCTCGGTGGCAGGGATGGGACTCAAGCTCGACAGTTCGCGGCTCCACAGCGCATGGCGGGAGAGAAGCAGCACCGCGATCGATCCTGCCGCGAGACAGAACGCCGCGATCCATGGGACGGCCGCGCGGGTTCCCCGGACCGCCCGCAGCCGCCGGGCGACCCGTTCGCCCGCCGGCGCCAGATCGCGCACGGAAAAATTGCGCGGCAACAAGACGGGCAGCACGAACCGCGTCACCGCCGCGGCGGCGATCAGGCCGCACATCGAATAGGCGCCGAGCTGTGCGAGACCCGGAAATCCCGACGGCAGGAGCGAGGCGAACCCGCACACCGAGGTGAGCATGCCGAGGCGCATCGTGGGCCAGAGGCGCCGCTCCCAACGCTCCGGTGCACCGCCGGCGGACTGAATGAAGAAGTAAATCGAATAATCCACCGCCTCGCCGATCAGGGTGATGCCGAATCCCAGCGTGATACCGTGTACGACACCGAAGCCGAGTGCCACCGCGGCCACCCCGATGAGCGCGCCGGTGGCCACCGGCAGAAGACCGAGGACGAGGGCGGACGGCGAGCGGTAGACCGCCAGCAGAATGAGGATGACGAGGGCACTGCCGGCCGCGGAGAGGCGCATGACCGCATGCTCGATCTTCGCGCGCGAGGCCACGGCGAATACGCCTGGACCGCTCATCACGAGCTCGACGCTTCGAGCCGGCGGCAGGGGACTGTCGCGAACCGCGTCCTGGAATGCGGCGCGTACCGCGGCCAACGCATGTTCCTGCGCATCCGTGTCGGAGCCCGCCGCGACCGTCTCCGCGATCAGCAAGGTGCGCGCGCCGTCCGCCGAGGTCCACGCGCCGTCCCTGGGCCGCGGCGCCTGAGTGCGGGACAGCTGATCGATCACCGTCAGCATCTCTCCGGTGGGATCACGGACCGCGAGTCCCTGAAGGGTGAGTCCCTCGGGCGAGGCGAGATCCGCGACGGTCTCCTGCATGGACCGCTCGAGGCCCGAGGGAGTGAAATGCTCCGGCGTAACCGCCGCGCTCAGCAGGTAGCGATGGGCGAATAGAAACTCGCGGTCGCGAGCCGCCGTGGCCTCGTCTCCGTTGCCGACGTTGGAGAACTCGCGGTCGCCACGCAGGCGATGCGCGAGCGCCGCGGAAAGCCGGGCTCGAGTCTCGACGTCGCCTCTCTCCAGTGCGATCAGGAGCAGGCGCGAGCCGGGTCCGTCGCGCAGTTGATCCACGAGCAGCTGCTGCGCCGGTGTCGGCCGAGACGGCAGGAAGGCGGAAAGATCGGCGACATAGCGCGCATCGAGCGCCGCCCATGCCGCCAGTGCGAGGCAGCAGAGCCATACTCCGACGGCCCATGCCCCGCGCGCGCTCATGGCGCCGGATGATCGCGCAAGGTCATGAGCGAGCGATCGCCATTGGCCTCGAGAATCTCCACTTTGAGGAGAACGTCGCGGGAACCGTCGATGCGAACCCGCGAGACAGTCTTGGAGACTTTGGAATCGCGCGGCGAGAGAGTCAGGGTCCAGCGATCCAGATCGCCGGAAAAGTCGACGTCGAAGACGCGCTCCAGCGCCGGCAAATCCCCGGCGAGAGTTGCCCGCAGGCTCTCGATGAACGGCAGAATCGACGGGTACGCGTCGAGATCCAGCACGTGGGTTCGGCCTTTGCGTTCGACCGTGAGCTCATTCCCATCGAGCACCAGTTCCTCGGGCCTCGGTTCTACCGTGCGCTTCTCGAGCCGATTCGGTGCGTCATAGGTCATCACCCCATAGGATTCCACCGGCCGCTTGAGCACCGAGAGAAAATGCTGTTCGACGAAGTCCACCCGGCCGTGCCGTCGCGCCGCGAGCAGGCGCATGACTTGCGGGAGATCATCGGAAGCGGCGCGCGCGAGGGGCAGGTTCAGGGCCAGCAGGGCGGACAGAGCCAGCTGAGCGGACAGGGCCAGCATTGCGGGCCCGGGCCGCCTCCAGGGTCGGTGCCGCCTCATGCACCCGGCTTATCGGATTGGCCGCGCCAGAAGTCGAAGAAGTTGAACCAGTTGAAGGGATCGGAGCGGCAGTGGCGGTCGAGGATCTCGGCGTAGCGCTCGATGGCCCGGCCCACCTCGCTTTCGCGATCCCCCGCGGGAGTCCTCGAGAAATCAGCGATCGGCTCGAAGACGACGTGATAGCGATTTCCGCCCCGATAGAGGCCCGCCATGAAAATCACCGGGCGCCGCAGAATGGCCGCCGCCCGCATGGGACCCGTCGGCAGCCACGCCTCACGGCCCAGCAACGTCACGCGGTGTACGGGCTCCTCGCCCAGCGTCCGATCGCCGAGCACGCCGACGAACGCTCCGCCGTCGAGCCGGTCGGCGATGCGCAGCATGGCGTCGATCTGGCCAAGCGGAATGATGTCGGGGCTCGATCGATGTCCGATCGCGGCCAGCATGGCGTTGATCTTTTGCGCGTTGTGCTCGTACATGGCCATGGACACGTGCAGGCCAGGCTGGCGGCGCCCGACGCTCGCCATGACCTCGAAGCTTCCCAGGTGCGCACCCATCAAAAAAGCGCCTCGGCCGGCGTCGAGCTGCGCCTGCATGAAAGCCTCCCCTTCGACGCTGCACTGGAAGCGCCCGTATTGTTCATTGACCAGGTAGACCCGATCGTGGATGCAGGTGGCGAAATACAGCACGTGCTTGAAGCAATCGCGCGCGCGCGCCGGCCGGCCGAGCGCGAGCCCGAGATATCGGCGTGAATGGCGGAGGGCGCGCGGAGAGAACAGAAAGAAATAGCAGGCGATTCCATAGAGCACGCCGCGGGTGAGCCGGCGTCCCAGACGCAGCGACAAGCAGGCCATCAACCGCAACAGCCGCTGGCTGCCGCGTTCGCGGTAGCCGATCCATTCGGCGGGCTGCCCCCGGATGGACTCCCGTGGGTCGAGAATCCTCGAGGGCTCGGCCGTCATCGGCCACCGCCCGCGGCAACCCGCGACAGCCTGCCTGCAAGTGCGGACCGGTCCGCCACTCGAACGGCAAATCGCACCCCGCCGTCCGCGGCTCTCGTGTGCTCGATCTCGAGCGGGTCCCCGGGCCGAACGCTCTCCAGGAATTTGGCCGCCGTCAGCTGCCATTGGGTGAGATCAATGCCGAGATCCATCTCGATGATACGCAGCGTCTCATCGAGCAGGACCGCGCCCGGAAGAATGGGCATTCCGGGGAAGTGGCCGGCAAAGGCTGGGTGATCGGCGGCGATGGCGATCGAGCGCAACGTGGTGCGGTCAGGGATTGCCATGGGGCGAGCGCTTGGAGGCGCCGGGTGCTTCGGTTTGCGCCGGCAAGTGTGGATCGAGCAAGGCCTCGAGCGCCTGATGCGGCAGCTTTCCGGTCGCGTTCCTCGGCAGCCGGCCGACCAGGAGCAGCGGGCGGGGGAGAAACACCGGGTCGATGCGTTGACGAAGATCTTCGAGGATGGAGGCCGCGTCCAGGGACGGCGCAACCACCGCGGCCGCCAGGCGTGCAGTACCGGTGGCCCCGCCCTGATCTCGGTCGCGCAGAAAGAAGACACCGTCCAGCACTCCCGGGATGGCGTTCAGCTGCGCATTGAGATAACCGAAGGAGCTGCGCTTGCCGGCGACGTTCACCAGATCCGCGGTGCGCCCATGCAAGGTGAATTCCCGCTTGGCGCCGAGCTCGATGACATCGCACAAGGGCGTCATCTGCTCGATATGGCCGCCATACGCGTACGTCTGGCCGTTGTCCGCGCGCAGCTTCACGCCGGGGAACAAGCGAAACGCCTCCGATTCGCCTGTTCTGCGAATGGCGATTTGCCCGGTTTCGGTGGATCCGTAGATCTCGAGCAATAGGGCACCGGAGCGGCTTTCGGCCTCTTCGGCCAGCTCGCGCGACAGGGGAGCGGTGGCGGAGACGATGAGATCGAGCGCCGGCCAGCTGAGATCCGCCGCCAGGAGCGTGCGCAGGTGGATGGGGGTGGTCACCAATACCCGCGGTCGCGACGCGGCGGCGACGGCGGCCGCGATGTCCGCCGGGTAGAAGGGGCGCTCGGCCGCGAATGCGTTGCCGCTCTGCAGCGCGACCAGCACCGTGGACTCGAAGCCATACATATGCTGCGGCGGTACCGTTCCAATCAGCGTGAATTCACGGCCGTCCGCAATGCCAAGCTCCTCCGCCTCGGCACGCACGCAGCCGGCGAGCCGTCCCCAGGTTTTTGGGTACGGGAGGGGGGTGCCCGTCGACCCGGAGGTGAATACGATCGCGGCGAGCTGATCGTCGGGAATCCCCGGCACGTGGAACGATCCGGCCGCGCCGCCCGCCGGGACGATCGAATCGGTCGCGTCGACATAGTGAAATCGCGGCAGCTCGATGGTGCACGCCTCATCGTCCGTGAGGCAGAACGCGTCGGGCGCGAATTGAATCAGATGCCTGATGACCTCGGGGGTGTGCGTCGAGGGCAATAAACTCACCCGGCCCGTCATCAGGCCGGCGGCGAATCCGACCGCGAAGCGATAGCGGTCCGCACAGGCATTGAGGAAATGGCGGCCAGGCGGCAGCGATTCCGCCAGACGCTCGGCGTCATCGAGGAATTGCGCGGCGCGCAGGGCTCTCCCGCCTCGGTAGGCGACGATCGAGTCGCGCAGCGGATGAGTGAAAAGCGCGGTCACGCCCATGCGATCACCGGCTCGACAGGAAAACCCGCACCGACGCGAGTATGCCGCGCCGATCCGTCTCGGGCAGCACTTGGCTCCGCACGGCGTATTCGGCCACGAACATCAGGGCGACCAACGGCAGGGCGATGAAGTTGACGAACAGCGACCAGATCGCCAGCGGTGCGAACAGGTACAGCGACAGAATCGCGAGCGTCAACGCGGCGAAAAAGATCGCCCAAGCTGCCGTGACCTGGCGGGTGTATCGCAGCTCGCGCGGCGTGAGAGGGCCGTGCAGCCGATCGGCCAGCCGGGTGCAGAGGGCCGTGTGGGAAGGACCCAGGGAGCGCCCGAAACCGAAAGCCAGCAGGCTGTACATCCCGCATTCCTGTAGCAGATAAACCATGGAAAACTTTTTCTCGAGCTGCGGCCACCAATGATACAAGAGGAGCGCCGCGGCCACCGTCAGCGGACCGGCAATCCAGGAGGGAGCGGAGCGCCAGAGCAGACTCACACCGATGACGAGAGGCGGAGTAAGGGCGAGGATCGCACCCAGCCCGCGGACGCCATGGGTGTTGCAGTAATGCGACAGCCCTGTATAGGCCGCGAGCAGGACAGAGGCCGCAGCAAGCTGCAGCCCTCGCCCGACGCGTAGGATCACTTGGTTCTCTGGGTCGCGATGTAGTCGGCCAAATGCCGCAAAGAGCGGAAGATCTTGTGGTTGTCCTGGCTGTCAGCCCGCAATTGAACGCCATATTTCTTGGACACGATCAGTGCGACCTCCAGAATGTCGATGGAATCGAGTCCCAACCCCTCCCCATACAGGGGCGCGTCCGGATCGATGTCCTGGGGCGCCACTTCCAAACTCAATGCCTGCACGAACAGTGCAGCAATTTCCCGCTGCAAATCGGTATCGGCTGACGTCGCCGATGGTTGCATGAGCGACGCTTTGTCGGGCATGGGACTCTATTGATTCGGTTTCTGTAAGAATACTTCGGTTGGGGCATCCAGATGCCGCTCGATGGCATTATATAGGGGCGGGCGGGGGCGGCAACTCGTGGGCGGCAATTCGTGGCCTGACGGCAACGATCGCCGCGGCGGTAGTCAAGATCGTCGGCATCTCGGACGAAGCGGCGTCGTTCCTGGGCAAGTTCTTCTGATTGTCGGGCCGATCACTCGCTCGGCACGAAGATCCACAGCAGCAGATACACCAGCAGACCCGCCCCCGCGCAAATAAACAGCGCCGCGAAAATGAGCCGCCAAACCCAGGCGGCCATGCCCGTCGATCGGGCGATGCCGCCGCACACCCCGCCGAACCAGCGATCGTTGCGGCTGCGTCTGAAGGAATTGACCGCGGATACCACGGGGTCGCCGGAACGCGCTTGTTCCGAATGCAGCAGGCGCTCCTTGGCCCGTATGAATTCCTCTTCCGTCAGGCTGCCGGACGAGCGCAGTTCGGCGAGCTTGCTCAGCTCATCACTCAAGGTC
Organism: Steroidobacteraceae bacterium; assembly: GCA_036501585.1. Taxonomy (GTDB): domain Bacteria; phylum Pseudomonadota; class Gammaproteobacteria; order Steroidobacterales; family Steroidobacteraceae; genus Bog-1198. Next base: position 28,311 of record DASYAC010000188.1, read on the forward strand.
ATGGCGCACCCCTCTTGACCGGCCATCTTTACCCAGAACACCGTTATCGCAGAAAAGTCGCACGCGGGCCAAAGCGAGTATGCTCGGCCGCGATGCAGGCGCCCCATTCACCCTTGAGCGGCTACTACGGCGAGGAACGAGACCGGGCCGGATGGGTGTGCGGTTTGTTCGATCGTACTGCCGCGGACTATGACCGGATGGAACGGGCCATGGCCTTCGGCAGCGGCTCGTGGTATCGGCGGCACGCCTTGGCGCGTGCCGGACTCCAGCCGGGGATGAGGGTGCTGGACATCGGGACGGGCACCGGGCTGACGGCGCGGGAGGCTGCGCATCTGGTGGGGCCGGCCGTCGAAGTGATCGGAGTCGATCCGAGCGCGGGCATGATGGAGCGTGCCAGGGTGCCGGCGGGCGTGCGCCTGGTTCAGGGAACCGCGGAAGAGATCCCATGGCCGGCCTCGTCGGCGGAATTCGTCTCCATGGGGTATGCACTGCGGCACGTCGGTGATCTGTCGCAGGCGTTGCGGGAATTCATGCGAGTCCTGGCGCCCGGCGGTCGAATCTGTCTGTTGGAGATCACCGCTCCCGATAGCTGGGTGACCCGCGCGGCCCTCAAGATCTATATGCGCGGTGTCGTTCCGCTCATGGCGCGGTGCATGGCTGCTCACCGCGACATGCCTGAGCTGATGCGCTACTACTGGGATACCATCGAGACCTGCGCCCGCCCGGGCCTCATTCTTTCGAGCATGCGCGAGGCCGGTTTCGTCGACGTCTATCGGCACGTGGATCTCGGGATCTTCTCCGAGTATTGCGGCCGAAAGCTGCCCTAGCCAGCCCTGGCCAAGCTTACGCCGGTTAGCCCGGCTTGCGCCGACGGCGCGGACCGGCGCGCGCGCGCCTGGCGGCGAGCAGCGGCAGCCGCGGCAGGAACCCCATGAACAGGCGCAGGTGCATCCAGGTGAGCAGGGTGTTGTCGCGCCAGTAGTCGAAGTGCGAGACACCGCCTTCGTCGGTACGAAAGTAGCGCACGGGTGCGGGCACATTGATCGCCCGCACGCCTCGCCAGGAGAGTCTCACCGCCGCTTCGGCGTCGAAATCGAAGCGGCGCATCCACCGTTGCCGGAGCATGACCCTCAACAGCGGGGCGATCGGATAGACGCGAAAGCCATACAGCGAATCGCCGATGCCCGACCAGAGCGTCTCGACGTTCACCCACCAGTTGCAGATTTTACGGCCCCTCACGCGCAGGAGCGGCGCACTCGAATCGAACACCGGGCAGCCCAGGACCATGGCGGCGGGTTCGCCCTGCGATGCGCGCATGAACTCGGGGATGAGATCGGCGGGGTGCTGCCCGTCCGAGTCCATGGTGAGCGCGTGCGTGAAACCGAGCGCGGCCGCCTGTTCGAGGCCGTGCAGCACGGCGGCGCCTTTGCCGCGATTCCGCGGCAGCACGAACACTCGAAGGCCGGGCTCGGCGCCGGCCATCGCCGAAAGACGCGCGGCAGAATCATCGGTGCTCCCGTCGACCACGACCCACACCGGATTCCATCGATTCAAGGCGGCAAGGACCGTGTCGTACACCTTGGACCCGGGGTTGTAGCTCGGGATGAGCAGCAGATGAGTGGTCGAACGCTCGGCCATCTCAAGCTCTCTTCAGCCGGCGGGACTCCGAGGGTCCCTCGAGCTCGCGCCGATAATACTCCTCGAGCTCGGCGGTGAATGCGAGGACATCCTGCGGCGGCTCGAACCGCCTGCCCAAACGCACCCGATACATGATGGGCAGATCGGGCCGTCGAAAGAGCGGCCAGCCCTTGCTCAAGAACGGCGAGTCCGTCTCGATGATCAGGGTCTGCACCGGCACGGCCGCGTGCTTGGCGATGAGGCCCACGCTCCCCACCAGCGAATTGATGGGCGGACGCGTCGTGCGGGTTCCCTCCGGGAACAGGAGCAGCAGGCAGCCGCGCTGCAAGTGGGTCACGGATTCTCTGATCATCTGCCGCGACGACTCGTTGGGTACGTAACGCGCCAGGCGCGAGCCGGCGCCGAGGAATACGTTTCTCATCAGCTCGGCCTTCATCACGCACACGACGTTCGGATGCCGGGTGAGGACGAGCAGCGCATCGATGAGTGAGGGATGATTGGGTGCGAGGATCATGGCCGGCGCCGCGCGCAGCGAGTCGAGGGCGGAGAGATCGAGGCGGTAGCTCCTGGTGATCGAAAGCGACCAGGCGTAGATGCGAAAGCCCAGCATGATGCCCCGCCTGCCGACCTTCGTGCCGAGGCTGCGCGGCAGGAGGTAGTACAGCGGCAGCGCAAACACCGACCAGGTGAGACATATGAGCCCGAGCAACGTCAGCGACGCGTAGAGCGCGAAGTATTCGTATGCGGTCTTGAGGAGGCGCGGCATCGCTGGCGGGTTCGCTCGTCAATCGCGAACTTCGACTCGCTGCGAGGACGTGCGAAGCGGCCACGCTATGCCGAAACCGGCAGTCCAGTAGTGGTCGCGCTGGACCAGCGGGCTGTCCTCGAATGCCGCACCCGACAGGCTGTCGTAGCGCACGAAGGCACCCACCCAGTATTTGGGAAAACGCTTCGACAGGGCGGTGAGGAATTCGGTGCCGGCATATCCGCCGGAGGCCTGGTACTCGGGGCGCGAGGGGTTCGCGTATGGCGCCTGCACCGAGTAGAAGTAGGAGTTGTAGCGGCGGTTCGCGAACAGCGGCCCGGTCAGGAAGCCGAGTTTCCAGGCGTCGTATCCCACGTGGTCCACCAAATCCAGCGCGAAGTCGGGCGAGAACGTCCAGCCGATCGCCTCCGGCGGCGACTCGATCGCGAACGCCGAGCGCACGGGCATCCTCAAATCCCAATTCACCCGGGCATCCTCGCTCTGCCATAGATGAACATCCAACGAGACGCCCGCCTCCACGGTGGGCCGAAGCTCCGGCATGCCGCTGCGAGTCCGGTCGTTGCTCACCGGAGTGGTGGCGTTGAAACTCATCTTGAGCTCCAGCCACTCCTGATTGAAGAGGCGGGCATGTACGCCGTCGCGATCGGTCTTGAGGAACGTGCCGTTGTAGAGCACGTACGGCACGGGCACCGGATATACGTGCGAGCTGTTCGCGCCCCGGTAATCGTCGTAACCGAGGACGCCGACGCCGAGGCCGACCTCCCACAGAGGCTCTTCGGCGGCACGGCCGGCCGCGGGCGCGAGCCAGGCCGCGAAGAGCATCGAGCCGATCAGCCGCCGGTCGATGACTCTGACTCGACAGGGCGCATGTTGAGGGCGCGGCGCCGCGCCGCGCGCCACGAGCGGCCGAGATGCGCCAACGACACCACGTAGTAGACTGCCTTGAACGCCTGGAGCGATCCCCAGATCGGCGTGCGTCCGAAGATGTCGCCCGCGAGCACCGACAGGAGCGCCTCCTTCATCCTGAGGACGTTGCGCGGGCCGAGGAACAATTCGCGCATGGCGGGATTGGTGACCCGGTAGATGAACCAGGAGAATTGCTTCGGCCCACGGCGCACCAGCCGGTCGTACCGCTTCATCGCCCGTGCGGCAAGCTCGGGATGTTTGCAGCACTCGTCGATGGTCTCGGCCGCCGCCGCAGCGCTGGTCATGGCCAGCATCACGCCGGTGGAGAACACCGGGTCGATGAACGCGTAGGCATCGCCCACCAGAAGGTAGTTGGCGCCGTGGGTGTGATCGGCGGTGTAGGAATAATTGCCCGTGGCCTCGACTTCGCTCGCAAGCGTCGCGCCGGCGAGCCGTTCCGCCAGCGGCGGACACAAGGCGATGGTCGAGAGGAAGAATTCGCGCAGGCCGACCGCCCGGGTCTTCATGTAGCCGGGCCAGGCCACCGCGCCGATGCTGGTGTTGCCGTCGGAAAGCGGAATGAACCAGAACCATCCGTGATCGAACCAGTAAATGCCGATGTTGCCCTCGCGCTTGCCGGCCTCGCGTCGCGCGCCGGTGAAATGAGCGTACATGGCAGCGCTGTTGTGCCTTTTGTTACGCTGCTTCGCCTGGAGGCGATTCGCGAGGAACGTGTCGCGGCCGGTGGCATCGACCAGATACCGGGCATCCCAGCATTCGGTGCGGCCGTCCTCGTGCACGGCCGCGACGCGGGCGCTTCGCCCCCCGTCCGGGAACCGGACCTCGCGGACGCGACAGCCTTCAATGACGAGCGCGCCCGCCTCGGCGGCACGGCGGATGAGTATCTCGTCGAACGCCGAGCGCCTGACTTGATAGGAGAGGGCCAGGGATTTGTTCCAGGCGTCCGCGAATTCGAATACCTGGTGCCTTCCGTCCCGGGGCGAGATGAACTCTGCGCCCCATTTCTCCATGCCGATGGCGCGGATCCGGTCCGCCACCCCCAGACGCTCGAACAAGGGTAGATTGGCCGGCAGAAGCGACTCGCCGATGTGAAAGCGCGGATGACGCGCTTTCTCCAACAGGACCACCCGGTAACCGTTTTCGGCCAGCAGAATAGCCGCCGTGGAGCCGGCCGGGCCGCCCCCCATCACCACAATATCGCACGCACGAGACGCTCCGTCCGTTCCGGCGCCGGCCGCGCCGATCTCGGCGCTCAACATAACCGTCCGATCGGGAATTTATCCGGCAGGGAGGGTGTCAAAGCAGGGCCTCCGATGACAATTCTGGGTGGAATGAGCGACTCCCTCAAGCCTCCAGCTTATCGTGCCGACAAAGAAGGGTCCAACGTCTGTAAAATACCTGTCATGCATATTTTGATCGTTGAAGATGATGAAGTTGCACGCGATTACTTGGCAAAGGCACTGCGAGAGGTGGGACACTCGGTAGATGTAGCCGGGGACGGGCTCAAAGGGCTGCACATGGCATCCTCGATCGCGATCGATCTGGCCATCGTCGATCGCATGCTGCCCAAGCTCGACGGCTTGGCGCTGGTGCAGTCCCTCCGGGCGACGGGGCGGAAGCTCCCGGTACTCATCTTGAGCGCTCTCGGCGATGTCGATGACCGCATCACGGGATTGCGCGCCGGCGGCGATGATTACCTGACGAAGCCCTACCACATGTCGGAGCTCATGGCGCGCATCGACGCGCTCGCCCGGCGCGGGGACAGCGGCAATTCGGAAACCACCGCGAAATTGAAACTGGCCGACCTCGAGCTCGACCGCATGACGCGCCGTGTGACCCGCAACGGCAAGAAAATCGAGCTCACCGCGCGCGAGTTTCAGCTGCTCGAGTTCATGATGCGTCATAGCGGCCAGGTCGTGACGCGGACCATGCTGCTCGAAGGGGTCTGGGATTATCATTTCGATCCGCAGACGAATGTAATCGACGTGCACATCAGCCGCCTGCGGCAGGCCATCGACAAAGATTTCGACAAGCCTCTGCTGCACACGGTGCGCGGCGCGGGCTACAGCCTGCGCGAAGACGAATAGTGACCGCCTGGCGCCGCCGCGTGCTGAGCGCCGATCAGAGGTTCCTCGGGCTGCTCGATACCTCGCCGGTCCGAATCGCCATCGCCTATTCGATGGTATTCGCCTGCGGCGCCGCGCTCCTCCTGGGGGTGGTGGATTTCGCGGTCTCGCGGATCGTCGACGGCAGTACCGACAATCTCATCGAGGCCGAGGTACAGGGCCTGCGCGAACAAGTGCTGGTGCTGTCGCGGAGCGACTTCATCGAACTGATCGAGCAGCGTTCGCAGGATCAGGACGTGCGCGGCGCGGTATACCTCATGGTCGATCCGCAGCTCCGTCCGGTCGCCGGCAACGTGCCCGCCTGGCCGAAAATGGGATCCAACGACGACAAATGGATTCAATTCAAGGTGTCCGTGCCGTTCGGCGACGAGACCCGGGAGCACGAGATGCGCGCTCAGCGGTTCCGACTGCCCGGCGGCTACCGCATGCTGGTCGGGCACGACGTGCAGGAGCGTCAGGACGTGAAGAACCTGATGATGCGCGGATTGATCGCGGCCGTCGTGCTGACCCTCCTGCTCGGACTCGGCGGCGGTTTCTGGATGGGGCGGCGCATTCTGGCGCAGGCCGGCGCCATATCGGCGGTCGCGACCCAGATCATGCGCGGCGACCTCTCGCAGCGGCTGCCGGTGCGCAATGCGGACGACGAAATAAACACCCTGGCGCGCGAGATCAACAGCATGCTCGACAAGATCGAGCAGCTCACGCTCGGCATGCGCACCGTCCTCGACAGCGCGGCGCACGATCTGCGTACGCCGCTCAACCGCCTGCAGGCGACTGCCGAGGGCGCGATGAGCGGACTTGCGCCGGGCTCTCCGGAGCGCAAGGTGATCGAGCGGGTCACGACCGAGGTGGATCACATGCGCTCGACCCTCGATGCGCTGTTGAGGATCGCGCTTGCGGAGACCGGCACCGTGGCCCGCGAGCCGGTGAATCTCTCCGAGCTGGTCGCGAGCCTGGTCGAGCTGTACGCGCCGGTGAGCGAGGAGCGAGGAATCCAGCTCGAAAGCTCGGTGGCGCCGGGAGCCGAAGTGCAGGGGAGCCGCCAGCTCCTCGCGCAGGCGCTCGCGAACCTGCTCGACAACGCCATCAAGTTCACGCCCGACGGAGGCCGGATACGCGTCCTTCTCAAGGCGCCGGGCGGCGCGCCCGAGGTCGTCGTCGAGGACGACGGACCGGGGATACCCGCGGACAAGCGCGAGCTCGTTCTGGGCCGGCGCGTGCGGCTCGACGAGGCGCGCAAGGTCCCGGGCTCGGGAATGGGATTGTCGCTGGTGGCCGCGGTGACCAAACTGCACGGTGCCCGCTTGATTCTCGACGACGCGGCGCCCGGATTGCGGGTGTCGCTCAAATTCTGACAGGAGGATTCGGATGACTGATCGTACATGGGCCAGGTTGGCTGGATTATTCGTGTCGGTATCCACGATCGTGGCGGCCGGCGGCGCGGAAGCGCGCGCCGGCGCATCCCCGGGACCGAGTTCGGGCATCGACACCGAATACAGAAGCCCATCGACCCGGCCGCAGGACGATCTTTACCGATATCTCAACGGCAAATGGCTGGACGAATTCCAGATTCCAGCCGACAAGGGCCGGTACGTCTCGTTCACCGAGGTTGCGGATCGCACCGAAGATCAGCTGCACGGCCTGGTCGACGATCTCTCGCGTCGCGCCGCGGCCGCCGGTGCAGCCGGTGGTGCGGCCGCCGGCACCGCGCCCGCCGGCGCCGGGCGGGCGGACGACGATGCGCGCAAGCTCGCCGATCTGTACGCGAGCTTCATGGACGAGCCCCGCCTCGAGAGCCTCGGCATCAAGCCGCTGGCACATACCTTTGCCGCCATCGACGGGTTGTCGTCCAAGGAGGAGGTCCCGGCGTTGATCTCGCGGTTCAATCGCTTGGGGCTGGGTGCGCCGTTCGATTTCAGCGTGGATCCGGATCCGAAGGACTCCACCCGATATGCCGTTCGCATCGCGCAGAGCGGTCTCGGCATGCCGGACAGGGACTATTACCTGAAGGACGATCCCAAGCTCAAGGCGATACGTGCCAGGTATCTCGCCCACGTGGAAACGATGATGCGCATGGCGGGCGATGGGGACGCCCATCGAAGCGCCGCAGAGATCCTGAACCTCGAGACCGCGATCGCGCAGAGGCAATGGACGCGGCTCGAGAGCCGGGACCCCCAGAAGACCTACAACAAGGTGGCGTTCGCGGATCTTGCCAAGCTGATGCCGGGCTTCAACTGGACCCTGTATCTCGAGGACAGCCGGCTTACCGGCAGGACCGACTATGCGATCGTCTCGGAGCCGACCTACCTCACCGCTCTCGGCGCGCTGATCGCGGACACGCCGATCGAGTCCTGGCGCAGCTACTTCAAATGGCGCGTGCTCTCGGAAGCGGCGCCGTACCTGTCCAAGGCGTTCGTCGACGAGCGCTTCGCGTTCACCGGTACCGTGCTGCGGGATGTTCCCGAGAACGAGCCGCGCTGGAAACGCGGAGTGGAGCTCCTCGACGATTCGATGGGCGAGGCGCTCGGCAAGCTGTACGTCCACAAGTACTTTCCGCCGGAGAGCAAGGCGCGGATGCTGACGCTCGTGAACAATCTGCTCGATGCCTACGGCCGCGACATCGATCGATTGGATTGGATGAGCCCCGAGACCAGGAAGGGCGCGCACGAGAAGCTCGCCAAATTGTCCAAGAAAATCGGCTATCCCGATCGCTGGCGCGACTACACGAGCCTCGAGATTTCTCGGGACGATCTATGGGGGAACGTGGTACGCGCCTCGGAATTCGAGTACCGCCGCGACATCGACAAGCTCGGCAAGCCCATCGACCGCGGCGAGTGGCAGATGACGCCGCAGACCGTCAACGCGTATTACAACCCGGTGATGAACGAGATCGTATTTCCCGCGGCCATCCTACAGCCGCCGTTTTTCGACGCACGGGCGGACGATGCGGTGAACTACGGCGGGATCGGCGCGGTCATCGGGCACGAGATGAGCCATGGCTTCGACAATCGCGGCAGCCAGTACGACGCGGACGGCAATCTGAGGGACTGGTTCGCGCCCGAGGATCACGCGAAGTTCGCGGCGAAGACCCAGGCCCTGGTCGCCCAATACGGCGCCTACGAGGCCGTACCGGGATTCAAGATCGACGGCGAACTCACCTTGGGCGAGAACATCGCCGACAACTCCGGTCTCTCGATCGCCTACCAGGCGTATCACCTGTCGCTTCATGGAAAGCGCGCACCCGTGCTCGACGGCTTTACCGGCGACCAGCGCTTCTACCTCGGTTGGGTCCAGGTCTGGCGCGGCAAGGTGCGCGAGGCGGAGGCCATCGAGCGGGTCAAAACGGACCCCCATTCGCCGCCCGCCATCCGGGGCACCGTCCCGGTGCGCAACCAGTCCGGCTTCTATCAGGCGTTCGGGGTCAAGCCGGGAGACAAGATGTATCTGCCGCCCGCCGACCGGGTGACGATCTGGTAGCGGGGGTCGGCACCGGGCGAGAGCGTCAAATTCCCGGCGGCCGGGCGGGGCCGTGAGCGCGCGCGATGGATCCACGCCCGGCGTCCTCGAGGCGCTGATTTGGTAACTAATTGAATTACAACGGTAAAAATATGTAGGAACTCCGTGGCATAGAACTTGCTCCAGTGCTGGTGCGGCATCGACGCCGCAAAAGGATCAGCACATGGCAGACGCAGCCGACGAAGCAACCCCTCCTCCTCCGCCCAAGAAATCCGGCGGCGGACTGATGAACGCCATCGTGGTCTTCGTCATGGCGCTGCTGGCCGTCATCGCGGGGGGGTTCATCAACGCGAAGCTCTACCCCATACCCGAGCTGAAGCTCGGCAAGGATGGGACCATCACGCCCGTCGTGAGCGCCTCCTCCGGGGAACATGGGGCGGAGGGCGGCGGCAAAGCGGCCGTCTATTACGCCATCGACCCGCCGCTGGTGGTCAATTTCGAAGATGGCTCGGTGGTGCGGTTCCTTCAGATCAGCATGGAAATCATGGCGCACGATCAGAAGGCGATCGACAGCGTGCAAAAGAACATTCCGTTGATCCGCAACAACCTTCTTTTGCTCATGAGCAACCGGGACTATCAATCGCTGATGTCGCGCGACGGCAAGGAGAAGCTGCGCGCCGAGGCGCTCGCCGAGGTCAATAACGTCCAGAAGAAGCAGGGCGGCGACCCCGTCGACGATGTCCTGTTCACGAGCTTCGTGGTGCAGTGATGGCCACGCAGCCAGCCCCGGCCGAGGAGTCCGCGCCGGACTCCGCGCCCGGCTCGAGCGATATTTCGGAAGAAGAAGTCTCCGCCCTTCTGGAGAAGCCTCACGCGGACGGCGTGCGCCCGTTCGACTTCTCTTCGCACCGGATCAATCGTACGCAATTGCCGATGCTCCAGATCATCGGCAAGAGCTTTGCGGAGCGGGCCAAGGTCGCGCTGTCCGGCTTGCTGAGCCGGGATGCCAACGTCGAGTTCATCTCCGTCGATTCGGTCAAGGCCGCGGACCTTCAGGCTTCTCTCCCGAGCCCGGGCAGCGTCGCCGTCGTGCGCCTGAAGCCGCTGCCGGGGTTTGCATTCGTATCGGTGGAGCCCAAGCTCCTGCTGGCGTTGCTGGACGGCTTTTTCGGGGGGTCGGGACGAGCCGCGGCGGAGGCTCAGGCGGCCATCGCACCCGCCGCGCTGCGGTTCCTGGGGCTGATGCTTCGCACCCTCGGTCCCGAGCTGACCGCCGCGTGGGCTCCGGTGACGCCGATCGAGCTCGAGCTCGTGAAGCAGGAAGTGAATCCGCGACTACTGCAGCTCGGCGGACCCAACGATTCGCTGACCGTCATGCGATTCACCGTGGAATTCGCGGCGCATAGCGGCCCCATCGACCTGGCGATGCCCGACGCAGCCCTGGTTCCGGTCCGCGAGACGCTGGCCTCGGACGGGGGGAAGCCTCCCGCCCGCAAGCAGGAAGCCTGGGGGCCCGCGCTCGGCGTGGGGTTGCAGGATGCCGAGCTCGAGCTTCGCGCCGTGCTCGCGCAGGCGAAGATCAGCCTGGGCGATCTCGTGCGCCTGACGCCCGGCGACATCATCCCCATCGAGCCCCCCCAAGACGTCACCTTGCTGGTGGGCGACGTTCCATTGCACCGAGGCCGTTTCGGCGTCTCCCAGGGCCGCAACGCGCTCAAGATCATTCCCGGAGGTCCCGCATGAGTGTTCCCGATCCCAAGGCGTCCGCCGTGGCGCGTGCTCAATTCAACGATCTGGGGCCGAACGCCGCGGGGGCCTCGGGCCAGGAAATGAATCTGAATCTGATTCTCGACGTGGCCGTCACGCTGGCGCTCGAGGTCGGACGCGCGCGCATGCCGGTACGGGAGCTCCTGCAGCTGGCGCCGGGCGCCATCGTGGAGCTCGACCGCCTGGCCAGCGAACCCCTCGATGTCCTCGTGAACGGCGTACGCATCGCTCGGGGCGAGGTGGTGGTCGTGAACGATAAGTTCGGCATCCGGCTCACCGACGTGGTGAGCGCGAGCGAGCGCATGGAACAGGCTCGGTGACGAGTCTCGCCGCCCCCGCATCCCCGCTGTCCGTGGGCAGCGTTGCGCAGCTGACGTTGAGCCTGGCAGCGATCGTGGCGCTGATCTTCGCCGTGAGCTGGATCGTGAAACGGCTGAAGCTCGGTACGCCGCGCAGCCGCGGGGACATTGCCGTCATCGACGAGCTGGCGCTCGGGCCCCGCGAGCGGGTCGTGCTGGTGCGCGTGGGCGATGCGCAGGTGCTGGTGGGGGTCGGTTCGGGCGGGGTGGTCGGCTTGACGCCGCTCGACAGGCCGATCGCCGTCAAGGGATCGCCCGAAGGGCCCGCATTCGCCGATCGGCTGCGTGAGCTCATGAAGCGGCCGGGCGGTCCGCCATGACCGGGATCGCCGCCGTGAAGAGGATCGCCGGTCCCGCGGTCGTGCGTGCCATGCTCGCAGCGCTCGCGCTTCTGGCGATACCGGCGGGCGCCGCCGTGGCGCAGGCGACCCTCCCGGCGCTCGCCATCAAGTCGGCCGCCGACGGCGTGCAGACCTATTCGCTCACCTTCCAGGTTCTCATCCTGATGACCGTGCTCACGCTGCTGCCGGCCATCCTGCTGGCGATGACGGCGTTCACCCGGATCATCATCGTGTTGTCGCTGCTCAGACAGGCGCTCGGCATGTCGACGACGCCGTCCAATCAGATCCTGCTCGGGCTCGCGCTGTTCCTCACGTTCTTCGTCATGAGCTCCACCATCGATCAGGCGTATGCGGACGGCATCAAGCCCTACCTGGACGGCCAGATGGCCGGGGAGGTTGCGATCGACCGCACCCTGCAGCCGCTCAAGAAGTTCATGCTGGCGCAGACGCGCGAGAACGACCTGCAGCTCTTCACCAAACTGTCGGGCAGGACGCAGTTCGCGAGTCCGGATGACGTGCCCTTGTCAGTCATCGTGCCGACGTTCCTCACCAGCGAGCTGAAGACCGCCTTCCAGATCGGCTTCATGGTGTTCATTCCCTTTCTGGTGATCGATCTGGTCGTCGCGAGCGTGCTCATGTCCATGGGCATGATGATGCTCTCGCCGACGCTCGTGTCGCTGCCGTTCAAGATCATGCTGTTCGTCGTGGTGGACGGCTGGACCCTGTTGATCGGAACCCTCGCCGGGAGCTTTCACCGATGACGCCCGAGAACGTCATGGATCTCGCGCACTCGACGCTCACCGTCACCGCGATGATCGCGGCCCCGCTGCTTCTGACGGCGCTCATCACGGGTCTCGTGATCGGCATGCTGCAGGCGGCGACCCAGATCAACGAGGCCACCTTGAGCTTCATCCCGAAACTCCTGGTGCTGGTGCTCGCACTGTTCGTCAGCGGTCCCTGGATCCTGCGCGTGCTGATCGATTTCACGCGCAACCTGTACGCCGGCATCCCGGGCATGATCGGTTGACCGCAGCGCGCATGGCCACCATCCACCCGATCATGATCGACGCCGCCGACGTGTCCCGATGGGTGGCGCGCCTGTGGTGGCCCGTGCTCAGGATCGGCGGCTTCGTCCTGACGGCGCCGATCGCCAGCGAGGCGACCGTGCCCGCACCCGTGAAGATCGGGCTGTCGATCGGGCTGGCCTTCATCCTGTCGCCGCTCGCTCCGGTACCCGCGGGCCTGTCGATTTTCTCAGGCGCGGGCGTACTGGCCGCCGTGCAGGAGATCATGATCGGGATCGCCATCGGCATGGTGGTGCAATTGACGTTCGAGGCGCTCGCTTTCGCCGGCCAAAGCATCTCGACGACCATGGGTCTCGGATATGCGACGTTGATCGATCCGCAGCACGGCGCCGACACCCCCGTGCTCGGACAGCTCTTCATGATATTCGGCACGCTTGCCTATCTCGCGGTCAACGGCCACCTGGTGCTGATCGGCGCTCTGGCGACCAGCTTCAAGAATCTGCCCATCGGCGGCGCCGACATCGACCAGAACCTCTTGTGGTCGATGGGCGTCTGGGGCGCGCGGATCTTCGAGACCGGACTCCTGGTGGCGCTCCCGGCGGTGGTCGCGCTGATCATCGTGAACCTCGCGCTGGGCGTCGTGACGCGCGCGGCGCCGCAGCTCAATCTCTTCGGCGTCGGGTTCACGATCACGCTGATGTCGGGATTCGTGGTGCTGATAGTCGGGATGGACGGGTTCATGGTGGGGATCTCCAGTCTCCTCGATAGCGCACTCTCGGCCGTGGTGGATCTCGTCGGCCCGGCGCCGGGGCTGGTGCACTGATGGCCGAGGAAGCCGAAACCGGCGGAGAACGCACCGAAGAACCATCGCAACGACGCCTGCAGGAGGCGCGCGAACGCGGTCAGGTACCGCGCTCGCGCGAGCTCACGACGTTCGCCGCCATGATCGGCGGCAGTGTCGCGCTCGCCGCCACGAGCTCGGATCTCGCCGCCAGGATGGCGGAGCTCATGCGCCGCTTCATGTCCATCGACGTGCGGCAGCTGGAGGATACGCAATCCATGTTCTCCTCGCTCCGCGAGGCCTCGACGCTCGCTCTGTCGGCGCTTCTGCCGATTTTCGCGGCGCTGGTCGCCGCGGTCGTGCTCGCCGGCACGGCCCTCGGCGGATGGAACTTCAGTCCGGCCGCGCTCACCCCGGACTTCACGCGCATGAGTCCGCTCGCCGGGTTGAAGCGGTTGTTCGGACTGCGCGGCGCATCCGAGCTCGGCAAGGCGCTGCTGAAATGCGCGGTGGTCGGGGGCGTCGCCGCCGGCGTCGTGATGTGGCTGTTTCCGCAGGTGCTCGCCCTGGGTCGCATGTCGGCGAGCGCGGCGGTCGGCCGCGGCGCCGGCTTGATGAGCATCGCGTTCGTGTGGCTGTGCGCATCGCTCGCCCTGGTCGCCGCCGTCGACGTGCCGCTTCAGCTGTTCCAATTCAAGCGCGCATTGCGCATGACGCGGCAGGAGGTGCGCGACGAGGCAAAGGAGAGCGACGGGCGTCCGGAGACCAAGCAGAGAATCCGCCAGGCGCAGCAGGCGATCGCGCGGCGCCGCATGATGCACAAGGTGCCGACGGCCGACGTGGTGATCGTCAATCCGACCCACTTCGCGGTGGCGTTGAAATACGATCCCCAGAACATGCGCGCCCCGCGGGTGCTGGCGAAGGGCGTCGATCTCATCGCGCAGAACATCCGGCGCATCGCCGAGGAGCACCGGGTGCCGATATTCGAGTCGCCGAAGCTCGCTCGGGCGCTGTATCGATCGGTCGATCTCAATCAGGAGATTCCGGCGGGCCTGTATCTCGCCGTGGCGCAGGTGCTCTCTTATGTCTTCCGGATCCGCACCCTGAATCCGACCCTGGCCGCGCGCCTCGCGCGCCCCGAGCCCAAGCTCGGCGATGAGTACGCCGACGTATGAACGGCCGCGGCTTCGCGAACATGATGTCGGAATTCGCGCGCAACGGCCTGGGCGTTCCGGTGCTCGTCATGGTCGTGCTCGCCATGATGGTGCTGCCGTTGCCGGCGTTCCTCCTGGACGTGCTCTTCACCTTCAACATCACCCTGTCGCTCGTCATCCTGCTCGCGGTGATCTACGTGCGGCGGGCGCTCGAATTCGCGAGCTTTCCGACGGTGCTGCTCGGGGCGACCCTGCTCCGGCTCGGGCTCAACGTGGCCTCGACCCGGGTGGTGCTGATCAGGGGCCACACGGGCGCCCACGCGGCCGGCCATGTGATCGCGGCCTTCGGGCAATTCGTGGTGGGCGGCAATTACGCCGTCGGCATGGTGGTGTTCACGGTCCTGGTGATCATCAATTTCGTCGTCATCACCAAGGGCGCCGGGCGCATTTCCGAGGTGAGCGCGAGGTTCACCCTGGACGCGATGCCCGGCCGGCAGATGGCCATCGACGCCGATTTGAACGCCGGCCTCGTCACCCAGGCCGACGCGATCGTACGCCGGCAGGAGGTGCGCGAGGAGGCGGACTTCTACGGCGCGATGGACGGCGCCAGCAAATTCGTGCGCGGCGACGCCATCGCCGGCATATTGATCGTGTTCATCAATCTCTTCGGCGGCATCATCATCGGCGCCGCCCAGCACGGCATGTCGGTCTCGGATGCGGGACGTACGTACGCGCTCCTCACCATCGGCGACGGCCTGGTCGCGCAGATCCCGGCGCTCCTCTTGTCGGTGGCGGTCGCGATCCTGGTGACGCGCGTGTCGAAACCGCACGACATGAGCCAGCAGATCATGTCCCAGGTCCTCGGGCAGCCGCGGGCACTCGCCGTGACCGCGGGCATCCTGGGGCTGCTCGGCATCATTCCCGGCATGCCGAATCTCGTGTTCCTGGGCATGGCGGCGGCCTGCGCGACGGGCGCTTATCTCATGACCACACGCAGGGCGGCGGCGAAGGCTGCCGCCGCGGCGGCTCCGGCCAAGCCCGCGGCGGTGCCGGCCGAGCAGCGCGAATTGTCCTGGGACGATGTCGAGCCCGTCGATGCCGTCGGCCTGGAAGTGGGCTACCGCCTGATCCCGCTCGTGGATCGCGCGCAGGGCGGCGAGCTCATGGGGCGGATCAAAGGCGTGCGCAAGAAGCTGTCCGAGGAATTGGGGTTCCTGGTGCAGCCCGTGCACATTCGCGACAACCTGGAGCTCGGTCCGAATTCCTACCGCATCACCATCCTGGGGGCTCCGGTGGGCGAGTCCGAAATATTCCCCGACCGCGAGCTCGCCATCAATCCCGGTCAGGTGTCGGGCACGCTGCAGGGCTCCGCCACCAAGGATCCCGCCTTCGGCCTGGAGGCGGTCTGGATCGAGAAGTCGCGGCGCGATCAGGCGCAGGCTCAGGGCTACACGGTGGTCGACGCGAGCAGCGTCATCGCCACCCATCTGAGCCACCTGCTGCAGTCGCATGCGCAGGAGCTTCTCGGCCATGAGGAGGTTCAGCAGCTGCTCAATCGGCTCGGCAAGAGCGCACCCAAGCTGATCGAGGATCTGGTGCCGAAGCTCCTGCCGATGAGCGTCGTGGTGAAGGTGCTGCAGCTTCTGCTTCTCGAGCGCGTGCCCATTCGGAATCTGCGCAGCATTTGCGAGACGTTGGCGGAGCTTGCGCCGAAGACCCAGGATCCCGCGACGCTGGTCGCCGCGGTGCGCGTCGCCCTCGGGCGCAGCATCGTGCAGAACATCGGCGGCCTGCGCGAGGAGCTGCCGGTGATCACCCTCGATCCTTCGCTCGAGCAGGTGCTGCAGGATTCCATGTCGGGCGGCGGCGATTCGCCGGGCTTCGAGCCGGGTCTCGCCGACAAGATTCAGCAATCGCTGGTCGACCGGACGCGGCGTCAAGAGGCTGCCGGCGAGCCGGCGGTGCTCCTGGTGGCGCCGAAGATCCGGCCCTGGGTTGCCCGCCTGATGCGCTACTCGAGCCCGACGCTGTCGGTGCTCGCCTATAACGAGATTCCCGAGAGCCGCCGAATCCGCGTGGTTTCGGCGGTAGGGCGCTAGGGATGCTCCCACGCTCCCATGAATTTGTTGCCTCACGGAGGTTGACGTGAAAATCAAGCGTTACATGGCCGCCAGCATGCGCGCGGCGCTCGATCAGGTGCGGCTCGAACAGGGGCCCGACGCCGTGATCCTGTCCAGCCGCCGGATCAACGAGGGCGTGGAGGTCATCGCCGCGGTCGATTACGACGAGGCCCTGATCGCAGGAGCGGCGCGCCAGTACGCACTGGCGGCGAACGCTGCCGCGGCGAGCGTTGCCGCGACGAACGCCGCCGCGGCGAATGCGCCGGGGGCGGAGGCGAAAGCACCGGCGGCAACGAGTGCGGGCCCAGCGGCGAACAGCGCGGCCCCCGTCGTCAGGGCCGCGCACGATTCGCGCGCGGTTGCGGCGATGCCGGCGAGACCTTCTCCGGCCGGGACCATCCGGCCGCCCGTCTTGCCGGCGCCGCCGGCGCTGCGGCGCGCGGTGGAGCGGCGCGCACCGTCGGCGCAGGCTCGCGATCTGGCCGCCGTCGGGATTCCGCAGGACGCGCAGCGTGGATTCGCCACGGTGCAACGGGAGCTGAAGGACCTGCGCCACCTGGTGGAGAACGGGCTCGCCGGCCTGTCCTGGCACGACAAGCGGGTTCGAGAGCCGTTGAAGGCACGCGTGCTCGAGCAGCTGTCGGCGATGGATATTGCGCCCGATGTCGCGGCATCTCTCGCCGCGATGACACCCTCGCACACGAATCTCGAGGACACGTCGAAGCTTCCGCTGGCGCTGCTCCTGCGTCATCTGCCGGTCGTCGACAGGCTGAGCACGGTCAACGGCGGGGTTTTCGCACTGGTGGGACCCACCGGAGCGGGCAAGACCACGACCATCGCCAAGCTTGCGGCGCGCTGGAGCATGCGCCACGGGAGCGAGGGTCTCGCTCTGGTGAGCATCGATTCCTATCGCATCGGTGCTCGCGAACAGCTCATGACCTACGCCCGGATTCTCGGCGCCGGCATGCACGCGCCGAATTCGGGGCGGGAGCTGGCCCGTGTCCTGGACCGGCTCAAATCGAAGCGCCTGGTCCTGATCGACACCGCCGGCATGGGGCCGAGAGACGTGCGCTTGAGCGAGCAGCTCGAGGCGTTGCGGTTCGGGGCGGCCCGCGCGAAGGTGATGGTGGCGCTGCCGGCGCAGGGAGAGGGGCACGCTCTGGAGGAGATCATCCGGGCCTTCGCCCCGGTGTCGCCGTCGGCGAGCATCATCACCAAGGTGGACGAGGCGGCGAGCCTGGGCGCGGTCATTTCGACGACGCTCCGCCACAAGCTGAAGATCGCTTATTTTTGCAACGGCCAGCGCGTGCCGGAGGACCTGCACGCGGCCCATCAGCGGCGAGTGTGGCTGGTGCGCGCCGCGCACAAGCTCATGGAGCACGCGCCGCTCAAACGCGACGATGCCTACTACACCCGTAACTTCGGCCGAGCCCAAGCCCATGCGTGACATCCGACTCTCGAAGACCCAGGCCGAACGGCTGGAACAGCTCAACTCCTCGCGGCCGGTGAAGGTCATCGCGGTCACCGGCGGCAAGGGCGGGGTGGGCAAGACGACCGTTTCCACCAATCTCGCCGTGGCCATCGCGGCGCAGGGGAGGGACGTG
This sequence comes from Steroidobacteraceae bacterium, assembly GCA_036501585.1. GTDB lineage: Bacteria > Pseudomonadota > Gammaproteobacteria > Steroidobacterales > Steroidobacteraceae > Bog-1198. The sequence goes on from DASYAC010000188.1 coordinate 46,375, forward strand.
ATGCTGGTGGATGCGGATCTTGGTCTCGCGAACGTGGACGTGCTGCTGGGTGTGCACACGAGGTTTCATCTCGGCCACGTGATCAACGGCGAATGCACTCTCGAGGATGCGATCGTGACCGGGCCGCATGGGTTGCAGATCGTACCGGCGTCCTCCGGCATCAAGCGCATGGCGAGCCTGTCGCAGGCCGAGCACGCGGGCATCATTCGGGCCTTCAGCGACCTGTATCACCAGGTGGAGGTCCTGGTCGTGGATACGGCGGCGGGTCTCAACGACAGCGTGATGACCTTCAGCCAGGCGGCGCATCACGTGCTGGTCGTGGTGTGCGATGAGCCTGCCTCCATCACGGACGCCTACGCCCTCATCAAGGTACTGAGCCGGGAGCATGGGGTGCAGCGGTTCCAGATCCTGGCGAATCAGACCCGCCGGTCGGGCGAGGGGCCGGCGCTGTTCCAGAAAATCTCCCGGGTTTGTGACCGATTTCTCAATGTGAGCCTCGAGTTCGCCGGCTCCGTCCCGTTTGACGACTATCTACGGCGTGCTGTGCAGCGGCAAACGGCCGTCGTGGACGCGTATCCGGCCTCAAATTCATCCGCTGCCCTCAAGAATCTCGCCCTCAAGGCCGATAAGTGGTCTGCGCCGCAAGGTGCGCGAGGTCACCTGGAGTTCTTCGTTGAACGCATGGTGGGGGCCCGGATCGGTCCTTCGACGGTATTGCAATGAGAGCAAGCACACAGTACTCAAATACTCAGAAACGGAGTCCCAAGCCCTCGGCTGACGACGGGATTCCGGTCGGCCAGATACCCCAGCAAGAGCTCGTGCTGAGGCATGCGGATTTGGTGAAACGCATCGCCTATCACCTGGTGAGCCGCATGCCGCCGAACGTGGAAGTGGACGATCTCATTCAATCGGGGATGATCGGCCTGCTGGACGCGGCCAAGCATTATTCGGCCAACAAGGGCGCGAATTTCGAGACTTACGCGGGCATACGCATCCGTGGGGCGATGCTCGACGAGGTGCGAAAGTCCGATTGGACCCCGCGCTCCGTGCATCGAAACATGCGTGAGATGGCGGATGTGATCCGCAAGATCGAGAACGAGAAGGGTCAGGATGCGAGTCCGTCGGACATCGCCCAGGCTCTCGGCGTGACGATGGAGGAGTATCACAAGCTGGTGCAGGACGCGGCGAGCTGCCGGCTGTTCAGCTTCGATCAGATGAGCTCGAACGACGATGAGTCGAGTCCCGCGGACCATGCCCGGGACGAGCGGCCCGGCCCATTCGATCACATCGAGGATGCGGGCTTTCGGAGCGCCCTGGCCGGCGCCATCGGGGGACTCCCCGAGCGCGAGAAGCTGGTGTTGTCGCTTTACTACGATGAGGACATGAACTTGCGCGAGATCGGCGAGGTGCTCGAGGTGTCCGAGTCGAGGGTCTGCCAGATCCACGGCCAGGCCCTGGTCCGATTGCGCTCCCGCCTGTCGGAGTGGCTCGCGCCCGATTAGCCCATGGATATCCTGACCATCGTCGGCGTCGTGCTCGGACTGATCGCCATCATCGGCGGAGCCATCCTGAAGGGCTCGAGCGCCGGGGCGCTGGTCGGGAGCGCGGCGTTCGTGATCGTGGTGGTCGGCACCATGGCCGCAAGCCTGGTCCAGACGCCGATGTCCACCTTCATCCGCGCGTGGAGCATCATCAAGTGGGTCTTCATGCCGCCGGTCACCAACCCGGCCGCGGTGATCGAGAAGATCGTCGAGTGGAGCAACATCGCCCGCAAACAAGGGTTGCTGGGGCTCGAGTCGGCGGTCGAACAGGAAAAGGACGAGTTCCTCAAGAAGGGTCTGCAGTCCCTGGTCGACGGCGGCGAGCCCGAGGCGATCCGCTCGAGCATGGAGGTCGAGCTGGACACCATGGAGCACTTCGACACCCAGGCTGCCAAGGTATTCGAGGCCATGGGCGTGTACTCGCCGACGCTCGGCATCATCGGCGCCGTCATGGGCCTCATGGCGGTCATGCAAAACCTCAACGATCCGTCGAAGCTCGGCCACGGCATCGCCGCCGCGTTCGTCGCGACGATCTACGGCATCGCCTTCGCGAATCTCGTGTTCCTGCCGATGGGCAACAAGCTGAAATCGGTGATCCACGGGCAATCGCAGGTCCGGACCATGGTCATCGAGGGAATCATCGCGATCGCGCAGGGCGAGAATCCGCGCAACATCGAATCGAAGCTCCAAGGCTACTTCCATCATTGAGCCGCCCGACCGGGAGCGCGGCAACGAGAGTTCGGCATCATGGCGCGCAAGAAGAAGCACGAAGAACATGTGAACGCGGAGGCCTGGGCCATTCCCTACGGCGACCTCGTGACGCTGCTGTTCGCGCTGTTCACCGTGATGTACGCCATGTCGTCGGTGAACGAAGGCAAGTTCCGCGTGCTGTCGGATTCGCTGATCGCGGCGTTTCACGGTGCGCCGAAGAGCGTTCAGCCGGTGAACATCGGCGACAGGCAGCCCGGCAAGGGAGGCGAAAAACCCCTGGTGGGGGTCCAGCCGACCGCGTTCATCAAGATCAGGGAGTCGAAGGGCGGGGTGGACGCCGATCAGGCGCCGCGCGACCCGGATGCGGTGACGCCCGTCCAGGAGCCGAATAACGCCCCCGGCGCTCTGATCCGCATGCAACGCCAGGTGCAGGACGCGATGCAGGCGTTGATCGACGCCAAGCTGGTCACGGTCCGCCGCGAGAGCATGTGGCTGGAGATCGAGATCAACACCGACATCCTGTTCCCGAGCGGCGCGGGCGAATTCTCCCCTCAGGCGGCGCCGGTACTGGACAAACTGGCCGACGTCTTGAAGCCCTTTCCCAATCCCATCCGGGTCGAGGGCCACACCGACAACCGGCCGATCAAGACCGCGTCGTTTCCCTCGAACTGGGAACTGTCGGCCGCACGCGCAGCCAGCGTCGTCCATGAGTTCACCAAGGCGGGCATCGATCCTTTGCGGCTCGAGATCGTCGGCTTCGGCGAATTCCATCCGCGTCAACCCAACGATACGGTGGAGGGGCGCAACGCGAATCGCCGGGTGGCGATCATGGTGCTCGAATCCGTCGCTCCCGGGACTCCGGTCACGGCAAGATCGGACACGCAACCCGCGCCGGCGGCGGCGGGCTCATCCGATGTCGCGATTGCAGATGCGGATACCGCCGAAAATCGGCTACTATGGCGCGTGCAGCCCGCCGACTTGGGGAAGACGGTTTTGGTGAAGGATCAATCGAAGGCGGATGCGGTCAAGGATTCGGCTGTGGTGAAGGATACGCCCGCAGCGTCGGATCCCGCTGGAGTGAAGGACACGCCCACGACCGAATAAGCGAGGTCACCCATGAGCGAAGTCGATCGCTTGAGCAACTCGGGTCTCTATCCCGCCTTGCCGATCGCAGACAGACGGAGCCGTAAGGACGGCTCGAACCAGCAGCCGCCCGCAGATAAGCGACCGAGTGCGACTCCCAGCCCCGGGGAGGCGCAAGACTCGAAATTGCCGCGGCCTCCGAAATCGCTCATCGATGACTATGCCTAAGCGTCGCAGACTATGACCAGGCGTCGCAGGGCGAGATGAAACGGCTGCCGCTCGCCTTGTTGACCGCCCTGTTCGCGGTGTCGTTCGGTTCCGCCGCCGTCGCGGGCAACGCCTACACTCAAGGCGAAGTTCACCTTCGGGCGGGCCCGAGCACCGACTATCCCATCGTCATGAGCATCCCCCCGAACAGCTTGCTGGCTGTCAACGGATGTCTCGACGATTACACGTGGTGCGACGTGGACTGGGAAGGCAATCACGGCTGGCTCTACGGCAGCTATCTGTATTA
>DASYAC010000189.1:0-15194 GCA_036501585.1 Steroidobacteraceae bacterium
CGAGCCGGCTGGCCTCGCCCATCACGCCGCCCGTCGTAGCGGCTTCACGTTGGGTGGCTTCTTCCGGCTCACCACCCACAGATCGTGCTGCGCCTGCAGGTTCACCCAGAGCGCGGCCTCGGTCCCGAACACCGCGGCGAGCCGCATGGCCATGTCCGGGGTCACCGGCACGCGCCCGTTGATGATCGCCGAGACGTGCTTGCGGCTGACGCCGAGCGCATCCGCGGCCTCGGTAATCGTGACCTTCATCGGCTTGAGGTACATCTCAAGCAGGATTTCGCCCGGATGCGACGGGCTGTACATCGTCGGCACCGCCTTAGTGATAGTCGCCATAGTCCACCTCCACCGCGTCTGCGGCCTCGAATCGAGGAACATTATCGAATCCATCAGCCGCTTGCCGTCAAGTCCGTACAGCGTCAGTGAATAATCGAGGCGGTGAGGCTTCTCCGGCGCTACCGGCACTGGCGAATCATCTGCTTGACGTAGTGAATATTATTCACTAGAATCAGACCCATGACAACCATGCATCGCGACCGCAACTGGAAAATCCAGGTGTTCGGGCGCGAGCACGGGGTGCCGCATTTTCACGTATGGGCACCGAATGCGGCGGCGGTGATTGCGATTGAAACCTTGGCGGTGCTGAGCGGTGCGGTGGACACTAAGACTCTCGAAGAGGCGCGGGCCTGGGCGGACACTCACCCGCGGCGAGTTGTTGGCTGAATGGCGCCGCCTGAATCCGGAGAAGAACCTATGAAGCTCAAAATTACGCAGGTAGAAGCGTTGTTCTCGACTCGGCTGCGCATTACCTGGGAAAACGGCAAACACACAGAAGTCGATGCGGGTGATTATCTGCAGGCTCCAGGATATGAGAGCCTACGCGATCCCGCATTTTTTGCGAGTGTGCAAGTGGAGGAGTGGGGGCATGGCGTCGAGTGGCCGGCCGCGGATATTGGAATCCCCGCAGACGCCTTATATCGGTTGTCGAAAGAACAAACTGGCGATGCGTTTCCGACCGGACAGTTCAATGCCTGGATGAAACGTCACGGTTTGTCATTGTCGGCCGCCGCTCAGGCCCTGCATCTGACGCGGCGTACCATTATTTATTACAGCACGGGCGCCAAGCCAATCCCGGCTTACATCGGCCTCGCCTGCAAAGGTTGGGAAGCAGGGCATCGGACTCACGCCGCGTAAGCCGCTGTCACTTTCACCTGGGCCTCGGCGCTCGCGTTCTCCGGTACAAAGAAGGCCACATCCGCGGCGTAGCGCCCGATTAGTGAGCGCACCCGCACGCCCAGGACAGCGCGTGCGAGGATATTGGCATCGAGAATCAGCCGCTTAGCGGCCACGCGTCCGGCCGCTTTTCTTGCTGCGCTCGAAATCCGCGACGAGATCCTCGTCGCTAAAAGCAATTATTTGACCACTTTGCAAGGCGAACAAGCCGATCATTGTCGGGAGAACGCGGTAGCTCGCGGCAGAGGCGCAATAGATAGGTGGGCATGCCACTCATACCAAATCGAATTGGAACTCGGCGACGACGTAGTCCGATTCGCACCGGTACTTCGCAAAAGCACCTTCCGCCCGTCCTCACCGACCGGCAACACTTTGCGGCGCAATTCCTCCGATTCAAGGAACAGCAGCAACGGGTCAAACCGGAAGGTCCCGCGCAAGGCAATCCGAGGGACCAGGAGCGGACTCTGTAGGTCAGCGAGCGGTGAGCGGGAGATCAGGGGAACCTCTTCGTAAAACGCTTGGCGTGCGGCTTGATACTCCGGCGTGCCGGGAGATCAGCCCGCCGCCTTCCGTCTGATCGGCGTGACCTTCTGCGCACCGCTTTCGATGTCGAGCAATAGCGCCGTCCAGGCTTCCAGCGCCGCCCGGCGCTCGTTGAGATAGTCGTGCGTGTTGTAGGTGCCCTCGACTCCGCGGAGCTTGTGACCCAGACAGCGTTCGGCCACTTCGCTGCGGACGCCGAGGGAGGCCAGGTGCGTCCGCATGGTGCGGCGCAGATCGTGCAAGGTGAAATGCTCCAGTCCGTGCTCGACCGCGGTAAGCGCCGCGTTCAAGGTGTCGATTCCCAGGTGCAACGCGCGCTGGCGCGGGTCGCGGCGGCGCTTGGGGAACACGAACGCGCTACCGCCTGCAACCTCGCGCAGCGATTTGAGCCAGGATGCAACAGCGGGCACCAGGGGAATCGTCAGCGCCTCGCCCGTTTTGGTGCGGCCGGCCGGCAGATGCCAGGTTGGCGATGCGGCATCGAGATCAAACTCGCTCCATTGGGCGCCCAGCAACTCGCCCTTGCGAACGCCCAGGGCGAGCAGGAGCCTCACGGCCAGGAGGTTGGCGCCGCCGAAGCTCGGGGAGTCCCGCAGCGCGCTGAAGAGCCGCCCCAGCTCCTCGATGCTCAGGGCGCGCTTGCGCGCACGTTCGGGGCCGCCGGCATCGCTTTGATCGAAGTCCGCAACGGGATTGCTGGCGAGCACGTGGCGGCGCACGCCAAAGCGGAACACGCGCCGCATGAAGCGCAGCAGATCGTTCGCTGCGGTGGGCGCGCTCTTGCGAACTTGCGCGAGCAGTCGGGCGGCATCCGCCGCGGTGATTTCGGCGGGCACGCGCTCGCCGAAGGCCGCCAGCAGGTATTTATCGAGATAGCGGCGCGGCACCTTCGGGTGCTTGAGACGCCGCGGGGCGATTTCCGTGCTGTACCAATCCTCCGCGAGATCGCGAAACGTCTGGCGCGCTTTCTGGGCGGCGATCGCGGCGCGCTGCGCTTCTTCGGCCTCTTGCTTGGCGAACAGCGGATCGCGCCGCTTGTCGAGCATGAGGCGCTTCTCCCGCGCCTCGATCCGCGCCGCGGCGAGACTCATGTCGGGGTAGTAGCCGAGGGTCATCCAGCGCTCGCGGCCGGCGAAGCGATAGCGGAACATCCACGCGGCGCCCTCGCGTGTCTGCTTCCTGAAGTAGAGGCCATCACCGTCGCTGAGCAGCAGCACCGGACCGCCGAAGCGATGTGCGCGCTCGATCGAAAGGGAGTTGAGCTTTCCGGACGCCATGTGGAGACCCCCGGGTGCGTAGCTTGCGTACAAACCGCGTAGTTAAGACACGAGCCGCGTGGCTAGAACACGAGCCGCGTGGCTAGAACATCTACGCATTTAGCTACGCACCCAGCCGCAACAGTAGTCCCGACGAGGGAAAACGTCCAAAGACAATAACTGTCGCAAAAGCCTAGTTTTGCAGGGCTTTCGCGCACTTTCCGAAGACGATCCGCGACAGTCCACGACAGCCCAAAACACTATTCGATGTTCTGCACCTGCTCGCGCATCTGCTCGATCAGCACTTTCATGTCGACCGCCGCGCGCGTGGTCTCGATGTCCTGCGACTTCGAGGACAGCGTGTTGGCCTCGCGATTGAGCTCCTGCATCAGAAAATCGAGACGCCGCCCCGCGGGTTCCCGGCCGTCGAAGGTCTTGCGCACCTCGGTCACGTGGCCGCGCAGGCGATCGAGCTCTTCGTCCACGTCCAGGCGCTGGGCCAGCATCGCAAGCTCCTGTTCGAGGCGCTCGTGGTCGACATCGCTGCACAGTTGTGCGATGCGCTCCAGCAATTTGGCCCGCATGCGCGCGCGCACTTCCGGCAATCGCGCGGTGACCTGGGATGCGAAATCGGCGAGACCCGCGCACCGAAGCTCGAGGGCCTCCTGGAGGCGCCCGCCTTCGCTGTCCCGGAACCGCGTGAGCTCGGCGAGCGCCTCGCCGAGCAGGGCATGGGCGGCCGCGACCAGCGGTGCGGAGTCCTTCGGAGGTTCGCGCACGACGCCCGGCCAGCGGAGCAGATCCGTCACGTCGATGCGCGCGGCGGGACCGGCCTGCAGCGCCGCCTGCTGCGCCCTCTGGGTGAGCGAGGCGAGCAGGTCGGCATCGACCTCCAGCGTGGTCGCGGCGGTCGCCGGCCGGAAATGCAGCGATCCGTCGACCTTGCCGCGACGCACGGCGCCGGCAATGGTCTGGCGAAATTCCGACTCCGCGGCGCGAAAATCCTCGGGCAGCCGGCAGCTGATCTCGAGAAAGCGGTGATTGACGGTCTTGAGCTCCCAGGCGATAAGGCCGAAAGGGTATTGCCGCTCGCGCCGGGCGAAGCCCGTCATGCTTCGAATCATAGGGTGTGAAAGCCGAAATCGGCCATAATCGTCTTCTTCGGGCCGTCTTGGGGACGGTTCAGTCTATCGAAAGGGTCAGGAGCTGTCATTGCAGATCGAGATCGCGGATGTGAGCTTGATCGGGCATCGCGAGGAGAATCAGGATCGGGTGGCGGTGGCCGCCGCTGACCAGGCCGTACTTCTCGCGGTGATCGACGGCATGGGCGGGCACGCCGAGGGAGCGCGCGCCGCCGAGACCGCGCTCGCCACTCTGTTGGAGGCTTTCTGGCAAATTCCGCATCCGATCTTCGACCCGCTCGGCTTCTTGCATTTGTCGCTCGGCAGGGCGCACGAGGAAGTCGTCAAACTGGGCGTCGGCCTGTCCGTGGAGGCGCGCCCGCGCGCCACCTGCGCGGTCTGCCTGGTTCAGGATTCGGCGGCCTACTGGGCGCACGTGGGGGATAGCCGCGTGTACCAGTTGAGGCAGACCCAGGTGCTGGAGCGCACGCGCGATCACAGCCATGTGGAGGTCTTGCTGCGCGAGGGATTGATCACCGAGGCGGAGGTGCACGGTCATCCGATGCGCAATTACGTCGAATGCTGTCTGGGCGGGGACGCGGCGCTCCCCGAAATGAGCATCTCCACGCGCCGGCGGCTGAAATCGGGCGATGTGCTGCTGCTCTGCACGGACGGACTGTGGGCGAACCTCGAGGACCAGGATCTGGTGCGCTTCGCCCAGACCGCGGGCAAGCCGCTGCGGGAGTCGCTCACCGAGCTCGGAACCCAGGCGGTCGCCGCGTCCGCCCCTTACAGCGACAACACCAGCGCGGCGGCGCTGCGCTGGAGGGCCGCATGAGCGTGCGGCCGAGCGGGCGCGCGCCCGACGAGCTTCGGGAGCTGTCCTTCACCCGGAACTACACCGCGCACGCGGAGGGCTCGGTGCTCGTGGGCTTCGGGGCGACGCGCGTGCTTTGCACGGCGAGCATCGAGGATGGTGTGCCTTCCTTTCTGCGCGGCTCCGGGCAGGGCTGGGTCACCGCCGAGTACGGCATGCTCCCGAGGGCGACTCACACGCGTTCGGCCCGCGAGGCCGCGCGCGGCAAGCAATCGGGACGCACCCAGGAAATTCAACGCCTGATCGGGCGCTCGCTCCGTGCCGTGGTCGATCTGAAGGCGCTGGGCGAGCGCACCGTCACCCTCGATTGCGATGTGCTGCAGGCGGACGGAGGCACGCGCACCGCCTCGATCACCGGCGCCTTCGTCGCCTTGGCGGACGCCGTCGACATCCTCATGAAGCGGCGCTCGCTCGCGGCGAATCCCATTCACGGCCAGGTGGCCGCCGTCTCCGTGGGCATTTACCGCGGAGTTCCCGTCCTCGACCTGGACTATGCCGAGGACTCCAGTGCCGAGACCGACATGAACGTGGTGATGAACTCCGGCGGCGGCTTCGTCGAGGTACAGGGCACTGCGGAAGGTCATGCGTTCAGGCGCCACGAGCTGGACAAGCTCCTGGATCTCGCCTCGCAAGGCATCGCCCGATTGCATGAGGCCCAGCAGACCGCACGCGCCGCGTAGGCGGCTGGTCATCGCCACGGGCAATCCCGGGAAGCTGCGCGAGTTCCAAGCGCTGCTCGAGGGACTCCCCTTCGCGCCGGTGAGCCAAGCCTCGCTCGGCGTGATCGCACCGGAAGAGACGGGCAGCACTTTTTTGTCGAACGCGCTGCTGAAGGCACGGCACGCGGCCGCGGCGACCGGCGAGCCGGTCATCGCCGACGACTCCGGGCTGGAGGTGGACGCGCTCGGCGGCGCGCCGGGCGTGTACTCCGCGCGTTACGCCGGCCCGGGCGCGGACGATGCCGCGAACAACGCGAAGCTCCTGCGCGCGCTCGCCGGGACCGCGCCGGGCGAGAGGCGTGCGCGCTATCGCTGCGTGCTGGTCTACGTGGACGGCCCGGACGACCCCTCGCCGCTCACCGCCGAAGGCGCCTGGCAGGGCTCGATCGTCGAGACGCCGCGCGGAACGGGAGGATTCGGCTACGACCCGCATTTCTGGCTGCCGGAGCTCGAGATGACAGCCGCGGAGCTGGATTCCGGCGAGAAGAATCGGCTGAGCCATCGCGGCCGGGCGATGCGGGAGCTGCGCGCTCAGCTCGCGGCGCGCACGTGACCGCGGTCCCTCTCTCCCTGTACGTGCACATGCCCTGGTGCGTGCGCAAATGCCCCTACTGCGACTTCAACTCTCACCAGCGGGGAGACAGCCCTCCGCCGCGAAGCTACATCGATGCGTTGCTCCTCGATCTGGAGGATGAACTGCCCTCGATCGGCGAGCGCACGATCGAAACGGTGTTTTTCGGCGGAGGGACTCCGAGCCTCTTCCCGCCCGAGGAATTCGCGCGGCTGCTCACGGCGTTGCGCCGGCGGACCCGCGTTGCCTTCGATGCGGAAATCACCCTGGAGGCGAATCCCGCCACCGTGGAGCGAGGCCGCTTCGCCGGTTATCGGGAGGCCGGCATCAATCGCGTCTCGCTCGGAGCGCAGAGCTTTTCGCCCGCGGCGCTCGCGCGGCTCGGCCGCATTCATGCGGCCGAGGACACGCACCGCGCGGCCGAGGAGCTGCACGCCGCGGGGCTCGAGAACTTCAATCTGGACCTGATGTACGCGTTGCCCGAGCAGACGCTCGACGACGCGCTCGCGGACGTGCGCATCGCCTGCGCTCTCGAGCCCGCACATATCTCCCACTACCAGCTCACCCTCGAGCCCGGCACGGTATTTCACGCCCGTCCACCGCCGCTGCCCGACGAGGATGCGGCGTTTGCGATTCAGCGCGACTGTCAACGACTGCTGGCCGACGAGGGATTCGCGCAATACGAAGTGTCGGCCTATGCGCGTCCCGGGGCGCGCTGCCGCCACAATCTGAACTACTGGACCTTCGGCGACTACCTGGGCGTCGGCGCAGGCGCGCACGGCAAGCTCACGTTCGCCGCGCCCGAGGACATCGTCAGAAGCGAAAAGCCGCGCCAACCGCGCGAGTACCTGCAGTGGTTCGAGGCCTCCTCCCGCTTGGCGGGCTCCGAGCCCCTGGGGCTGCGCCGCCGAGTCCCCGAGAGCGAACTGCCGTTCGAATTCATGCTGAATACGCTGCGGCTCAACGAGGGCTTTGCGATCCGCGATTTCGAGCATCGGACCGGCCTTGAGGCGCGGACGCTCGAAGCCGCCCTCGCGCGCGCTGTAGGCCGGGGCCTGCTCGAGGCGACCCCGGACGGCTTCCGGCCCACCGAGCTCGGTTCGAGGTTCCTGAACGACCTTCAGGGCGGTTTTCTGGAATGAGCTTATACACATCGGCTGCCGCACCCCGTCCGCAGGGGCACCTACAGCACATTGCGTTTGCTTTAGGTCAGATGCTACCCATAACCAGTTGATTGTATTTAAGAAACATATGTGTCTATTTTTTGACCAAGTTAACATTTATGCGAAAATCCTCTGTGACAGATATGCGAAGGCCGTTCCGTCCACAGACTTATCCACAGAAGTTGTGGACAAGCCCCCAATGGGCAAACACCCGAGCAGCATTTCCGGGTATCGCTTCGGCTATCGCTTGTTGAACAGGAAGCTTTGAGCTAAGGTACGCGGCCCCGTTTTGGGCGGGCGATTGGCGTGGCGGCGTGTCCCTTGAGAACCGTCGATTCTGCCGCATAAAGATCATCAGAGGTTCCAACCATGAAAGCCGGCATACATCCCGAGTACAGCGACATCACCGTGACCTGCACCTGCGGGAACACGTTCAAGACCCGCTCCACCATCGGACAGGATCTGCAGGTGGAAGTGTGCTCGAACTGTCATCCGTTCTACACGGGCAAGCAGAAAATCGTCGATACCGGCGGCCGGGTCGACAAGTTCCGCAAGAAATACGCGACCGCCGCGGCGAAAACCTAAGCCCCCGCGCGCGGGTGCGGTCGCCCGCGCACTCACTCCTCATCTCCGCGCGGCCGGCCGCCTGAATGCGCCGGTCATCGTGCCGCCGTGCGACGGGTGAGCTTGATTCCGCTCACCTGCCGTGCAAGGCTTCCGGGCCATCATCAATGAACCCATTCGATCGGCAGGGCGCATGAGCACGAAGTACGAACTGAAGAATCTGTCCACGGGCAAGACCACCGAATTGACCGCGTTGTCGGGAACCATCGGTCCCGAGGCGATCGACATCACGAATCTCATCCGGGATGTCGGGGTATTCACCTACGATCCCGGCTTCATGGCCACCGCGAGTACCGACAGCAAGGTCACCTACATCGACGGCGATGCGGGCGTGCTTCTGTACCGCGGCTACCCGGTCGAACAGCTGGCCGAGAAATCGAGCTTCCTGGAGGTCGCCTACCTGTTGATCCAGGGCGACCTGCCGACCAAGACGCAGCTGCATGAGTTCACCCACTCGATCACGCGTCACACCATGATCAACGAGCAGCTCTTGAGCTTCTTCGAGGGCTTCCACCACGATGCACACCCGATGGCCATGGTGTCGGCCGTGGTCGCCTCGATGGCGGCCTTCTACCAGGACTCGACCGACATCAACGATCCGCGCTGCCGCGAGATCTTCTCGCACCGTATCGTCGCGAAGCTTCCGACGATCGCGGCGGCGGCGTACAAGCATACGCTGGGACAGCCCTTCGTGTATCCGCGCAACGATTTGCGCTACTGCCAGAACATGCTGAACATGTTCTTCGCGGTCCCCTGCGAGCCCTACGCGATCGATCCGGTGGCCGCCGAGGCGCTGGACCTTCTGTTCATCCTGCATGCGGATCACGAGCAGAATGCCAGCACCTCCACGGTGCGCCTGGCCGGCAGCACGGGGACGAATCCCTACGCGGCGATCTCCTCGGGCGTCTCCGCGCTCTGGGGACCCGCGCACGGCGGTGCGAACGAGGCGGTGCTCGACATGCTCGACGGCATCGGCTCGGCCAAGAACATCGACAAATTCCTGGCCCGCGTGAAGGACAAGTCGGACACCGTGCGCCTGATGGGGTTCGGGCATCGCGTCTACAAGAATTTCGATCCCCGCGCGAAGATCATCCGCGAGATGTGCTATCGGGTGCTGGAAAAAATGGGCGTGGGCGTGCACAACAATCCGTTGTTCGAGCTGGCCCTGAAGCTCGAAGAGGTCGCGCTCAAGGACGAATACTTCGTCTCCCGCAAGCTCTATCCGAACGTCGACTTCTATTCGGGCATCATCTACAGCGCCCTCGGAATTCCGCGCTCGATGTTCACCGTACTGTTCGCGATCGCGCGCACCGCCGGCTGGGTCGCGCACTGGCAGGAAATGGTCTCCGATCCGCACATGCGCATCGGACGCCCGCGCCAGCTGTACACCGGCCCCACGCAACGGGATTATCGTCCGCTCGACAAGCGCTGAGATGCCGGCGTCCGTCCATCTCGGATCGCCCGCGGCGGCCGCCGCGTTCATCGCCGCTGCGGCGCTGTTTGCGGCGGCGAGCGGGGCCGCCGAGCCCCCGCTGCCGCAGGCCCCGCCGGCCGACGGGGTGAGCGGCGCTGCGACGGGGGGCCAGATCCTGTGTTCCGAGAACCCGGGCCCCGTGGCTCTCGGCAGCGCGCAATGGAACGGTTGGGGGCGCGGCGTCGACAACACCCGTTATCAGCCCGAGCCGGCCATTCGGGCCGCCGATGTTTCGCGCCTTGCGTTGAAATGGGCCTTTGGATATCCCGGGGCCAACACCGTATCCGGGCAGCCCACCATCGTCGACGGCCGGGTCTTCGTCGGCGGTGCGGGCCGGGTGTACGCACTGGACGCAAAAACCGGCTGCACGTACTGGCGCTACGACACCGACGCTCACGCCTTCAGCGCCATCGTGATCGCGGAGCTCGGCGTGCCCCGGCAAATCGCCAAGCCCAAGCCGCGGAAATCCAAGCGTGGACATGGACGCATCGACGCTCACCTCGACGTCCTGAAGCCGCCGAGCGCGGCTTTTTTCGGCGACGACAAGGGCTCGGTATACGCCTTGGATGCCGAGCGAGGGACGTTGATGTGGAAGACTCAACTCGAATCCCAGCCCACGGCGCGCATCCTGGGTGCGCCCGTCGTCTACCAAAATCATCTCTACGTCACCGTGGGCTCGAGCGAGCCGGGCGCCGCCCGGGATGCGGCGTTCTCGTGTTGTACCTTCCGCGGCAGCGTCGCCTCGCTCGACATCGCCACCGGTCGAGTGGCCTGGAAAACCTATCTGGTGGCTGAAGAGCCGCGGCCGATCGCGAGCGCCGCGGGCGTGCAGCAATTCGGTCCCGCGGGGATCGCGATCGCCGGAGCCCCCACCCTCGATACGGCCCGCGGTCTCGTCTACGTCGCCACGGGAGACTCGTTCAATCCCCCGCTCCAGCCGTCCGCGGATGCGGTCGTCGCGCTGGATCTCCTCGATGGTCAGGTGCGGTGGTCGAAGCAGCTTCGCCCGCCCGCCGCCGGGAGCGGTCCCGCCGAAGGCCCGGCGCGCGAGGGCTCAACGCGCGAAGGCCCGGCGCGCGATTTCACCGCCTCGCCGATCTTGCGCACACTGACGAGCGGCCGGCAGATCCTGCTCGCCGGACAGCGCTCGGGTATCGTTTACGGCCTTGACCCGGAGCGCTCGGGAGAAGTGCTGTGGCAAATCAACGGAGCCGAGAACAAGGTCTCCGAGGGCATCGAAACCGGCATGGCGGCGGATCACCGCGACGTGTATGCCGCGCTCTCGGGATTCGGCGCCGAGCCCTCCAATCAGACCGGCAGTCTGGTCGCGATCGACATGAAGACGGGAGCGAAGCGCTGGCAGCGCCCCGCGCCCCCCGTGGCTTGCAGCTGGACGAGCGCCTCGGTGTGCGCGCATGGCGAGGCGCAGGCGGTCACCGTGATTCCCGGCGCCGCGTTCTCCGGCTCGATGGACGGGCACCTCAGGGCCTATTCGACCATCGACGGCAAGATCTTGTGGGATTACGACACCGCCAAGGACTTCGTGACGGTCAATCGAGTGACGGCGAGCGGCGGCTCGCTGGACCAGGGCGGAGCGACCATCGTCAACGGAGTCGTTTACGT
Organism: Steroidobacteraceae bacterium; assembly: GCA_036501585.1. Lineage (GTDB taxonomy): Bacteria > Pseudomonadota > Gammaproteobacteria > Steroidobacterales > Steroidobacteraceae > Bog-1198. The sequence goes on from DASYAC010000189.1 coordinate 11,202, forward strand.
CAACTCGGGCAGCGAACGGGGAAGCCCGGGCAACGTGCTCCTCGCCTTTTCAGTCGGCGGCAAATAGGACCCCTCATGCCGTTGTTCAAACGGATTGTCTTGATCTCCCTCCAGCTCTGCCTCGGCCTGTACGCATCGGCGGCCTGTGCCGCCAACATCCGAAGCGCCGCGCCCGCGCCGGCGATCGAGGATTCGGTGGTCAAGGTGTTCGCCACGATGCGCTATCCGGACCCGTTCAAGCCCTGGACCAAGCAGGGTCCCACCGATGTGAGCGGCTCCGGCGTCGTCATCGACGGCAAGCGCATATTGACCAACGCGCATGTAGTGCTCTACGCGACGCAGGTGCAGGTTCAAGCCAATGCATCGGGCGACAAGGTGCCGGCCACCGTGGTCGCCGTGGCTCCCGGCATCGACCTCGCCGTGCTCCAGCTCGATGACGCGAGCTTCTTCGATACCCATCCGGCGATCAAGCGCGCCAGCGAGCTGCCGCAGATCAAGGATACGGTGCTGGCCTACGGATTCCCCACCGGCGGCATGTCGCTGTCGATCACCAAGGGGATCGTATCGCGCATCGAATTCGTCCCCTATAATTTTCCGGTATCGGGCCTGCGCATCCAGGTGGACGCGGCGATCAATCCCGGCAACAGCGGCGGCCCGGCGATCGCCGGCGACAGGATGATCGGTCTCGTCTTCTCGAAACTGGTCGGCAAGGATACCCAGAGCATCGGGTACATCATTCCGAACGAGGAAGTCGATCTGTTCCTCAAGGATATCGCCGGAGGCCATTACGACGGCAAGCCCGCGATGTACGACGAGCTCCAGACGCTCGAGAATCCGGCGCTGCGCGACTACCTGAAGCTCGACAAGGCGGTCGAGGGCATGGTGGTCCATCGCCCCGACAAGAACGACGCATCATATCCCTTGAAAGAGTGGGACGTGATCACCCACATCGGGGATGCGCCCATCGACAATCAGGGCATGGTGAAGCTCGAGAAGGATTTGCGCGTGGGCTTCGGCTACATGATCCAGAAGCAGGCGAAGAACGGCGAGCTGCCGCTGACCGTCGTACGCGCAGGCAAGATGCTCAAGGTGCAGTTGCCCGTGTCCGCGGAACATCCGACGCTGGTCTCGGATCTACGCGGCGGCTACCCGCCGTATTTCATCTACGGACCCCTGGTATTTTCCAAGGCGACCTGGCAAATGGTGGCGGCGATCGAAAGCAACGCCGGAATGCTGCGCGCGCTCGCCTTCGCGAAGAGCCCGCTGATGACCCGCGCCCTCGACCCGCCGGATGAAATTCTTCAGGAGCTGGTGGTGGTCTCCTCGCCCTTCTTCCCGCACAAGCTCTCCACCGGCTATTCCAATCCCGCCGGTGCGGTGGTGTATGCGGTCAACGGCACGCACATCAAGAGCCTCGCGCATCTCGTCGCCGTGCTGCGCGACCTCAAGGATCCCTTCGTCACGTTCGAGTTCGATCAGAAGGGCGGAGAGGGCCTGGTATTCCCTCGCGCCGCGATGGTCGCCGCGACGGACGACATCCTGAGCGACAACGGCGTGCGGGCCCAAGGGTCGCCGGACACCTTGGCGGTGTGGCAGGCGAAGGGCGCCAAGTAGCAGCCTCTCGGGCTGCCAGCGCACCTTCGCCCACCGAATCACTCCCCCTTCAGAACCGGTAGGTGCCCGTGACTCCCACGGTTCGCGGGGCGTAGCCGCGGCCGAAGTAGTTGGTGTCCAGATTCGGCAAGCCGTACACCGGCGCATTGAAGTCGCGCGACACGAAGATCGGCGTGTGGTAATTGAGCGCGTTGTTCGCGAACAACGAGACATCGAAGCCGTTGAGGCGCACACCGGCGCGCAGGTTCAGGACCCGGATCTCGGGCAGCCCCGGCAGCGTCGCATCCGCGTTGGGATTGTTCGCCGGGTCCGTATAGGGGACGAGGCTTCTCTGCGGGGTCGCATACTGATAATCGAGGCGCAAATAGGGCTTGACGTCGTTCGCGGTCCAGACGTACTCCCCGGTCAGGTCGAGGTTCCAGGGTGAGGCTTGCAGGTGGTCTCCGCTCGTGACGACCCTGTCGCTGGTCCCGAGCACCACATTGTCGTCGAAGGAGGAGTCGGTATACGAGGCGGTGAGACCGAGCGTGAGAGAGTCGAGCGGCCGCCACTGGACCTCGAGGTCGCCGCCTTTGCCCGTGACCTCACCCGAGTTGTAGTCGAGGCCGAGGCCGCACGCCAGATAGACGAACTGCTGGATGTTCTTCCACTTGATGTAGTAGATCGCGGCGTTGACGGTCAAGTGATGGTCGAACAGCGAATTCTTGGTGCCGATCTCGTATTGCCACAAAGAATCCGAGGAAAATGGCGCTGCCGCTGCTGTCGGCGAGACGCCTGTACCGGCAAAACAAGTGCTCGGGAGCGTCGTGTTGATGCCGCCCGGACGGAAGCCCTTCGCGGCGCTCGCGTAAATTAAGTTGTCGACGGCCGGCGTGTAGTTGAACACGAAGCGCGGTGTCACCGGTCTCGAGCTGCCCGAGCTGGGTGTGTTCACGTTGAGCGTGCCGAACAGTCCCTGCTCGACTTCCTGCACCACGCCGTAGTATTGAAGATCCGAGTAGCGCAGCCCGGCCGTGAGCTTCAATTGATCGGTGAACTTCCAGCTCGCCTCGCCGAATATGGCGGCCTGCTTGTCGAGCATGGAGAAGCGCGGCTGCAGATAGGTCTCAGCGCCCGCGGGAAATCCCGGCGCAGTAATAGGACAGGTATTGCCGGCGCAGGCGGCGTCGCTGACGACGTACTCCGTCGAATCCTCGTTGGTGTGGGTATAGAACAGGCCCGCGGTCCACTGCAATCGCGCGCTCGAATCCACCGAGCTCACCCGAATTTCCTCGTTGAAGTTGTTTTGATGGTCGGTGAAGTAGGAGCTGTTGACCTCTCCGACCGGCGGGTACTGGTTGTAGAAGAACACGGTGTCGAACCACTGGGAGTAGTCGGAAACCGAATGCTGCTGGCGCGAGAAGTACGAGGTATTCGAGACGATATTCGCCCAGGGCTGGTTCCAGCTGACCTTGATCGAGCCCAAGTACCAGGGATCGGTGCTCGGGTTGCGCTGCGCATTGCCGTTGTTGTAGACGTTGTCCGATGGATTCGAGATGTTGAGCCAGTACGCTCCCGTGTCATTGATGTGCAGCGTCTGTACATAGATGGACGGCTCGATCGACAGACCATCGATCGGCTGCCATTTCAGGGCTGCGCGGAAGGTCTGCGTATCGCGCCAATTCGCGTTCCTTTCGGTGGTGCCCGTGACCACCGGGTTGCCGCTGTAGATCGTCGCGAAGGTCGCCGGATCGATCGTGCTCGGCGGACGGGTGTAGTCCACGCGATTCACCCAGCCGCCATCCTCCTGGAACGAGGCGCTGACGCGAAAGCCGAGCACGCCGTCGATGATCGGCCCGCCCACTGCGGCGCCGGCCGAATAGCTGTTGCCGCCGTCGTCGATCTTGCCGTATTCCGCGCGGGCGTAGCCCGAGTAGGCGGTCAGGCTCGGCTCCGGTGTGATGAAGCGGATGGTGCCGCCCTCCGAGCCCGCGCCGAAGAGCGTGCCCTGCGGACCCTTCAGAACTTCGACCCGATCCAGGTCGAACACGGCAGGATAAGGGTTGACGGTGCCGAAGTTGAGGTGACGGGTCTGGATTGGCGTGTCATCGACATAGATCCCGGTGGTCGCCGTGCCCGCAGTGGAGTCGATGCCGCGGATCGAGATATCGGAGTCCTCGTCGTTGTAGTTGCCGCTCGAACTCATGCCGTTGCGTATGAAGGTAACGCCGGGCGACACACGGGTGAGGTCATCGACCGAGCGCACGCCCTGTTGATCGAGACTTTGCTGGCTGAAGGCTTGGATGCTCATGGGCACGTCCTGGAGCCTTTCGCTGCGCCGCTGGGCGGTTACGACGATCTCGCCCAGCCCGCCGGTGTCCGTGGGAGAATCCGCAAATG
>DASYAC010000190.1:0-4029 GCA_036501585.1 Steroidobacteraceae bacterium
TCGCTCCGCGAGATGCCGCCGGTCGATGTCGTGATCGTCTCGCACGATCACTACGATCATCTCGACTACCCCACCATCCGCGCCCTCGCCAAGACGAATATACCGTTCGTCACATCGCTCGGCGTCGGCGCGCATCTGGAGTATTGGGGCGTACCGGCGGAACGCATCACCGAGCTCGATTGGTGGGAGTCGCACGCGCTGCCGAATACGGGGATTGCGTTGACCGCCGCGCCGTCGCAGCATTTTTCCGGACGGGGGTTGAAGGATCGCAACTCCACGCTGTGGTCATCGTTCGCGATTCGCTCTCCGAAACACTCCGTGTTCTTCAGCGGAGATACGGGTTTGACCACGGAGTACCGCTCGATCCGCGATCGGCTTGGGCCGTTCGACGCAGTGATGCTGGAGATCGGCGCGTTCTATCCTGCTTGGGGCGACATACACCTGGGGCCCGACAATGCCCTCCGGGCGCATGCCATGCTGGGAGGCGTATTCATGCCTGTTCACTGGGGTACCTTCGCGTTGGCCATGCATGCGTGGGATCAACCCGCGGAGCGATTGCTGGAGCTCGCGCCGCACAGCGATGCACAATTGCTCATGCCGCTGCTCGGTCAACCGGTGGAACCGGCGCATGCCGGGATCGTCAGGCCCTGGTGGCGTGAAGTCGACAACATCACGGTAAAGCCCGCTCCGGATCAAGAGGGCGGCGACGTGACGGTGTCCACGTCGGTATCCTGGCCCTTGGATTAACCGAGCGGAATCCACATTTGAATATTCGTGACATCGTCGGACTCGCGCCGGTGATACCAGTCTTGACCATCGCCGAACTCGCCCACGCGGTGCCTTTGGTCCGCGCATTGTCGGCGGGCGGACTGCGTGTGCTGGAAATTACGCTCAGCACTCCCGTCGCGTTCGCCGCCATCGAGGCCATGCGCAAAGCAGTACCCGAGGCGGTCGTCGGCGTCGGCATGCTGACCCGTGCGGTCGAATTCGCCGCCGCCGCTCGGGTGGGTGCTCAGTTCGGTGTGACGCCCGGCCTGACACCGGAGCTGGCAGCGGCCGCCCGCGGTGCGCGCTTCCCGTTGCTACCTGGGGTCATGACGCCGACGGAATTGATAGCGGCGCGCCACGCCGGCTTCGACGTGCTGAAGCTGTTCCCCGCCCGAGAGGCCGGTGGCATCGGCATGTTACGAGTACTGGCCGCATCGTTCCCCGATATACGGTTTTGTCCGACCGGGGGCATTACGCGCGCCACGGCGCCCGATTATCTGGCGCTCCCCAATGTGGCTTGCGTCGGCGGTTCCTGGGTGGCGCCGCGCGACATGATGACGGCGGGCGACTGGGCCGGCATCGAGGGTTTGGCGCGAGACGCCGCGGCGTTGCGTAGCGCCGCAAAGTAGGGCTCCGACTGCGATACGAGCGCAGTCCTGACGCCCAAGGATGGGTTCACCCGGCTCTCCAGCGATCCGTCCGCGCCTCCGGCGCGGCACCGAACCCCCCACCGCCTGGCGTTTCGATTTCGAACACATCGCCTGCGCCCACCTGCACCTCGACCGTCGGACCGAGCTCCACGGTCTCTCCCGTGGCTCTGTATAACGTGCCGCGCCCGAGGGCACCCGCCGTGCCCCCCTCCAGCCCGAACGGTGCCACGCGCCGACGGTTGGCGAGCAGCGAGGCGGTCATCGGCTCGAGAAACCGGATACGACGGACCACGCCGTCCCCGCCGCGCCAGCGGCCCGCGCCCCCGGACCCGGCGCGAATATGGAAGGCGTCGACCATGACGGGAAACCGAAACTCCAGCACTTCCGGGTCCGTGAGCCGGCTATTGGTCATGTGGGTGTGTACGGCGCTCGTTCCGTCAAAGCCCGGGCCCGCGCCCGAACCACCGCAGATGGTTTCGTAGTACTGATGCCGGGCATTGCCGAAAGTGAAATTGTTCATGGTCCCCTGGGCGGCGGCGAGGCGGCCCGTGGCGCCGTAGAGAGCGTCGGTGACCACTTGGCTGGTTTCCACGTTTCCGGCGACGACCGCCGCGGGGTGATGAGGTTTCAATAGCGACCCGTCGGGGATGATCAGGTCGATCGGCTCCAGGCACCCATCGTTCATGGGAATGTCATCGTCGAGCAGCGTTCGGATCACGTAGAGCGCCGCCGCTCGACAGATGGAGGCGGGCGCATTGAAGTTGTTCGGCTGCTGAACGCTCGTGCCCGTGAAGTCGATCCTGGCGCGTCCGGCGGCCCGATCCACCTGGATGCTCACCTCGACGGCCGCGCCATCGTCGAGCTCGTAGCGAAAGTGTCCATCGGGCAGATTCGACAGCATGCGGCGCACCGAGGCCGCCGCGTTGGCGCGCACGTGGCGCATGTAACCGAGCACGACCTCACGCCCGGCGGTCTGCATCAAGCGCTTCAGTTCTTCGGCGCCACGCGCACAGGCTGCCACCTGGGCGCGGATGTCGCCGAGATTCTGGTCCGGATTGCGGGCGGGGTAGCGTCCGGAGGCCAGCAGCGCCCGGAACTCGGCTTCCCGAAACCGGCCATTGCTGACCAGGAGGAAGTTGTCGATCAATACCCCCTCCTCGTCCAGCGTTTTGCTGTTCGAGGGCATGGAGCCGGGCGTGCTGCCGCCGATATCGGCATGGTGTCCGCGCGCGGCCACATTGAACAGGATCTGCCGGCCGTCCTCGTCGAACACCGGCATCACCACCGTCACGTCGGGCAAATGAGTACCGCCGCGATAGGGGTTGTTCAGGGCGATCACCTCACCGGGCTTGGGCTGGAGAGCGAGCGCGGCCCGCACGCTCTCCCCCATGGAGCCCAGGTGAACCGGCATGTGAGGGGCATTGGCGATCAACGCGCCGTCGGCATCGAAGAGCGCGCAGGAGAAATCCAGCCGCTCCTTGATATTGACCGAATACGCCGTGTTCTGCAGCGCCAGGCCCATCTGCTCGGCGATGGACATGAAGAGGTTGTTGTAGATCTCGAGCCTGACCGGATCAGCCTCCGCGGACGAGGTGCGATTCGCCCTGGCCTCGACGCGATCCAGGATCAAATCGCCGCTCGCGCTATGCGCACCCGCCCAGCCCGGCTCGACGACCGTGGTGGACGCGGCATCGAAAATGACGGCGGGCCCGTCGATGCGCTGTCCGACCGGCAGGGTCGCTCGGTCGTAGATCGGCGTCGCATGGGCCCTCCCGGCCATGTGAGCCATGGCCGTTCGAACCGCCTTGGCCGGCTCGAGCGCGGCCGGCGCGGCCACCGTGGCGTCGCTGCCCTCGGAGCGGCCGATCGATTCGACGGCGAGCGACTCGACGATGAGCGGCACGCCGGGCATGGTGAAGGCGAAACGGCGCCGATAGGCCGACTCGAAGCCCGTCGCAATCTCATCCAGGGACCCATACTCGACGTCGAGCGCCGTGTCGGATCCGCGGTACTTGACATGAGCGCGTGCTTCGGTGCGTATGCGATCCCTGCCGATCCCCTGACCCGCGAGGTCAGTGGCGCCTGTTCGAGTCAATTCCGCAATGAGCTCGTCGAGGCGCGCCATTCGCTGCGCATCCAGCTGAGCTTCCACCATCGCCTGCTTCATCACCCGGGTGTCGGCCAATCCCATGCCGTACGCCGACAACACGCCGGCCAATGGATGAATCATGATCCGGGTCATTCCGAGCGCGTCCGCCACCAGACAGGCGTGCTGCCCGCCCGCTCCGCCGAAGCAAGCGAGCGTATAGTTGGAGACGTCATAGCCGCGCGCCACCGACACCTGTTTGATGGCGTTCGCCATGTTATCGACCGCGATCGTCAGGAACCCCTCGGCAATCCCGATGGGATCGAGGCGCTGTCCGGTCGACGCGGCCACTTCATCAGCCAGCGCGAGGAATTTCTCGTGCACCGTCTTCGCATCGAGCGGTTGGTCGCCGCGCGGCCCGAACACCGCGGGGAAGATCTCCGGCTGAAGCTTCCCGGTCATGACATTGCAGTCCGTGATCGTGAGCGGTCCTCCCCGTCGGTAGCTGGCGGGCCCCGGATTGGC
>DASYAC010000191.1:0-2573 GCA_036501585.1 Steroidobacteraceae bacterium
TGGTGCAGCGGGTCGGTCGGCATGGAGGGAATCTCCTGGAGCGGATTCAACTCGCTGCAAGTCGCGGCGCGCCGGCCGCCGGCCCTCAAGGCCATCATCACGCATTGCTCGACGGACGACCGCTACGCCGACGATGCGCATTACAAGGGCGGCTGCATCCTCGAGGACATGTTCGACTGGGGGACGGCGTTTCTCGCCATTCAAGGGCAGCCATCGGACCCCGACATCACCGGACGCGACGGATGGCGGGAGTCCTGGCTCAAGCGATTGAACGCCGTGCAGTTCAACATCGATCACTGGTTCGATCACCCGTTTCGGGACGAATTCTGGAAGCACGGTTCGGTGATCGAGGATTACGGGCGCATCCAGTGCCCGGTCTACGCCATCGGCGGATGGGTGGATGCGTACAAGAACTCGATATTTCGCTTGCTCAAAGGTCTGAAGGTGCCCCGCAAAGGTCTCGTGGGACCCTGGACCCACATCTATCCTCATCAGGGCGCGCCGGGGCCGGCCATCGACTACCTGAGCGAGGCGCTGCGCTGGTGGGACCACTGGTTGAAGGGCAGCGACACCGGCATCATGAAGGAGCCGATGCTGCGCGTGTGGATGCAGTATGAATCCGCAATGCCCCGCAAGGCCGACGTGCCCGGTTATTGGGCGGCCGAGGATGCCTGGCCGTCGACGCGCATCGAAGCGCGTACCTATTTCCTGAATGGCGGGTGGGCGCTCGGTGCGAGTTCCGCCGCGGCGGACCCCGTCCGTCTCGATCCCATTCAAACGGTCGGCGTCGACGCCGGCAAGTGGTGCCCATCCGGCGCCGGCGGAGTGGAGGATCTCGACCTGGAATTGCCGTTCGATCAGCGCGTCGACGATGCCCGGTCCTTGACCTTCGATTCGCCCCCGCTCGAGGAAGCCTTCGAGATACTGGGCGCTCCCACCCTGACGCTCGAGCTGTCGGTGGACAAGCCGGTCGCGTTCCTCGCCGCGCGCTTGAACGAGGTCCGCCCCACCGGCGAATCGAGCCGCATCACCTACGGCATATTGAACCTCTGTCATCGCGAGAGCGACGCGGTGCCCACCGCCTTGGTGCCGGGCGAGCGCTATACCGTGAAGCTCGCGCTCGATAACGCCGCGCATCGCTTCAAGGCGGGAGATCGCATCAGGGTCGCCCTCTCGACGGCCTATTGGCCGTTGATACTGCCGGCGCCGGAGCCGGTGCAGCTCACGGTGTTCACCGGCGCGAGCAGCCTGTCGCTGCCCGTGCGGCCGCCGCGCGCCGCCGACGAAAAGCTGAAGGACTTCGGCCCACCCTTCGTGCCGCCGGTCCCCGTTCGACCCGTCAGCTCCAATCCCGGCATTCACCGCGTCGAGTGGGATGCCGTCACCCGTAAGCAGGTGATACGCCACGAGGTCGGCGACGGCACGGTCTTGTTGACCGCCGTGAATACGGAAATCCTGGGCAAGTCGGCCGCGCGCTGCGAGATCGCGGACGACGACACCGCGGGATCGATCGAGACCCAATACACGTTCGGCTGGCAGCGCGACCGGTGGCGCCCGCGCGTGGTCGCCACCTCGAGGATCACCACCTTGAGGACCGATTTCCTGCTGTGGGGCGAAATGACCGCGTACGACGGCGGCGAGCAGGTGTTCACGCGCACCTGGGAGCGGAAGATCCCGCGGCGGTTCGTGTAGCCGGCGCGGAGCAATCAGCGGCTCGCGAGAGCGGTAGGAGCTCTCTGTATCTGTGGGGATTCAAAATAGACCTGTAGGCCTATATAGCAGCCTTTGGAAGCGACAATTGGAACACTGGCTGCTGCGACGCAGCATTCCACGGGCGACCATTGACGTGGCGAGGGTTAAATGCGAACAATGTTCACGCGTTCTTATTTGCCGGCGGAGTTACTCGGGGCTGCTCAGTGATTCCTCGAGAGTTTCAATGTGGAGGGTGGCGTGATTCCGTGGATTCTTATCGATCGCATTGGTGATCTGGTACCGACCCTCGGGACCCACGAATTCAGCGGCCAGTTCTTTGATCTCTTTAGCGGCGCTCTAGATGTCGATGAATGCACGGTATTCGCCTTTCGCGGCCGAACGCCCCCTTCTCCGGTGCTCATGGAAGGACGTTCCGTTGAAACGCGCCAGCGTGCCACGCGACTGGCCGACGCTTACGTCGCCGGTGCGTTCGAGCGGGATCCCAATGTCCCGAAAGGCGGTGTGTCCGAGACGCCTATCGTGCGCATTGTAAGTGCTGATGACTTTGAGGATCCGGCGTATCGCCTGCAATTTTATGACGAGCCGCATTTGTCCCATGAGCTCGTCGTAATCGGGCAAACAAAGGACACACTTTACTATTCCAGCTTCTATCGGCGCGATCGCAAGGCGGTGTTTCACAAAGCCGAAATTGATGTGGCGAACCGACTGGCGCGCGCCGCAATTCAGTTGATTCACAAGCATCGCGATGTGGTCGGAAGCGTCGTCATCGGCACACCGACGCCGCCACCGGGTTCCGCGCAGGTGACGGTGGACAATCGCGCGCAGCTTCTCGCCCATCTGCGAGACGTACTACTCAATGA
>DASYAC010000192.1:0-8506 GCA_036501585.1 Steroidobacteraceae bacterium
CATGAGCGGCGAGGCAGCCAGCTGACAATAGACTGCAATGGGCAGCATGCCCAGCTTCATCCAGTTCGAACTCATCCCGCACACCCCTGGCTTGATTTAAGTGTTGCCGTTCCCCCACGTCTTGGACCCACGGTTATATGGCTCTGCTGGCCATTTCGTTGCGTTCGTGTGCTGGTCTCCGGGACAGCTTAATACGCCGCTTGATGAGTGTTCAACAAGTTTACCGAGAATCAAGCGAATTTGTCTCGCTACCCCTCCTCGATCAGCTCCGCCACCTCGCGCGCATCGGCCCGCTTCATGGGGCGGCCGTCCACGGGCGAGTACGGCGACTGGCGGATACCATCGATGGGAAACACGGTGGCATCGACGGTGCGGCCGCTGGCCTCGAAGCGCAGCGCGGGATAGGCCACGATACGCTCGGCGTCCATCTTGACGCGCCGCTCGTAGAACTGATGCGGGACCCCCAAGTCCATGAGTCGGATGGCCACCGACTCCGAGCGGTCGGCAAATAGATGCAGATTGATGTCGCTGTAATTGGTGGCCGTGCCGGTGAGGACCGACCCCACCAGCCGGGGCTTGAATTCGTCGAGGACGCGCATGGTGTCGAGCGCGATCCGCCTCTGTTCCTTCAGCGTGTGGTGGTGGGAGTCGCGTCCGAAAAGCCGCTGGTGGGCGCGCAGGGCGGCCTCGATCTCGATGTTCTTCGGGAGGACCGCGACATCGTTGACGCCCAGACGATCCGCCGCCTTGCGCTTGGCCTGCAGAAAATCCTCGATGCCGTGCTCGGCCATGATGCGGGCGGCTTCCTGAGCGAGCGCCTGGCGTAGATCCTCGGCGCGTTGCGAATACTTCTTCGGCATACGGGGGATACTCGCATGTGAGTCGGGCTAGAACAGCGGCTTTTCGCCATCGTTCAACGGATTCTGATTGTTCTGGTTCTCGGAGGCTTCCGGCTTGGGCAGGGTGCCCTCGATGAACTTTTCCATGATGGCGTTCGGATCGTCCGCGCTCGCCAGGAGGCCGGTCGTCGGCGAAATGCGCGCGGTGACGATGCCGTCGGGCGCCGGCAGCTTGAAACGCGGCGTACCGGCAAGCGCCTGGCGCATGAAGAAAATCCAGGTCGGAAGCGCCGCGCGGGCGCCCTGCTCGCCGTCGCCCAGGGAGCGGTCCTGGTCGAAGCCCGTCCACACCGAGGCCACGAGATTCCCGTTGAAGCCGTTGAACCAGGCATCGTGGGCGTCGTTGGTGGTGCCGGTCTTGCCGGCGATGTCGTCACGATTCAGCACGAGTGCCCGCTGGCCGGTGCCGTGCCGGATCACGTCCGCCATCATGTCCGACAGCAGGTATGCAATCTGCGGGCTGATGATCTGCGGCGCCAGATCCTTGGCGGGAAGGAGGGTCTTGCCGTCGCTCGCCCCCCGGTCGAGCTGGCTGTCCCGCGCCGCGCCGGGGGCGCCGCCGCGCGATTCGGGCCGGCCGCCGGCCGCCGGTTCGTCGGGGCGCCCGGCGGCGGCCGGCGGAGGATCCGAAGCATGGCCGCACTCGGGGCAGGCCAGGAGCGGTTGCGCCCGAAACAGGGTATTGCCGGCTGCGTCGAGGATGTGATCGATGTAATAAGAGTTGACCTTGAAGCCGCCGTTCGCGAACGTGGAGTAGGCCGTCGCCATTTGCAGCGGGCTCAACTCCGCGGTGCCGAGAGCCATGGTGAGATCTTGCGGCAATTGGCTCTTGTCGAACCCGAATCGCTGCACGTAATTCCACGTGTAATCCATGCCGATGTCACGCACCAGGCGTACCGACACGAGATTGATGGAGCGCGCCATCGCTTCGCGCAGGCGCACCGGTCCTTCGAATCGATCCTCGTCTTCCTTCGGCCGCCAGGCCTGAGGCATCCCCGGCTCGTCGACCACGATGGGCGCATCGAGCAGCACGCTCGCCGGCGTGTAGCCCTTGTCGAAGGCCGCGGCGTAGACGAACGGTTTGAAGCTGGAGCCCGGCTGCCGCCGGGCCTGGGTGACGCGGTTGTACTTGCTCTGGAAATAATCGAAGCCACCCACCAGGGCGACCACCGCGCCGTCCTTCGGATCCATCGCGACCAGCGCGCTCTGCGCCTCCGGCACCTGCACGAATTGCAGCGCGCTCGCGCTCCCTCCGACGGTATAGATCACATCGCCCGGGCTCATGATTTCCGATGCCTGCGTCGGGGAGCGGTCGGTCTTTTCATCGGGCAGCTCGCGCCGGGCCCAGGACATCTTTTCCCAGGGCAGCTCCACCCGGCCGAGATCCTTCACATAGATGCGAGCGGTCTTGCCTGCCACGCTCTCGACGATCGCCGGGCGCAAGCCCCCGACCACCGGAAATTCCTCCAGCTCGGCGTTGAGGCCGGCCTCGCCCTGGATTTTGGACAGATCGACCTTGGCGGTGGCGCCGCGCCAGCCATGGCGGCGATCGTATTCGAGGAGCCCGGTGCGCAGCGCGACCGTGCCGGCCGCCTCCAGCCGCGAATCGATGGTGGTGAACACCTGGTAGCCGGCGGTGTAGATGCTGTCGCCGTATTTGGCCTGCATCTCGTTGCGCACCATCTCCGCCACATACGGGGCATCGACTTCGATGGAGGGGCCGTGCAGCCGGCTTTCCATGGGCGTCGCCTTGGCCGTTTCGTATTCGGCGGGAGTGATGTAGTGCAGCTCCAGCATCCGGCCGAGCACATGTGCGCGGCGAACCGTCGCCGCCTGCGGGTTGGCGACCGGGTTGATGGTGGAGGGGGCGGTCGGGATGCCGGCGAGCGTCGCCATCTCCGCGATGCTCAACTGGTCCAGTGCCTTGCCGAAGTAGACCTCCGACGCTGCCGCCACGCCATAGGCGCGCTGGCCGAGGAAGATCTTGTTCACGTACAGCGAGAAAATCTCCTCTTTGGTGAATTCCGACTCCATCAACAGCGAGATGTAGACTTCGCTCATCTTGCGCTTCATGTCCCGATGCGGCGTCAGGAACATGTCGCGCGCCACCTGCATGGTGATGGTGCTCGCGCCCTGGCTGATCCGTCCGGCCCGGGCGTTGGCGAGAGCGGCGCGTAATATCCCTTCCCAATCAACGCCATGGTGCCGGAAAAAGCGGTCGTCCTCGGTGGCCAGGAACGCCTGGATGAGTTTCGGGGGCAGCTGGTCGTAGCGCACCGGGATGCGTCTCTGTTCCCCGATCGAGGCGATCAGCCGTCCGTCCCGGGTATACACCCGGAGCGGAACCTGGAGCTGGACCTCCCGGAGACTGTCGACATCGGGCAGGGCGGGCTTCAAGTAGACATAAGCGCAGACATTGGCGAAGGCGATCAGGACGATCGCCGCCACCAGGACCACACAAATGCGCGATATGAGAACCAGGTAACGTTTGGCCACAGAAAACCGTTCTAACTTATTGCGCCGGCGGACACAGGGCTGGCATATTACCGAAGCTTACATGGGCATACTCATCGAAAGATGAGGACGCAAAGCCACCGGTCTACGGGTTCGATACCTAGGACAGCGGGGTTGCCAGACCAAGCTTAACCAATCGCCTAGGGAGAGCATAGGCGAGTAGAGGTCTGAATGGATGACTCGATTTGTTGCTGGAATCCCCTAAGCGGGCGCGTTCGCTCGCCCGAGTTATATGGTTCGCAATTCTGCGACGCCCTTCCGCGTTCACGGGGATTACCGTGAGTGGCTTCACGTTCTATTTAACAGTTTCTTGATAACTTGACCCGGCATGGCTAATCTCGTGCACCCCGACTTCGCGTCCAAGATATTGAGCGAAAAGGAAAATTTCCAGTGCTATCGCTAGGCAAGAGATATCGTCCGCTATTGGGGCTGGACATTACGACCTCCTCGGTGAAGCTGATCGAGCTCACCCTGTCGGGTGGACAGTACCGGGTGGAGTCGTACGCGGCCGAGCCCACCCCCCACAACGCCATCAACGAGAAGGCCATCGTGGATGCGGAGGCGGTCGGCGAAGCCATCCGCCGCGCGGTCAAGCGCTCGGGCGCCAAGAGCCGCCTTGCCGCCATCGCGATTTCGGGCGACGCGGCCATCACCAAAGTCATCCAGATGCCCAAGAGCCTCGGCGAGAACGAGCTCGAGGGCCAGGTCGAGATGCAGGCCGACCAGTACATCCCCTTCCCCATGGAAGAAGTCAGCTACGACTACCAGGTCGTGGGTCCGTCCGACAAGGATCCGGACATGCTGGACGTGCTTCTGGTCGCCACCCGCACCGAGAACGTGGAGCAGCGCCAGGCCGCCGTGCAGGCATCCGGCCTCACCGCCCACATCGTCGATGTGGAGGCTTTCGCCCTCGAGAACGCCTGCGCGCTCATGCGCCACCAAATGCCCGACGGGGGCATGGACCGCACCGTGGCGGTCGTCGACTTCGGCGCGTCGAGCACCACTTTCAGCGTGCTGCGCGACATGAAAGTCATCTACACCCGGGATTTCGCCTTCGGCGGACAGCAGCTCACCGAGGAGATCATGCGCACCTACGGCCTCTCCATGGAGGAGGCCGGGCGCGCCAAGAAAGAGGGCGGGCTGCCGAGCAACTATCAGCCCGAAGTGCTGGACCCCTTCATCGACGACATGACTCAGCAGGTGAGCCGCTCGCTGCAGTTCTATCTGGCCTCCGGCAGCGGCCGCTCACAGCCCGATCAGATCCTCATCTGCGGCGGCTGCGCCAACATCCCGGGCGTCGCCGAGGTGATTTCGAGCCGCGTCGGCGTGCCCGCCGACAGGGGCGACCCTCTCGGCAACATGAAGGTGTCCTCGAAAGCGAAGGCGCAGGCCGTGAACCGGGACGCCACCGCGCTGCTGACCGCCTGCGGCCTCGCGCTGCGAAGCTTCGATTAAGGGGAGCACGCCATGCCGCGTATCAACCTACTTCCTCACCGCGAACAAGCCCGCAAGATCCGCCGCCGCGAATTCATGGTCGGCGCGGGCGGCGCCGTGGTCCTCGCCATCATGGTCGCCGGCGTCGGCAAAGTCGTCTACTCGAGCTGGATCGACGCGCAGGCGGAGAAGAACAACCTGCTGAAGAAGGAGATCGTTCAGCTCGACTCCGAAATCGCCGACATCCAGGATCTGGAGGCCCGCAAGCAGCGCCTCGTGGCGCGCATGGACATCATCGAGAAGCTGCAGCGCAAGCGGCCCGAGATCGTGCATCAATTCGACGAGCTGGTGCGCACCGTCCCCGACGGCGTGTATCTCACCGGGATCAAACAGAACGGAAAGAAACTGGAGATTCACGGTGTGGCGCAGTCGAGCACCCGCGTCTCCACCTTCATGCGCAATATCGACGGGTCCACCTGGATGGATAACCCTGAATTGCAGGTCGTCGAGGCCGCCAAGGAATCACCGGCCGGCGGCTCCAGTTTCACGTCCGGCGGCGGGTCCAATTTCACGCTGACGGCGCAGATCGTCGGGGTGAACCTGGACGAGGTCGGTGAAACCACCGTGAAGAAAAAGGCGGCCGGAAAATGAACCTCCTGGACGAATTGCGAACATTGGATCCCAAGGACCCCGGACGCTGGCCGCTGGCGATCCGTGCGTTCTTCGTAGTGCTGATATTCGTCGTGTGCACCGCCCTGGCGTGGTACATGCTGGTCTGGAACGAAGACCGGCCGGTGCTGCAGAAAGCGGAGGCCGACGAGGCCGACCTGCGCAGCCAGTTCGAGAACAAACAGCAGCGCGCGGCCAACCTCGACGCCTACAAGGCGCAGCTCGGCGAGATGGAGCGCAGCTTCGGCGCCATGCTGCGGCAGTTGCCGGGCAAGACCGAGGTGCCCAATCTGCTCGTGGACATCTCCCAGACCGGGCTCGCCGCCGGCCTCCAGGAGAAGCTGTTCCAGCCGGGCACCGAGAAGAGCAACGGCTTCTACGCGGAACTCCCGATCAAGATCAAGCTGGTGGGCAGCTACCATCAGTTCGGCGCGTTCGTGAGCGGAATCGCCGCGTTGCCGCGCATCGTCACGCTGGACGACATCCAGATTTCGCCGCTCGATGCCAAGGGCGGCAGCTACGACAACCTCACCATGGACGTTACCGCCAAGACCTACCGCTACATCGAGGATGACGGCGGCGGCAAGCCGGCGGCGGCGAAGAAGAAGACAGGAGGCGCGACGTGAAGAAAATGTCGGTTGCCCGTATCGTCTGTGCGATCGCCTTTGCGGGATGCGTCACTGCAGCTTGCTCGGGCGGCCAGTCCGATTTGAAGAAATGGATCGCCGAGACCAAGAAGCGGCCCGGCGGCCGCATTCAGCCGATACCCGAAGTGAAACCGTATGAGACCTTCGTGTACTCCGCGAGCAATCTGCGCTCGCCGTTCCAGCCCCTGAGCCCCAACCTCGCGAACTCGGGGGTGCGTCCGAGCGTGCGGCGCAATCGAGAGTTCCTCGAGGGCTTCTCGCTGGACACCTTGAAAATGGTGGGCACCTTCAAGGTCGGCAACAATTTTTACGGATTGGTGCAATCGAAGGACGGCCTGGTGCACAAGATTCAGCCCGGTAACTACATCGGGCAGAACGATGGGAAAGTGACTGAGATTACGAGCAGCAAAATAAGCGTCGTTGAAATCATACCGGATGGTCTCGGCGGTTATATCGAGCGACCGGCCTCATTGGCATTGGCTAATTGAGGCCCCTGATTGAGGCCTAGGGAGAGCAACGCATGATCAGATTCAAGATACGAACGGCGATGATCGGAGCCATGGCGCTCATGGCCTTGTCGGCGTTCAATTTCAGGGTCCTCGCGCAGGGCGCGGGCCCGCTCAAGCTCGAGACCGTCGACGTGCTCACGTCCGGCCAGCAGGTCCAGCTGAAGCTTCACTTGAGCGGACCGGCCCCCGAGCCGCTCCCGTTCACCATCGACAAGCCGGCGCGCCTTGCGTTCGACCTGCCCAACACCACGCTCGCGCTCGCTTCGCGGCGCATCGACGTGCATTCCGGCGGCGTCGACAGCGTGCTCGCCGCGGAGGCCAATGGCCGCACGCGGCTGGTGGTCAATCTCGATGCGCTGCTGCCGTATACGACCAAGGTCGACGGCAACGACATCGTCGTGACCCTCGGACGCCAGCTGCGCGATGCCGGGGGCGCCGCCGTCGCCGTGTCGCGCGCGGCCGGCTCGGGCCAGGGTTTGGCGCCGGTCGAGCGGACCATCAAGACCATCGACTTTCGCCGCGGCTCCGACGGTACCGGCCGCGTGATCGTGCAGCTGTCCGACCCGAGTACGCCGGTCAACGTCCGGCAAGAGGGCAATCAAGTGGTGGTGGACTTCGCCGGCACGCTGATGCCCAAGAACTTGATGCGCCGCTATGACGTGATGGATTTCGCCACGCCGGTACAGACGGTGGATGCGATCCGGGTCGAGGGGAGCTCCCGCCTGGTGATCACCGCCCAGGGAGATTTCGAGCAGCTCGCCTACCAGTCCGACAATCAATACACGGTGGAAATCAAGCCCTCGTTGAAGCGCGCCGCGCAGGAAGACAAGAAGGAATACACGGGCGAGCGCCTGACCTTGAATTTCCAGGACATCGATGTCCGATCGGTATTGCAGCTTCTGGCCGATACCAGCGGCCAGAACATCGTGGTCAGCGATTCGGTGACCGGCAATTTGACCCTGCGTCTGCAGAACGTCCCCTGGGATCAGGCCCTCGACATCGTGCTGCGCACCAAAGGCCTGGACAAGCGCCGCCAGGACAATGTGATCATCATCGGGCCGACCGAGGAGCTCGCCAATCGCGAGAAGGCCGAGCTTGCCGCGCACAAGGAAGTTCAGGAGCTCTCGCCGATCCGATCGGAGTTCATGACCGTCAACTACGCCAAGGTGTCGGACCTCGCCAAGATGATCCGTCCCACCGGCGGCGCGGCCGGCGGCGGTAAGAACACCCTGCTGTCCGCCCGCGGCAGCATCTCCATCGACGAGCGCACCAACACGCTCATGGTGCAGGACACCGCGGAAAACCTCGCGGATATCCGCCGCATGGTTCAAACCCTCGATGTGCCCGTGAAGCAGGTGCTCATCGAGGCGCGCATCGTGGTGGTGAGCGAAACGTTCGAGCGCGATCTGGGCGCTCAGTTCGGCGTCAGCACGGCGCAGGCCAACGGCAACAACGGGCTCCTCGCCATCACCGGTTCCGGCACGGGCGCCGACACCATGGTGCAGTCGGCGGTGAGCAATGTGAGCTCCGGCTTGGCCGCGACTCCCGTCGCCGTGCCGGCACTCGCCAATCGCTACATGGTCAATACGCCCGCTGCGAACACCAACGGCAGCATCGGCATCTCCTTGCTGGGCGGCAGCTACCTGGTGGATCTCGCGTTGTCGGCCGCGGAGAACGAAGGCAAGAGCGAGACCATTGAATCACCGCGGGTCATCACCGCGAACCAGAAGCAGGCAACCATCATGCAAGGTGTCGAAATCCCCTACCAGGAATCGGCATCGAGCGGCGCCACGACCACGCAGTTCAAGGACGCGGTGCTGTCGCTCAAGGTCAC
>DASYAC010000193.1:0-1682 GCA_036501585.1 Steroidobacteraceae bacterium
ATGAAACACCGAGCCCTTGGCCTGCGCCTTGCCCTGATTCAGCGACAGATGCCCCGCCGTCAGCATCCAGTCCGGATTCGGCAGCGCGCAGCTCGTCACGCCGCCGTCGTACACGTCATAGTCGCGCGAGCCGGTCTTCACCACCTCGCGCCCCCAGAACAGAAACGGATTCGGTGTCTCCAGCCCCGTCTTGCCTCCGGGCTCCGCCGTGGTCGCCGCTCCGTGCAGACCCACCGACCCCTTCACGTCATAAAAATGTCCCGTCCCGGTCTTCAGGTTGTACGTCCCGTGCGAAGCCGCAAGGTACTCGTCGTTGTCCCCGCCGGTCAGCTTTACATTGCCCTCGGCGGTCAGCTCATGCGTGTCTTCGTCATACGAGATCCGGTCCGCGCGCAGCAGATGATTCTCGTAACGCACCTCCACATTGCCCGCCAACAGATACAGGCTGCCGTGCTTGGACTGCGTATCCGCGTCCCAGCTCATCACGTCCGGCGCCTTCTCCGGCGGCAGAACCGTCGCCTTTGGCACCTGCGACAAATCCGGAAGCTGTGCCTGATCCTGCGCCGCCGCAGCCGGAGGTGTCACATTTGACACCTGCCCGCTCGCGGGATGTGTATGAACTCCACCGGCCGCGATGATAGAGATAACAAGTACGGCTCGGCGCATCCCACGCCAGCGCCAGCGTCCTCCGGGTCTGCTATCTGAGTGTGGAGCGGCGCGAGTCACTGACTTGAGCTTAGACGATGCGCGCCGCGTGAAAGTGCAGCCCGCACCGCAAAGGAAACGGGACACAGAGGCAACAATGCAGGGTTCGGCGGGGCGCTCGGTGGGGGAGGAAATGGCAAGTCAGGGTCTATTGGCGACCGGAACCAACGGCCCCGAGCCGTATCCGGACCCCTACATCCCCCTGCACGATTTAAATCCCTCCCTCTCTGACTCCTCCGCCTCTCTCCGCGAAGCCGCCGCTGCCCGCGTCGCCGCACATCGCTCCCGCCGCGCCGGAGCCCAGGCCATGGAAGCCGCGCGCGAAGAGGCCCTCCGTGCACAGGAACTTGAAGCCCGCGCGCAGATCGAGCGCGTAGGCCGCCGCGGAGTCTCCCGCGTGCGCGATGCCGTCCGCGCCCGCTACGAAAACTCCCAGAGCTATCGCGACTTCCTCGCCGCCGAAGCCGAACGCGCCACGCAGCACGCCCGCGCTGAAGCCGAGATCGCCGCCCGCAACGCCCGCGCCATCGCCGACGCCCAGCTCCAACTCCTTGAAGAACTCCGCCGGCAGGACTCTGTCGACGATGCCGTCATTCTGAGCGACCCTGAGCGAGCGAAGCGAGCCGAAGGGGAGTCGAAGAACCCCGAGACCCCCCGCACCACCTCGGCCGCCTCAACCCTTTTCCACCACGAACCCCACCGATCGCCGCCGCATCACGAACACCAACCCCACACCGGCAATCTCTTCACCGAACCAGAAATCACCGAGATCACCACCGGCGGCCTCACCGTCCGCCTTTACGACGACTTCGGCCCGGCGCTCCACTCACTGCCTGAGATCACCGCGCCCTACGCCTTCGCCGACGACACCACGCTGGAGCTCGAAGAGCTCGACCACGAGATCGCCTTCCGCCGCGCGCCTGACTTCGTCGATCACATCATCGAAACCCTCCCGCTGCCCGCCAATCTCATCGAAT
>DASYAC010000194.1:0-3637 GCA_036501585.1 Steroidobacteraceae bacterium
AGCAGTTGACCGTGACGACGCAGCTCTTGAACGCCGGCGGAAGCTCGACCAATGGCCTCGGCTACGACGTCAACGTCAAATATCTGCTGCCGGATTTCGGTCATCGCGATCAGACGTTGCAGCTTTCGGTGGGCGCCATCAAGCAGTTTCTGGATGCTTACGACCAGACGGCCACGACCGCGGGTGCGACCCTGAGCCGCAAGCTGAGTCGCCAGTGGACGGTGAGCGCGGGCGTGTCGACGGTGAACGAGAAGATCATCCAGATCGTGGGGGTCAAATGCGGCCCGACGGCGCCCAACAAGCCTTGTCCGCCCCCGGATCAGAAGGAAACGCAGCCGCAGCAAGATACTTATTACTACACGCTCATCCAGCTGCCGTTCGCCGTCACCTATGACTCGACCGACCTTGCGTCGCCCTTGGACGATCCCACCCACGGGATGCGCGATTCGCTGAGCATCACGCCGACCCACTCGCTGGGCGCGAGCAGCGCGACTTTTCTCATCGATCAGCTCAAGATCGCGACGTATTTCGATCTCGATCATTGGTTGCCGACGAGCGCGGGGCGCAGCGTCATCGCGGCACGTTTGCTGGTGGGCCTGGCGCAGGGCGCCAGCGTATACAGCCTACCGCCCGACCAAAGGTTCTACGGGGGCGGCAGCGCCAGTATCCGCGGATATGCCTACCAGGCGGTCGGACCCAATTTCCCGCAAACCGGCTACCCGATCGGCGGCACTGCGCTGGTCGCGGGCGGCATCGAGTACCGCCAGCGATTCGGCCGGAATTTCGGCGCGGCGTTCTTCGTCGATGCGGGTCAGGTGAGCAACAAATTGACCCTCACGCCGGGCAATATCTTCGTGGGCGTCGGAGCGGGCGTGCGCTATTACACGCCCATCGGACCCATCCGCTTGGATGTCGCCCTCCCGACCAAGCCCACCGCCATCGAGAATCAGAGTTTCCAGGTCTACATCGGGCTCGGGCAGGCGTTCTGATGGCGCGTAAATCACTCAAGATCGCGGCATGGGTGGCGGGTTCGCTCGCGGGGCTGGTCGTGCTGCTGGTCGCCGCCGTGCTGCTCGGCGGCAACACCGATGCCGGCCGGACGATGATCGAGCGCATTACCCTGCAGGCCACGGGAGGCATGGTCAAGCTCTCCGGCCTGGGCGGCTCCTTGCCCTCGAAGCTCACGCTTCGCCGGCTGGAGCTCACCGACAAGCAGGGCGTTTGGCTCTCCGCCGACGGAATCGCGCTCACGTGGGAGCCGTTGGCGCTCCTCGAGCGGCGTATCTCCGTCGACAGTCTCGAGGCCGCGCACCTGGACATGGAACGCACCCCGCATTCCGAGGGCGGCGGGGGAAGCGTGTCCATTCCGCACATCGAGGTGAGGCGCTTCGAGCTCGAGGAGGTGCGGCTCGGAGCGCAGCTCGCCGGCAGAGCGGCGACGCTGTCGCTGCGCGGCGGCTTGGACTTGCGCTCGCTCGAGGACGCGCGCGCCGATGTGACCGCGCGCCGTATCGACGGGGACGGGGAATACACGGTGCATCTACGCTTCGATGCCCACCGCATGGACGGTACCCTGGCCGTGCGGGAGCCCGCGAGCGGACCTCTGGAAAACATCCTCAAGGTCCCGGGACTCGGCGCGTTGTCCGCGAACCTCGCCATCAACGGCCCCCGCGAGGCCGAACAGATCGATTTCAAATTGACCGCGGGCGAGTTGAGCGCAGCGGTGGGCGGCCGCGTCGATTTGCGCCGGGGCTCGATGGACCTGGACTATTCCGTCGATGCGCCCGCAGTGAGCCCGCGGCCCGATCTCAAGTGGCAGCGGCTCTCTCTCAGGGGCCGGTGGCGTGGAACGCTCAAGGATCCGACGGCCGACGGGCATTTGCAGGCGGACCGTCTCGAGCTCCCGGGCAGCGCGGCGATCGCGGCATTGCGCGCGGACCTCACGGCGAGCCAAGGGACGATTTCCTTGCAAGGCGTGATCGAGGGGCTCCGCATCCCCGGTCCGCAAGCCTCGTTCTTCGAGAAGGATCCGGTCAAGATCTCCGCCTCGATGCGAGTCGCGGAAGAGACGCGTCCGCTCACCGTGGAGGTGGTGCATCGGCTGCTGTCCGTCAAGGCTCAAGCGATCACCGCCGGCCGGCGGAGCGTCTCGCTCGATGTCCGCGTGCCGAGCCTCGCTCCTTTCGCCGCACTGGCGGGTGAGGATGTGCGCGGCGACGCGAACATCAAGGCTCGGATCGATTTCCGCGACTCCGATATCGGCTTGACGCTGGAGAGCGCCGCAGGATTGTCGGGGGGGGCGGCCCCGTGGATCGCGGCACTGGGGAAGCGGGTGGTCCTCAAGGCCGCGGGCGCGATCTCGGACCAGGCATTCACTCTCGAGCGCGCCGAGATCCAGAGTCAAGCGGCGGTGCTGTCGGCGAGCGGCACCGCAGCGCGGCCGCAGCCGGGCGGCACGGGCGGGAATGCGCAGAGCACGCGCGCCGGCACCGCCGACTCCTATGTTCGGGACATCCGGGCGCGCTGGGATCTGCGGGTGTCCGATCTCGGCATCCTTGGGCCGCAACTCGCGGGCTCCATGCAGGCGTCGGGCGGCTTGAGCGGGAAACCGTCCTCCTTCAACGCCGATGCCGCTTTGAAAAGCACGCTGTCGATTCGCGGATCTCCCCCGGGTGCCGTATCGGCCGAGCTCCATGCCCGGGGACTGCCGTTCGCGCCGAGCGCAACTTTCGATGTGCAGGGAGCCGTCGACGAGTCGCCGCTCACCCTGGCGGCCTCCCTGCAGCGCAATGGCCGCAAGGGCTTCGAGGGCTCGATTCGGCGCGCTGAATGGAAGAGCGCGCGCGCCGACGGCCAGATGTCGTTCGCTTCCGGCATCGACGATGCGCGCGGGCACTTGCACCTCGAGATCGGCCAACTCGCCGACCTCGACCGGTTGCTGGGCACCCAGCTCCGGGGGACCCTGGACGGAGCCGTCGATTTCACTCCCCGGGCGGGTCGCACCCGCGCGAAATTCCAATTGGACGGGAAGGATTTGTCTGTAGGCCGATTTTCCGGCGTGATTCACATGGCCGGCGAGGGCGATACGAGCTCCGTGTCGGCGCAGCTTCACGCCCAGTCGCCCAATCTGGGCGGCTTCCCCGCGGAGCTCTCGGCGAACGGGGTCCTGAATCTCGACGCCCATCGAGTGCGCATGGACCAGGCAGCGGTGGACTATCGGGGAGAGAAATTCCGATTGCTGTCGGCCGCGAACATATCCTTCGCGGACGGGCTCAAGATCGACGAGCTCGAGCTGGGCGCACAGAGGGCGGTGCTGCGGATGGAGGGCGAGATCCTGCCCAATCTCGACGCGCGCGCGTCTCTGCAGCACGTCGACCCAAAGCTCATCGGCGTATTTCTGCCGGACTTGATCTCGGAGGGAACGATCGAGGGGAATGCCCGAATCCAGGGTTCATTCGCCGCTCCCACAGGGCGCCTGAGCCTGAATGCGCACGACATTCGATTCGCGAGCGATCAGGCGCTCGGGTTGCCGGCGCTGAACCTCACCGCGGGCGCGGACCTTGCGGGAGACACGGCCTCGCTCGATGTGCGCCTGAGCGCCGGCAAGGCCTCTCTTTTCAGGATGACGGGGAAGACG
>DASYAC010000195.1:0-3161 GCA_036501585.1 Steroidobacteraceae bacterium
AAAGCCAGCTTCTTCGGTGAGATCCATCTGTCCGGATGGCGAATGACATACTGCAGAATCCAGGGAAAGTAATCGGAGCCGCCGCCGCCGAAGCCGGTGGAGACGACGACGCCGTCATAATCCTCGGGGTGGTGGTAGACCGCCATGGCGCCCATTCGGCCGCCGCCGGAACAGCCGACGTGATAACGATAGAGCTTCTGACTCATCGCGTAGTAGGCACGCGTGATCGCCTGCGTCGCCACCGCCGAGACGTGAGCGCCGCGATGACCGTGATCAAGACGCGCAGCGGGATTGTTGATGCCGAAATCCCACATCATGCCCTTGTGTCCGGTATCGGAGCCGGCGACCGCGAACCCTTCGCTGAGGAGCTTCCAGGTGGTGCCGGCGTAATAGGCGGCCAACGGCCCCGATCCGGAGGTCGTCGGAACGAATCCGGCCGCGGCTCCTTCGCCGATGAAGTAGTACCGGTCTTTAAAGTGGTTATCAGGCAGCATCACCGCGAATTCGACTCGGTTGGGGCCGGGATTGGTGGTGATGATGTGGCCCACGACTTCGCAATGTGCAACCGGACCGGCGATCTCTTTGACCGAATCGATGACCGCGCCGGTGGGAGTGATCGAACGAATACTGTCGAGACTGCAGGAGCGTTCGTTCGCTCGGACCGTTGCGACCCCTGAAATCATCAGTGCCAACCCCAGTAGCGCTGCGCGCATCATGTTCTCCTCCTTCAGCTCACCACGACACGCGCCGAGGCGACGTTCACCAGCCGCCGATGTTGCGCGTTGACATCGCCCGCCATGTGAGAGGTCACGCGGGCAGTCGCAAAATAAACGCCGGGCTTCTCGTAGCGGTGGGTCTTCGTCAGTCTGACACTCGCCGATTTCCCATCGATGCCCTCCACTGCCTCGAATCGGCCGTCGCCATCGAGGCTCCACTCGACCGCGATGATGGAGCCGGCGCGCGGCGGCGCTTCACCCTCGACCTCGAGCGTCACCGAAGCGCCCGCTCGAATGTTCGCTCTGCTCGATCCGCCGGCCCGCACCGACACCACGGGTTGAATTCCGCCCCGCTCGCGTGCCGTTGCCGGCAGCGTGACTTTGCCGTCCGCGAAGCTGAACTTCGTTTCGACCGGCTCGATGCCTCTCTCCGCCCAGTCGCACAGATCGACCAAGCTCTGCTCGATGATCGGCATGTAGTCGATGAGCCAAGTACTCGTGGCGCGCGTCGGCGACGACGCCAGATACGCAGGCGAAATGTGCTCGGCGTTCTCGGTCCAACGCATGCAGAAGTTCTGCGCCGTCCGCTCCGGGCCCTGGGCATCGAGCACTGCCTGCCCATAGATGACGCCTTGCGTCGGCCAGAGCGATGAGTCGTGGGTATGATGTACCCACAAGAGCTTGCCCTCGTATTGGCCGGAGTACGGCACGCCCATGAGCGGTGACTGCAGCGGCAATCCGTGCTGTGGATACAGCGGCTCCCCGTTCACGCGCAGGAAGTCGAACATCGGATCGGCGGAGATGTGATGACGGTAGGCATAGCAAAAGGCCAGGAAGGCGCGATTGTCGATGTGAACCTCATCGCCCGCGGCAACGTCCGTGAAGCGCAGGAGATTTGCCTCGCGGCGGCCGTCGCAAAAAAATAGATCGCCGCACACCTCGAGCGCGTACAGCTGTCGGCCGGCGGCCTTGCCGCTCACGACCCGCACGCCTGCCCCCTGTCCATAGCCTGCGCCCGTGCCCTTCACCTCGATGGCGACGGGAAGGTCGTAGCGGTTGGTCGTGGCGGCCATGATTCCCGCCATGGTGCGTATCGCGGCATATTCCGGCGCCGAAAAGCCCGGGTCCGCGAGCAGCGCCTGGGCGGTGAGCACGCGGCTTACCGGCTTGGTCACGTCGATCAGATCCTTGGTGACGTGCTGCGGAGAGTCGTGGCCGACGTAACCTGGCCGCGTCCAGAAGGCGTTGAAGTAGTCGCCGTCCTCCTCGAGCAGCAGCTCGGCGATCGAGGTCCACAGCCACATTTGTCCCATCGGATGTGCGATCATGAACTCGTCGCCGCGCGGATATCCGAGGCGGTACAGATTAGCGAGCTCCTCGCGCTCGTGGCTCTCCAATCCGTCGAACGGATTGCCGCTGCCGCCGGGCTGCATCGCGTTGATCACGCCCTCGAGCTTGTCATCGCGGCTCAACAGGCGCTGCACATTGAACATCGAGCCGAAACAGATGGGCGCCTCGCTGCGTACCCGGGATTTGGTTCCGTGCTTCTCGACGTTTCCCCCGCCCATGAAGGGCAGCGCGCCGGCATAGACATCGGCGCCGTATTCCAGGCAGAGGGGCGAGCGGCGACCGCCGCCGCTGCCGCCCCAAACATAGCAGTAGGCCGGCGCCGAGCCATAGACTTGAGCCGCCACGTGTTTGGAGAAGCGCGCGGCCTCGACGCTGGCGCGATAGCCGTAGAGAGTAGGATCGTCGCCGCCGTGAGGATCGATGTCATCGCCGATATGGCCGGAATTCGATTCCACCATGTAGCCGCCGAGGCGATGGCCCATCATCTCCAGGCCGCCGAGCATCTGGCCCATCGGGCCCGCGAAGGCGTCCTCGTGTCCCGCGTGTGCGCCCTCGAGCGGCTGGAACATCCGGCCCTTGTAGTGCTCAGGGGTCGGGAAGTAGAACGTGAAACGCGTTGCCGTCCCCTCGAACCCGCCATGAATATGTCGATGCCTGACGGGCTCATCCCGCCACTCGTCGCGGTCGATGTAGGGCTTGCCGAAATATTTATCGGTGACGGTGTACGAGACCGTTTCGATTGCTTGGGTGTCCGATTGCTGTGCGCTCATCACGTTTTCCTGCTCAGGAGCCCGCCCGCGATCATAGATGCTGCGCGCAGCGTAAAATAGCCGTCTCAATTTGAATCAGATGCGCCTGTCAGCGTCCGGTAGTCGCCTTCAGCGTCCGAATTCATAACGCAACTCCACGCCGTAGAACCGCGGCGGTCCATAGAGCGTCGTTTGGGTGCTTATCAGGGAGTTCAGCTGGTTATCCGTGCCCGTAGCGTAAGTCCTGTTGAATGCATTGAGCACGTAAAGACCGGCGCTGAAGCTGCTGCCGTAGATCTTCTTCCAGTCGATTCGGAAATTGACCAGCGTATAGCCCGGGAGATTC
>DASYAC010000196.1:0-1607 GCA_036501585.1 Steroidobacteraceae bacterium
GTTGAAGCAATGGGTCGAGGGCGCCGCCGGCGCGTTCGGCGGCGTCGATGCGCTGGTCTGCAACGTCAGCGCGATCGCGATCGGCGATACCGCGGAAACCTGGGAAAAATCGTTCCGCGTCGACATGATGCACACTGTCAACGCCGTCGCGGCCGCGCTGCCCTATCTGGAAAAGTCTACCTCCGCTTCGGTGGTGATCGTCTCCAGCGTTTCCGGCTTCGAGATCGACTTTGCGGCGGGTTCGTATGGCGCGTTCAAGGGCGCGCTGATTCATTACGCCAAGGGATTGAGCAACAAGCTCGCCGGCAAAGGCGTGCGGGTCAACGCGGTCTCGCCGGGAAACACCTATTTCGAGGGGGGCGTCTGGCAGAGCATCGAACGCAATTCGCCTGACGCCTTCAAGTCGGCGATCGCCTCGAATCCGACGGGACGAATGGGCACGCCCGAGGAAGTCGCCGCCGGAATCGTGTTTGTATCGAGTCCGGCCGCCAGCCGTGTCTCGGGAACGAACCTCATCATCGATGGGGCCCTCACGAAGGCGGTGTAGGGCTACCGCTTCGGCGCCGTTGAAAAATTTGCGTGCGCGAGCTGCTTGTTGGCCGCCCGCTCACGCCACTCGATGGCGAGCGATAGCGGCTGGATCAAAGCTCGAGCCCCAGCCCGGCGCGATGGGAACAACCGCTTGGCCCGCTGCATCCAGCATGAGCTTCTGTCCGTAAAGCGGCTCGAACCAGGGCATGTGCTCGAGGTAGAGCGCGTTCGGTAAGGCGGCGAGCAGAGGCAGGCTCACTTCCGGGAAGAGATGCGACGAGATCGGGATGTTGAAAGCCTCGCACAATGCGCCGGCTTTGAGGAACTCGGTGGGCCCTCCCATCCGCTGAACGTCCGGCATGAGGATGTCGGCCGCGTGGGCCTGCAACATGCGCAGAATACCGCGATGGGTGTGCACCGTCTCTCCACTGGCGATCGGTGTGTCGAGCGCCGCTGCAATGGCTGCCTCGCCCTCGTGATTGTGGCAGATCACTGGCTCCTCGAACCAGGCGAGGTTGAGCGGCTCCAGCATTCGGCCGAGGTGGATGGCCTCCGGCACGCTCAGCTGTTGATTGGCGTCGACCATCAGGCCGATGTCCGGGCCGATCGCCTCGCGCACGGCGCGGACACGGGCGACCATCGCTTCGGGCTTTCCCGGCGCAACGCGTGTCTTCATCGCCCGGAACCCCGCGGCGACGAAGTCCGCGGCTTCGCGCTGCAATTCGTCGATCGAGGAGGAGAGCCATAAGCCGCCGCTGGCATATACCGGCGCCTCCTGACGCACGGCGCCGATGAGCCGGCTGACATTGAGCTCGGCCGCCTTGCCGCGCAGATCCCACAACGCCATGTCGATTCCGGCCATCGCCTGGATCGTCACGCCCTCATAACCAAGAAAATTCAGCTCCTTCCACGCCCGCGCGTTAAAGCTGCCGCCGAGCGTCGGGTCGAGCCCCAGAACCAGCGGCTCCAGGCTCTGCACCATTTCGTGCAGGACCTTGACGCGCAGCCCATTGATCGCGTGCACCAGTCCTTCGCCGACGAGTCCCTGGTCGGTTTCCAGAAAGCACAGGATGCAA
>DASYAC010000197.1:0-5988 GCA_036501585.1 Steroidobacteraceae bacterium
GGAAGGTCCCCGACCACAGCATCCGGGAGACCACGCTTCGATCCCCCATCTTGCCGCGATCCGAGAGCACCTCCGACACGATGGTCTGGGTGCGGCGAATCATTTCCTGGGCGGCGCGTCGGGTAAAGGTGAGCATCAGGATGCGCGCCGGGTCGACGCCGTTCAGCACCAGGTGAGCGGTGCGATGGGCGAGCGTATTGGTCTTGCCCGTGCCCGCTCCCGCCAGGATGAGCATCGGGCCGGAGACGACGCCCTTCTCCTTGCCGGGAGTCCCGAACGTGGCTGCGCGCCGCTGCTGCGGGTTCAGGGCATCGAATGCCGTCGTTGTCTTCGCCTTCATCATGACAAAACTATACCGTCGAACTGTATGGATATCCAGATCGAATTACGTCACATCGATCCGCCCTTTCAAGGATCGCGCTTTTTCGGCCGGCTGCGCGAGGGAGCAGATCACAGCTGGCGATTTCAGGGATGATGAGGGGCTTCACCCCACACGCATTCACGAGGGTTCATTCATGTTGAAACCGACCACGACCGCGAGCACCTTGAAATTCCAGGGCCGTGTGATCGACGTCTCCTCCGAGCGGCTCAAATACGCCAATGGGCGCGAATACGACATCGATTTCGTGCGCCACCCGGGAGCCTCGGCCGTGGTCGCGGTGGACGCCCAGGAGCGTCTGTGCGTGGTGCGCCAGTACCGCCACGGCATCGCCGATTTTCTGTGGGAGATCCCCGCGGGCAAGCTCGATCGCGGCGAGGACCCCGGGGCGTGCGCGGTGCGCGAGCTCGCCGAGGAAACCGGCGTCACCGCGCGGCGCTGGAGCTCCCTCGGCCTGTACATTCCCGCCCCCGGCATCTTCACCGAGGTGATCCATCTGTTCCTCGCGCAGGACCTCGAGGCAGGGACCGCAAGACCGGATGCCGACGAGGAGCTCGAGATCGACTGGCTGCCGTTCCGGGAGGCGCTCGAGCGCGTGGCGCGCGGCGACTGGAATGACGGAAAAACCGCGATGGCGCTGCTGCGGGCTCAATATCGGCTGCATTCTGTGAAATTGCGCTGATTTTGACCGACTCGATTTGACTCGGGTGCGGCATAGGATAAATAAAGGGAGCATGAGCACTGGAGACTCGAAGAATCGTCCTGGGAGCACCCATGCCGCGGGCGGTTCGGGCAAGCCCGAGCCCAAGGACGTGCCGTCGTCGGATGAGAAGAGGAGCGGCCGCGTGAAATTCGACGATCGCGGCAACGCGGTCTGGGAGTGGTCGGTCGCGACGGGCGCGTTCGGCCGCGAGGTGAGCACCGACCGCCTGAGGAAGCTCGAGAACGACGCGCTCTCGTTGGCGGAGGACGCCCCGACTCCTCTGGGCCGGGTGCAATCGAATCCTTTGGGTACCGCCAAGGGCTACAACCCGTACGACAGCGGCAAGCTCGGCAAGACTCGAGAGCCGCCCAAGAAGACGGATCTTCGCAAGCTCGGCGACTGGCTCAAGCTCAAGAAGCAGGCGGCCGACAAGAAGGACGACGACTAGAACCGTTCAGGACATCGCATACCGGAGCTTGGCGGCGTGGCCCAGCCGGTAGAACTTGCGAAGCTCCCGCACCATCGCTTCGATCCTCGGGCCGCTGCGGCCGACGAATCGCCTTTCCAGGCGGCGGCAGAAATTGGCCGCGCAGCGGTGCGCCGTCCGGTAGCGCTCGTATTGCTCCGCCTCGAGCCGTGCGTCGAAGCTCACCCGATCGAATAGCCGCGGATGCACGTGCGCCGGAAAGCCGCCGCCCTGCTGATCGGCGATGAGAAACACCGTGGCCGCGTACTTGTCGACCTCGGCCTGGGTCTCGAGCTCGAGGAGCGATACCGGCGCGTCGCCGCCGAGACGCCACGCCGAATAGACGAAATGGCTGACGCCCTCGAGCGCCGTGCAGTAGTCGGCGATGTTTCCCTCGGTCAGCGCCCCCATGGGGTCGGATGCCTCCAGGCGCGAAAGAACCTCGGGATCGATGTAGAGCGAGACGCCCGCGCCGTCCGCGGTTTGGGCGAGCAACAGCTCCTCTTCGGGAGCGCGCCCGTCGTTGGCCGGGGACACACCGCGGAGCTCGCGCCGGTCGGTCACGAGAAAATCGCAGACGTCGTAGGAGAGATCGACGTCGTACAGACGTTTCAAGAGCGCTTGCAATCCCTGGAGTACCATCCGGCTCAGTGCACGCGCCGGCTCAGTGCGCGCGCGAGAAACCTCCCTGCTTCACCGGCTGCACGCCCAGACGATTCAACAGGCCGTGGGCTCGGGGGCTGCCGGTCTTCATCCAGATCTCGTACAGCCTCAGGATGTCCGCGTCGCTGTGCACGTAGGACATCTCGCTCACCTCGTTGAGCGCGTCCACCAGACCCTGAAATTTGCCCGCGAGCTCGGCGTAGATGGCGGCGATGCCGCGGCCCGAGGCCGATCGCTGCATGGAATCCGCCAGCGAGCTGTAGGCGTTGCCGCCCATCGCGATGTGATAGTCGATGTCGATCAGCTTGCGCGCGAAGCTCCTCGCGAAGAAGCCGGCGATGAACAGCGACACGTCGCCGAGCCGCTGCAACGCGCGCTGCCGCGCCGCGGCGCTCGGCGCCTCGAGAGCGTCGGCGAGCATGTGGGCGAGCGGCCTGATGCGCAAGCCCTCGGGGGTCTTCTCGTAGAGCGCGTCGGCGCGCGAAAACATGGTGAGGAGGTTGACGACGTACTGTTCCGACTGTTCGTCGATGGCGAGATGCTGATGCTCGGTCGCTTCGTGAAACGCGTCACGAAAGAACTCGCGCAGCGAGCTGACGGCTACCAGGGATCTGTCTCGCATCGCTTGCATGCTCGGAATCCTCCTTTGGTCCGCAATTTGGCCCGTAACCATCCTATCGGCTGCGGGCATCGCGGGTGAAGGGGGAAAGTGCGAAATCGCGTCAGAAAATGCCGATAATTTCAGGGTTTTTCGTATCAGCAATCGGCATCGTAGGCTGCCAATCGACGCATGCATCATCGTGGTGCTAGGAAATCTCCGCGAGCGTCGAGATGGTGCGCAGCGGCGGCGCGAGCGCCGCGGGCCACTCGCGCGCGCCGCCGCGATTGAGCCATACGGATTGCATGCCCGCCTGCCTCGCGCCGATCACGTCGGCCACGGGGTCGTCGCCGACGTGCATGATCTCGCCGGCGCTCACGCCCGCCATGTCGATCAGCGCCGCGAAGATGCGTGCGTCCGGCTTCGCCGCGCCCGCGGTGATCGCGCTGACGTGGCCGTCGAACAATTCGCCGATTCCGCAGCGCTGCAGATCGGCGTTGCCGTTGCTGACCGCGAACAGCCGGTAGCCCGAGCGCAGCCGCGCGAGAGCGGGCCGCACATCGTCGTAGAGCTCGACCCGATTGCGGGCGGCGAGGAATACTTCCATCGCCTCCTCGCAAAGCGTTTCGTCGCAAAGAGATCGGGCGTAGCCGGCCGCGGCGAATTGCTCGGCGAGAGCATGGCGCCTCAAGAATGTCAGGTCGTGGCTGCGCTCGGGAAACTGCGCGGCGAGACGCAGGCGCATCGCCCGCATGGACTTAACGTCATGTCCTCGCGCCGCTTCGGGGTGGCGCGTCCGAAGCCAGTCGAGGAGCGCCTCCTCTGCCGCGGCAATGACCGGCCCCACCGGCCAAAGGGTGTCATCCAGATCGAGGCTGAGGGCGCGGATCGCGGTCATGCATGGATTTTGCCTGGCAGAGACTACAATTGGGAATTACGCCCGGTGTCGGGGGGAATTCGCAATGCGCGCACATCGATGGACGGCCACTCTGGCACTGGCGGCGGCGGCGGCCGTATCGCCCTCGGGAACTCCCGCCAGCGCACGTACGGCGGCGGCGGAACCCACGGCGCCGTTCAGCGTGCGGGATCTCGTCCGGCTGGCGCGGATCTCGCAGGCGGCCGTCTCGCCGGACGGCAAGCGCGTTGCTTACACGCTTCGCACCACGGATATGGACGCCAACAGCGGCCGTACGGCGATCTGGACGATCGAGACCCGCAAGCGCAATGCCTCACCTGCGCGAATCACCGACCTCGAGGCCAACTCGAGCTCGCCCGAGTGGTCGGGCGACTTTCTCTATTACCTCTCGAATCGAAGCGGCTCGATGCAGGTCTGGCGCGTCGCGCCCGGCGGCGACCCGAAGCAAGTCACCGCGCTGCCTCTGGACGTGGGCTCGTTCCACGTGGGTCCGAAGAGCGATCGGGTGTTCGTGACGGTCGAGGTATTCACCGATTGCGCGACGCTCGCCTGCAGCAAGGAGCGTCTCGACACCGTGGGGCGGCGCCGCGAGCATGGGGTCTTGTACGACAGGATTTTCGTCAGGCACTGGGATACCTGGAGCGACGGCCGCCGCTCCCAATTGTTCTCGATCCCGCTCGACGCATCGGGCGCCGCGGACGGCACGCCGGTCAATCTCACCTCGGGGCTCGACGGCGACGTGCCGAGCAAGCCCTTCGGCGGCGGGGAGGACTACGCGATCAGCGCGGATGGGCAGCTGGTGGCTTTCTCGGTACGCGCCGTGCCCGTGGGAGAGCCCTGGTCCACCAATTTCGACATCTACATCGTACCCGCGGGCGGCGGCGCACCGCGCAACCTCACCGCCGACAATCCCGCCGAGGACGTTGAGCCCGCTTTCTCTCCCGACGGCACGCGGCTCGCCTATCTCGCGAGCGAGCGGCCGGGATTCGAGTCGGACCGCCTGCATCTGGTGCTCGTCGATCTCAAGACCTACGCGAAGCACCCGCTCACCCAGAACTGGGATCGCTCCATCGGGAGCTTCCAATGGTCGCGCGACGGCAGGACCCTGTTCGCGGCCACCGACCATCTCGGCCAGCATCCCCTGTGGGCGATCGACGCCGCGACCGGCCGGGCCGCCGCCATCACCGGCGACGGCGACGTCGAGGGCTTCAGCGTGGGGCCCAAGGAGATTTTCTACACCGAGAGCACGCTGGCGAGTCCCGCGGATCTGTATTCGGTGGGATTCGACGG
Source organism: Steroidobacteraceae bacterium (assembly GCA_036501585.1). Lineage (GTDB taxonomy): Bacteria > Pseudomonadota > Gammaproteobacteria > Steroidobacterales > Steroidobacteraceae > Bog-1198. The sequence goes on from DASYAC010000197.1 coordinate 5,016, forward strand.
CGGCAAGCCCCGGCAGCTCACCCGGGTGAACCAGGAGGAGCTCGCGGCGCGGCGGCTCGGGGAGTACCAGCAGTTCAATTTCGCCGGCGCGAACGGCGACAACGTCTTCGGCTACGTGGTGAAGCCCGCGAATTTCAAGCGCGATCAGAAATACCCGGTGGCCTTTCTGATTCACGGCGGCCCGCAGGGGAGCATGGCGAACGTCTGGCATTGGCGCTGGAATGCGCAGGTGTTCGCCGGCGCCGGTTACGGCGTGGTGATGATCGACTTCCACGGTTCGACCGGCTACGGACAGGCGTTCACCGACTCGATCAGCGGCGATTGGGGCGGCAAGCCGCTCGAGGACTTGAAGCTCGGATTGGCGGCGGCTCTCAAACAATTTTCCTGGCTCGACGGCGACGAGGCCTGCGCGCTCGGCGGCTCCTATGGCGGGTTCATGATCAATTGGATCGCGGGTGAATGGCCCGACCGGTTCAAATGCCTGATCTCGCACGATGGCATCTTCGATCAGCGCAGCATGTACTACTCCACCGAGGAGCTATGGTTTCCGGAATGGGAAAACGGCGGCCCGGAGTATGCGAATCCGGCCGGATACGCCAAATTCAATCCGGTCGACCATGTGGCCCAATGGAAGACCCCGATGCTGGTGATTCACGGCCAGCTCGATTACCGGGTGCCTCTCACACAAGGGCTGGCGGTGTTCACCGCCCTGCAGCGGCGCGGCGTGCCGAGCGAATTCCTGTATTTTCCGGACGAGAATCACTGGGTGCTGAAGCCGGCGAACAGCATCCAATGGTACGACACGTCGATCGCCTGGATGAATCGCTGGACCGGCCGCTGAAGGGCGCTCGGCAGGGCGCGAACGCGCTCGGCCGGGTCCGAGCCCACGCGCTCCGCAGGGCGCGAACACCCCTCAGGTGTCGACGCCCCGCCACGCCGCGGGGTAGTCCGCGCCGAGCTTCAAGATTCGTCG
>DASYAC010000198.1:0-2049 GCA_036501585.1 Steroidobacteraceae bacterium
CCGCATGCACAACAAGCTGTTCGTCGCCGACAACGAGCTCGCCATCACCGGCGGACGCAACATCGGCGACGAATACTTCACGCTCGACAAGCGCAGCAACTTCATCGATCTCGACGTGGTCGTGGCCGGCCCCGTCGTCGCTCAGTTGTCGGCGTCGTTCGACGCGTTCTGGAACAGCAAGTACGCCTACCCCATCGCTTCGCTGGCGGCCACCGACGATGCGGAAGCCGCGGCCGCGGCGCAGCCGCCGCCGCCCGCCGAGAACGACGATGCCAATTGGCTGGAGCGGGAGCTCGATGCCGGGACTCTCCGGTTGGATTGGGTGCCTGCGACGGTGCTCGCGGATCGGCCCGCCAAGATCGCGAGCGAGACCTCGCCCGACGAGGAAGTGACCATCGCCAACAACATCTCGGCGCTCATGCGCTCGGCGCAACACGAGGTGCTGGTGATTTCGCCCTATTTCGTGCCCGGCGAAAAGGGGGTGGCGCTGATGCGCGAGTTGATCGATCGCGGCGTGCACATCCGCGTCCTCACCAACTCGCTCGCCTCCACCGATGCGCCTCTGGTGCACAACGGCTATGCGCGCTACCGGGTGGCGCTCCTCAAGATGGGGGTGGAGCTCTACGAGGTGAGGCCGAAACTCGGCCAGAAGCGCCCGCGATTCCATCCCTTCAAGAGCTCGAATGCGAGCCTGCACGCCAAGGCGCTGGTCATCGATCAGCGAACCGTGTTCATCGGATCGCTGAACATGGACGGGCGTTCGGCGCGCTTCAACAGCGAGCTCGGTCTCGTGATGCGCAGTTCCGAGATCGCGAAGCAGGTGACGAACTTGCTGGACGACATCACCGCGGACGGCAGCTACAAGCTCTCGCTCGACCGCAAGGGGCACATCCTGTGGTCGGTCGGGGAAGGCGATGCCGAGCGCACCTGGCATACGGATCCGGAAACGACGCTCCTGCAGCGCTTCACCTTGAAGCTGCTCGCGCCGTTCGCGCCGGAGGAGCTTCTTTAGACTCGGATTCGGGATGCCTACGGCGCAATGCGCAGCGTCGACAGGTAATCCTTGACCTTGGCCCGAAAGCCCTCGCTGCTCGTGACCGTGGCACCGCCCGCGAGCACCAATATGAAGTCGCCGCGAAGCGTGCGGTTCACCTCGCGCAGGTAGTTCATGTTGACGAGACAGGAGCGGCTGATGCGCAGCATCGGCTGGGACTTGAGCGCCTGCTCGGCGTGGCTCAAGGTGCTGCGGGCGTAGTAGCTGTCCCGGCCCGCGCGGATGGTCACGTAGTTTCGGTCCGCCTCGATCATCTCCACCTGGGTCACGTCGATGACGTGCAGCTTTCCGTTGAGCTCTGCCAGGAGGCGCGGCCGCTCCTGCGGCACCGCCCGGGTGCCGCGCTCGAGCTGAGCGAGCAATCCGGCGAGCAGCGCCTGGCGCTCATCCGCACCGTTCTGGATATGTTTCGGACGTACCCGCGCGAGGGTCTTGCGGAAGCGGTCCTGATCGAACGGCTTCAACAGATAATCGACCGCGCAAACCTCGAATGCCTCCAGCGCATACGCGTCGTAGGCGGTCACGAATACCAGCGACGGGAGATGTTCGGGTTCGAGCGCGCGGGCGAGGTCGATGCCGTTCAACGGGTCCATTTGAATGTCGAGAAACAGGAGCTGCGGCTGCTTGTCGCGGATTTCCTTGAGGGCGGTCTCGCCGTCGCCGTACTCGCCGATCACCTTGAGATCTCCCTCCGCTTCGCAGAGCTCGCGCAGCACGCGACGGCCCGCCTGTTCGTCGTCGACGATGATGACGTTCACTAGGCGGCCTCCCGGGACGCCGGGCGTGTTGCCGCGCTCCGCCGATCCGGCGCGGCGTGCACCCGCGGCATGGTGATCTCGCTGATCCATTCCGTCCCGGATGGTCCCGCTGCGAGCCGCGCACGGCCTTCGAACTGTACGGCCAGCCGCTCGCGCACGTTGCTGAGTCCGATGCCTTCGGTGCCGGCCGCCTTGCCGGGCGCGATGGAATTGCCCACCCGCAACACGAGCGTGTCG
>DASYAC010000199.1:0-43505 GCA_036501585.1 Steroidobacteraceae bacterium
TACGAAACTAGCCCACCCCGCGCCCCTTCAAGGACCGTGCGAAACCCGAGCCGCTGAGCGGCTTAGCGCGAAACCCGCCGGGAAGAAGGCCGGATCTGGCAGGCATTTTGCGGATCGTGGAAACAGGATGTTTTCCCCGAAGCCTCCATGGAAGGATTCACGGCGGTCCGCAAAATGCCTGCCAGATCCGGCCTCCGTGCACGAGGACACCGCTAGGCAGTTCCCCGCTGCCCACCTCAGCAGCTAGGACCGCAGCTTCGCCACCTCCGCCTGCACCACCTGATTGATCCGCCACTGCTGCACGATGGACAGCACCGTGTTGGTCAGCCAGTACAGCGTCAGCCCCGACGGAAACCACGCCATCATGCCGGTCATCACCAAAGGCATGAACTGCATGAGCTTGGCCTGCATGGGATCGGGCGGCGGCGGATTCAGCTTGAACTGCATGAACATCGCGCCGCCCATCAGCAGGGGAAGCACGAAGTACGGATCGCGCGAGGACAGATCGTTCACCCACAGCATGAATGGCGCCTGGCGCATTTCCACGCTCTCGAGCAGCACCCAATAGAACGAGATGAACACCGGGATCTGCACGACCATCGGCAGGCAGCCCGCGAGCGGGTTGATCTTTTCCCGCTTGTAGAGCTCCATCATGGCGCGTCCGAGCTTTTCCCGATCGTCCTTGTAGGTCTCCTGAATCTGCTTCATGCGCGGCGCCACCGCGCGCATCTTGGCCATGGAGCGGCCGCTCGCCTGGCTCAAGGGAAAGAAAATCAGCTTGATGAGGGCCGTGACAATGATGATGGCCCAGCCCCAATTGCCGGTGACCGAGTGTACCCACTTCAGCGCCCCGAACAGCGGCTGGGCGATGACCGTCAAACGCCCGTAATCGGCCGTGCGTTCCAGGCGGGGACCGGTAACGGCGAGCTGGGATTGCAATTTCGGGCCCACGAACAGCTTTTCTTGAAATTCGGCGCTCGCGCCGGCCGGTATTTGCTGGAAGGGGCCGGTCGCGCTCAAGAGATATTCGTGCCCGAGCACCTTCAAGCGGTAGTCAAAAGCTTGATTCGGAGGAGGCACGATCGCCGACACGAAATGGTGCTGGAGCGAGGCGAGCCAGCCATTGGTGATGGTTTCGTTGAACTTGCTGTCCGCCTCGCTCTCGACGCCGAGGTCGCGAGGCCTCGTTCCGTCGAAAACGTCCGGGCCCTTGAACGAATACGTCTCGACATTGAAATACGAGCGGGACGCGTGCTCCCAGTGCCTCAGGATCTGCCCATAGGAAGCCAGCGAGCGAGCGGCCGGGCTGTCATTGCGAACCTGGTACGTGAGGTCGATCGCATACCAGCCGCGCTTGAACACGAACGTCTTCGTGACGTTGAGACCCTTCCCGTCGGTCCAGGTCATCGGCACGGAGAGCTCGTTCGCGCCGGCCGGCATCACGTACGAGTCCTTCGCGGAAGTCCAGGTCGCCAGATGGGTGGGAGCGGCCTCGTCGGCGCTGCCGATCAAACCCGTCTGCAGCAGGTACAGCGTTCCCGGGTCGCGGTTCTCCAGACGCACCGGGACGTTGGGTGCGTCCTTGTGCACGGGGTACCGGATCAGGTCGGCGCGCTCGATCTCGCCGCCCTTGAGATTGATGTCCAGACTGAGTACGTCGGTGACGACGTGAATGGAGGCACCGGGCGCCGCGGCGCCCGAATCGAGTGAGGGCGGCGCCGCGGGCGCCGAACCGGCGCTCGGGGCAGCGGCCGTGCTTGGCGTCGTGCCGGGCGCCGCTGCCGTACTGGGTGCCGTCGGCACCGTATCGGCCAGAGACTTCGGCGCGGCCGCGGATCCGGCCGGCATGGTCACGGCCGCGGTGGGCGCGGGCGTTTGGTAGTCGCGGATCCAGGCTTCGTAGTTGAGGTACAGGATCGCGGCGAACGCGAACCAAAGCATGATGCGGGTATTGGCCATTGAGCGCTCTCGTCTTAAGGCACGGGGTCGTAGCCGCCCTCGACAAAGGGATGGCAGCGGAGGAGGCGTCTCGCGCCGAGCCATAGGCCGCGCACCACGCCATGACGCTCGATCGCTTCATGGGTATAGCACGAGCAGCTCGGATAGAAACGGCAGCGCGGTCCGAGAAGCGGACTCAAGGTCCACTGGTAGATGCGAATGATGCCCATCAGGATTCGGCGCATGGCTACCCCTGGCGCGCGATGTTTTTCCAGTGCTTGGCGAGGCTCGCGCGCAACGCGCTTGCCGTCGCCAGCCTCGCGGCGTCCCGCGCCGCGATCGTGACATCGACCGCGGGCAGCTCGTACTGGTTCAAACGGAAGGACTCGCGCGCCACCCGTTTGATGAGGTTCCGCGCGACGGCGCTGCCGCAGCTCTTGGTCGCGATCGCGAGCCCTAGGCGCGGATGGGATTCGTGGTTGGCGAGTACGGACACGATAAAGTAAGCATCGGAAATACGCCTGCCTCGCTGGCGCACCGCGCGAAACTCGGCCGGCTGGTGTAATCGCTTGCGCGGCTCGAACGTCAGTTTGGTCGGACGAGTGGTAATTTAAACGTCAGGGGCAGAGGCGCTTGCGGCCCTTCGCACGGCGCCGAGCAAGCACTTGCCGACCGCTCTTGGTCGCCATTCGCGCACGAAAACCGTGGGTGCGGGCACGATGCAAGTTACTCGGATTGAAGGTACGTTTCATAAGACACTTTCAGGAAAAACTACGGGGCAAATCAAGGAACTGAGCCGGGGAATTGGACGATTTGCGAAAGGCGGCAAGGGTACTGAGCGAGCGTGGAAGTGTCAATAGACGCCTCGCTCGGTTGGAGCTAGACTCGCTCCCCCTTTCGTTCAGTTGCCCCAACCGCCGCCTGTAGGAGAGCGCTCTTGCCAGAGACGCTATGGAACCGCTGTCTGCGCGTGCTCGAGAGCGAGCTGCCCATAGAGCAGTTCAACACCTGGCTGCGGCCGCTGCAGGCCATCGAGCGCGACGGCGAGGTGCGGCTCCTCGCCCCGAACCCTTATGTCATCAAGTGGGTCGGGGACCACTCGCTGACCCGCATCAAGGAGCTGGTCAATCAGTTCGCGGAGGGCGCCATCCTCGATGTGGTGCTCGATGTGGGAACCCGGCCGATGGATAGCCCCCTGCAGAACGCGCCCCCCGCCATCAGTCAGGAGGCGGTGAACCCCGCCGGGGTGGTCAATGGCGCGGGCGCTCAGCGCGCACCCGTGTCGGGCAGGCCGCGGCGCAGCGGGCCCACCGTCCTCGGCAGTCCGATCAACGAGAACTTCACGTTCAACAGCTTCATCGAGGGAAAGAGCAACCAGCTCGCGAAGGCCGCGGCGATCCAGGTGGCAGGCCATCCCGGCAAAGCTTACAACCCGCTGTTCATTTATGGCGGCGTCGGCCTCGGCAAGACGCATCTGATGCACGCGGTGGCGAACAAGCTCAAGGAACGCCACTCGGATGCGCGCGTGGCGTACGTGCACAGCGAGGGTTTCGTGAGCGAGATGGTGAAGGCCCTGCAGCACAACACCATCAATGATTTCAAGACGGCGTATCGATCGCTCGATGCGCTGATGATCGACGACATCCAGTTTTTTGCGAGGAAGGATCGTTCGCAGGAAGAGTTTTTCCATACCTTCAACGCGCTTCTGGAGAGCCAGCAGCAGGTGATCCTCACCTGCGACCGATATCCGAAGGAAGTGGACGGTCTCGAGGAGCGGCTCAAGTCGCGCTTCGGCTGGGGGTTGACGGTCGCGATAGAGCCGCCGGAGCTCGAGACTTGCGTGGCCATCCTGATGAGCAAGGCCGCGATGTCCAAGGTGGATCTGCCCGAGGAAGTGGCGTTTTTCGTGGCCAAGCGCATCCGCTCGAACGTGCGCGAGTTGGAGGGGGCGTTGCGCCGGATCATGGCGACCTGTGAGTTCACCGGGCGTCCGATCACGGTAGAGTTCGCGAAGGAGGCGTTGCGCGATCTTCTCGCCCTTCAAGAGAAGTTGGTAACGGTGGAGAATATCCAGAAGACCGTCGCGGAGTACTACAAGATCAGAATCGCGGACCTCTTGTCGAAGCGGCGCAGCCGTTCCATCGCACGCCCGCGTCAGGTCGCCATGGCGCTCGCGAAGGAATTGACCAACTACAGCTTGCCGGAAATCGGCGATGCATTCGGCGGTCGCGACCATACGACCGTGCTGCACGCCTGCCGCCGGGTCAAGGAGTTGCGCGAGAGTGAGCGGCGCATCGGCGAGGACTATATGAACCTGTTGAGAACTCTGGCTGGATGAGGGGATGAACCTGTGGATGAAATATGGGGGGAAAGATATCCACAGGTGGACTACAGGATCCACCTGCTTGTCAGACTATTCCTACAGAGTTCCTGGAAAGGTTAACTCACTGATTATCAAGGGTTATATTGGGTTATTCACAGAGATGACAGCCCTTCATAATCATAGTAATCATGTCTTCAAGATAGATCTTTAAGAATTAGAGATGGGTGATCGCATGAAATTGACGGTTGAGCGGGAGAAGTTGCTGGCGCCTTTGCAGGCGGTCATCGGCGTCGTGGAGCGTCGGCAAACCATGCCGGTGTTGGCGAACGTGTTGCTGGGTGTCTCCGAAGGTCGGTTGTCGATCACCGCGACCGACCTGGAGGTCGAGCTGGTCGCCGCCACCGACGTGAGCGTTCAACAGCCCGGCGACATCACGGTGCCGGGCCGAAAGTTCTTGGACATCCTGCGCGCGCTGCCGGAGAAGTCATCCGTGTCGCTGAGCGTCGAAGGCGAGAAGGTCGTGATCAAGGCCGCGCGAAGCCGCTTCAGCCTGTCGACCCTGCCGGCCGCGGAATTTCCGGTGATCGATGATATCAATTCTCAGCAGATGGTCGAGATTCCGCGCAAGGATCTCGGGCGGCTGCTCGAGAAAACCCACTTTTCCATGGCGCAGCAGGACGTTCGGTATTACCTGAACGGAATGCTGTTGGAAATCGACAGTCAGACCCTTCGGGCCGTGGCGACGGACGGGCACCGGCTGGCTCTTTGCGAGGCGGCCCTGGAACAAAGGGCAAAGGCGACCCAGCAAGTCATCATCCCGCGCAAGGGCGTGCTCGAGCTGCAGCGTGTGCTCACGGCGGACGGGACCGCCGGCATCGCGATCGGAACCAACCATGTTCGTGCCCAGATCGGCGATATTCGCTTTACATCGAAGCTGATTGACGGCAGATTCCCGGAATATTCTCGTGTCATTCCCGCTGCGCCGGCGTTTGCGATTCGGGCGGATCGCGATACCTTGCGGCAAGCGCTACAGAGAACCGCCATTCTGTCCAACGAGAAGTACCGCGGCATTCGAATCAGCGTGAAAAAGAACGTGTTGACGGTTCAGGCCCATAATCCGGAACAGGAAGAGGCCGAGGAAGAGATCGAGGTGAGTTATGACGGTGCCGATCTCGAGGTGGGCTTCAACGTCAATTACCTGCTCGATGCGCTGGCGGCCATTGATGGACAGGAAGTCGAATTGGGGCTCACGGACAGCAATAGCAGCTGCTTGATCCGCTCGCCCGGCACCTCGGCTACTCGCTACGTCGTCATGCCCATGAGGCTCTGATCGGATGACGTTGCGCCGGATGCAAGTGACGGATTTCCGCTGCTTGCATCAGGGGGAACTCGAATTCGACAGCGAATTCACACTCATCAGCGGACCCAATGCCTCGGGCAAGACCAGCTTGCTCGAGGCCATCTACGTGCTCGGACGCGGGCGCTCCTTTCGCACCCGGCGGCTCGAGCATCTCATTCGAACGGGGACTGAGCGGCTTCTGGTGGTCGGAGAGACCGACGTGGCCGGTCGGCGAATGACCTTGGGGGTGGAGGCGTCTGTCGAGGGCGTGCGCGCGCGGGTGGGTGGAGCGCGCGTAGGGTCGTTGGCGGATCTCGCGGCCGCGTTGCCGGTGCAGATCGTCGATCCCGAGGTTCACCGGCTGATCGAGGAGGGTCCGAGCAGGCGCCGGCGTTTCTTGGACTGGGGAGTGTTCCACGTGGAACCAAACTTCGTCAGTCATTGGCAAAAGTACCATCAGGTCCTGCGGCAGCGAAATGCGGCCCTTCGATCCGGTCAGCCCAGGCCGGTGGTATCTGCGTGGGATACGGAGCTGATTCGGTATGCACTGCTCCTGACGGATGCGCGGACCCGCTACGTGGGGCTGCTGGCGCCCGTCGCGGCGCAGGTAGCCTCAAAGCTCTTAGGTCTGGAGCTTACCCTGGGGTATCGCAACGGGTGGTCGCGGGACGTTGATTTTGCCCAGGCGCTGGAGCGAAGCTGGCGCCAGGATCAGGAGCTCGGATCCACGCAGGTCGGTCCCCAACGGGCGGAGTTGAGTATAAAACTCGAGAGCGCCCCAGCACGTGATCGGATATCGCGTGGCCAGCAGAAGCTGCTCGCCGCCGTGCTGCTGATTTCTCAGATCAAGCTATTCAGGGATGACGCAGAGCTGCGGCCGGTACTATTGCTTGACGACCCCGCCGCGGAGCTGGACGTCGAACGATTGACGACGTTCATCGGGGAAGTGCGTTCGCAGCCGCTGCAGCTGGTGGTAACCACGCTGCACGAGGCACCGGCAGAATTTGGCGCGTTCGGCCGGCCGGGGCGGCGATATCGGTTGGAGCGGGGAGCGATCGTGTCGGCTTAAGCCCGGCGTCCGCCCGGTGATGGTTCCACGTGGAACAATCTCCACGCTCCCACAGGAAGGGCACAGATACTCGGATCGCGACGCCGGCACGTGGATTCGACCCTGATTGAGGCCGCCTCGAAGGCGGCCCTCTCGAGACTCTTGATTCTCTTTGACTGTGGTGGCGCACGTTTCCGCGGAAACGTCTGTTGCCGACCAGCTCCGGCGCGAGTCGGCGGACAGTGTGATGTCGGTACGCTCTTGCGAGCCATTAACTCAAAGGCCTCGCACCTGGCCTCACCGTGCATAAGACCTTCCGCAACCCTGGCGTCGAAGGTTGCCGTCGTAACCCATTGAATCAAAAGTCTTTATTGCACCGTTCAGACTCGTGTTTTACGACGGTTACTGGTAGAATGAGCGGTCATCCAGCAGGATCAATTCATGGCCGATAACGACGTCTACGATTCCAGTAAAATCAAAGTCTTAAAAGGTCTCGACGCCGTCCGCAAACGACCCGGAATGTACATCGGTGATACCGATGACGGGAGCGGCCTGCACCACATGGTTTTCGAAGTCGTCGACAACGCCATCGACGAGGCCCTGGCCGGCTACTGCGACCGCGTGGTGGTCACCATTCACGCCGACGAGTCGGTGACGGTCACCGACAATGGCCGCGGGATCCCGGTGGATATCCACAGCGAGGAGGGCGTCTCCGCAGCCGAAGTCATCATGACCGTGCTGCATTCGGGCGGGAAGTTCGACGACAGCTCTTACAAGGTGTCCGGCGGCCTGCACGGCGTGGGCGTGTCGGTGGTCAACGCACTCTCGGAATATCTGGAGCTGATTATTCGACGCGACGGAAGACTCCATCGCCAGGAATACCGATTGGGCGAACCTGTGGCGCCGCTCGCAGCCATCGGCGACACCGCGGAGCGCGGTACGACGCTCCGATTCAAGCCGAGTGCTCAGATCTTCACCCACATCTCGTTCAACTACGAGACGCTCGCCAAGCGCCTGCGGGAGCTGTCGTTCCTGAACTCCGGCGTGCGCATCGAGCTCGTGGATGAGCGCGATGAAAAGAGCGAAGTGTTCCAGCACGAAGGAGGCCTCTCCGCCTTCGTCAGCTACTTGAATCGCAGCAAGACGCCCGTGCACCCTTCCGTGCTCTGGTTCCAGACTCGCGAAGGCAACACGCAAGTGGAAGTAGCGATGCAATGGAACGACTCCTACCAGGAGAGCATGTACTGCTACACCAACAACATCCCGCAGAAGGACGGCGGCACGCATCTCGCGGGCTATCGCGCGGCGCTCACGCGCACGCTCAACAAGTACATCGAGAAAGAGCTCGCGGCGAAAAAGGAAAAGATCGTCACCACCGGCGACGATGCGCGCGAGGGCTTGACGGCGATCCTGTCCGTGAAGCTGCCGGATCCGAAGTTCTCTTCGCAGACGAAAGACAAGCTGGTGTCGTCCGAAGTGAAGGGCGTGGTCGAATCCGTGGTGGCGCAGCGCTTGGAGGACTTCCTGCTGGAGCATCCGCAGGAAGCCCGCTCCATCGTCAACAAGATTCTGGAGGCCGCGTACGCACGCGAGGCCGCGCGCAAGGCGCGCGAGATGACGCGGCGAAAGGGCGCGCTCGATATCGCCGGACTACCGGGCAAGCTCGCGGACTGCCAGGAAAAGGACCCCGCGCTCTCCGAGATGTTCCTGGTCGAGGGAGACTCGGCGGGCGGCTCCGCGAAGCAGGGACGTGATCGCCGCACCCAGGCTATCCTTCCTCTCAAGGGAAAGATCTTGAACGTCGAGAAGGCCCGCTTCGACAAGATGCTCGCCTCGGTCGAGGTCGGCACGCTGATCACCGCGCTCGGTTGCGGCATCGGCCGCGACGATTTCAACGTCGACAAATTGCGCTATCACCGTGTGATTTTAATGACAGATGCTGACGTTGACGGAAGCCACATACGTACCCTGCTGCTGACGTTCTTCTACCGCCAGATGCCCGTGCTCATAGAACGCGGCCACATCTACATCGCGCAGCCGCCGCTTTACAAGGTAAAGAAAGGCAAGCAGGAGCATTACGTCAAGGACGATTTCGAGCTGAACGCGCTGCTGCTCGGCACTGCCATCGACGGTGCCGCTCTACACGTCAATTCCGAGGCGCCGCCGTTGTCGGGTCCCGGACTCGAGTCGCTGTCGCGCAAGTACGTCGAGGTTCAGGCCATCGTCAAGCGTTGGGCACGCCGCTACGATGAGCGATTCCTGGAACAGCTCCTATACGTTCCGACGCTCAGCACCGAAGCATTCGATCGCCTCGACGACCTGAAGGACTGGTGCCGCGATCTCGAGATCAAGTTGAATGCGCTCGACGACGTTTCGCGCCGCTATCGAGTGTCCGTGCATACTCTCTCCGGCGGCGGCCATCGCATCGACCTTTCGCGATTCGAGCACGGTCTCTCCTCGGAAAAGCATATTCCGCGCGAGTTCTTCGGTTCGGCCGAATACCTGCGCATCGCCGAGCTCGCCGCCACCTTGAGCGACTTCATCGGCGCGGGCGCCTTCGTCCAGCGCGGCGAGGCGCGCCAGGAAGTGGGCAGCTTCAAGGCGGCCATCGGCTGGCTGTTCGATGAGGCGAAGAAGGGCCAAAGCATTCAACGCTACAAGGGTCTGGGCGAGATGAATCCCGAGCAGCTTTGGGATACGACCATCAACCCCGAAACGCGCCGTCTGATGCAAGTACGCATCGAGGACGCGGTCGCCGCGGACGACATCTTCACGACGTTGATGGGCGATGCGGTGGAACCCCGCCGCGAGTTCATCGAGAAGAACGCGCTGCACGTGTCGAACCTGGATATCTGAGGGATGTCGAATGACAAGGCGCCGGGGAAGTGCGTGCGCCCTGTTCCGCCATCGCCGCGGCATTCATGCTGGCCGCTCCGGTCGATTCCAATAGGTCGCAAGTGCCGCCACACATCTTCTCGCGGGTTCAATGCGCCAGAACGATCCCAGTCGGATGAGGCGGCTCAGCACCCGAGCGAATTGGCTTACGATACGAAAGAGATCTGTGAACTCTCGGCCGCGGCCATTTTGCTGATACGCGAGCTTCACGGCATCGCAAACAATGGCTCCAGGGAGCTTGTATAGCCGCGATCGGGCGATGAACGGATCACGGGCCTTGACGACGAATTGGGGCTCGCGTGCGAGGAGCCACGTAGCGACTCGCTCCATCAAAAACACCTTGATCTCAACGCTCTCACCGCCCCGATACATGGTCGGCCGGCGGAGCTCCATACCGAGCGGATCATCCTTGGATTCGGCGATCTCGAAGATCTGCTCCGTCACCTCGAGCCACGCCCGCCAGAACCTCGGGCGGGCCACAAAATAATTGCTGTAGACCTCGTTGCCGGAGTGCGTGATCAACGTATCGAAGTTCGTAGGCCGGCCGATTCGGCGGAATAATCGAGTGGCGAGGCCCAAGAGTCCTGGATGGCAGCTATCGCCATACTTGAACACGTTTAGGTAATAGGCGGTGAGATGCAAACTCGGCGTGAACAGAAGCACGTCGGCCGTATCACCGTGACGGCAGATGAATTCGTGGACCTCCCTGCCCGATAGATTCGTCTTGCTTTTAAAGCGCGGTGAGAGAAATCCGTAAAGGGCGTTCTCATCGAGTGGCTGCGTGCGAAGGAAAGTCCGAATCGTCCAATACTCGAACCAATCGGGTCGCTCGTTCGCCGTGTTATCCAACAGAAATAAGTCGTGATCGACTTCTTGAGAGGCGTCGTAGCGGATCTGATAGACAAGTGCGGATGTCATGAGCGCGGGTGGGTGCGATGTCCCCTCGAGAAAAGCCGAAAGAACTCCTGCGCTCGATTTTCCCTGCGCATAGATAAGGTTCGGAGCCCTTTTGTGCGGCTCCATAATTAGTAGACGGACGAGCCTGCGAGATCTGTCGCGGTCGGCGCGAAATTTCCCCGTAGTGCCGTGTATTTCGATCGGGGCGTGCAGTATCTTATGGCGGTGCTCATGCCCTTCGATCAGTGGTTTGCAGAGCAGATCCTGTCCCACGAGGTCGCCTTGACTCGATACCTGAATCGGGTTTGGCCCAACATGTCAGAGATCCCGGATCTCCGACAGGACATCTATGTTCGTGTCTATGAGAGGGCAAGAGATTCTCGGCCTGCCTCACCTCGCGCGTTCCTGTTTGCCACCGCGCGCAATCTCTTGACCGACCATATCCGCAGAAGCCGTGTCGTATCCATTGAGCCGACGGCGGATGAGGCAGCGCTCGATGCGCTCGTGGACGAGGTGTCCCCAGAGCGACGCGTCGGCGCGAGGCAAGAGCTTCAAAGCCTCGCGCTCGCGTTCGATTCGTTGTCTGACAAATGTAGGAGCGTCGTGTGGCTGCGTCGGATCGAGGGCTTGTCACAGAGGCAGACTGCGGAGCGCCTGGGGCTGCGCGAGGCGGCAGTGGAGAGTCAGCTCGCGCGCGGAATGCGCTTGCTCGCTCGTGCGGTCTTTGGCGCCGATGATGGCAAAGACACTGATAAATCCCCTGGGCCCGACGATGAGTAACACAGAGATTGAGGCCGCGGCCGCCGCCTGGTTCGCCAAGAGGGAGGCGGAGGAGTGGACTAAGGAGCGTCAAAGCGAGCTCGACGCTTGGCTAGAGCAATCGCCCGCGCACCGGATCGCGTTCTTGCGCGTCTGCGAGGCCTGGAAGCGAGTCGGCGAACTGGCCTCACTGACCACGGATCGTGCGCCAGGTGCGATACCAGACCGGGGGACTTGGTTATGGCGTTCGCTTCCTCAGGAGACCGAGAGATTCTCGATCGGGGAGAGGCTGGATGAACGTAAAGACCCTCCGCTCGAGATGCATCGGATTGCGGCGGTCGCTCCTCGCACTTGGTCCCATCGAATAGGAAGACCCGCCGCGATGGTCATGGCCCTGGTGGTTCTTGCGGCAGTCGGCTTGACCTCCTGGTACGTTGCTCACCAAGGCACCAGTTATCGCACAGAGGTCGGACAGGTCCGCTCCGTACCGCTCGAGGAGGGCTCTCACGTCACGCTCGACACCGGAACCCACATTGAAGTGGCTGTCAGGGCGGACGAGCGCCGCATCGACTTGATCAGCGGGGATGCTTACTTCGAGGTCGCGAAAGATCCCATGAGACCCTTCGTGGTGAGTGTGGATCGCGCTCGGGTCGTCGCGGTGGGGACGCAGTTCTACGTCGAGCGAGGCAGCAACGGTCTCATCGTCCTGGTCACCGAAGGGAAAATCCGGCTCGAGCGGCCTGCCGAATCGCCGCAAGAAGTGGCGGCTGGATCTGAGGCGCGACTCGATGCAGCCGGCCTTCGCATCAGTCATCCAACAGACATGGAAGTTGAAGAAACGTTAGGGTGGCGCAGTGGTTATCTCCTCTTTCGCGATACCTCGCTTGTCGAAGCGGTCGCCAAGTTCAACCGATACAGCCACAGGAAAATGCTCATCGAGGATCCCAGCATTGCGGGGATTCGCATCGGGGGGCATTTCCGCCTGGATGATGTCCAGGGATTTCTCTGGCTCCTGAAAAGCGGCTTCCCAATCAATGTCGATGAACGCGGTGACCGCATCGTGCTGACGAAGCGATCGAGCTAACCGGGGCTCCCGGGACTCCGCGATACGATGCTCATGCTTTTGATTCGCCGACTGGCTCTGATGGAGTTCATCGTGAGCCTCTTGCTCGTCGCGCTGCCTGGAATGGCCGCGGCGGACGCGGCGGCCAAGCAGCACTTCGATATCGTTGCCGGCGATCTCATCACATCCTTGGAGCTTCTGGAGAAGGCCTCAGGTATCGAGCTTCTCTACGATGCATCGCGTCTCAAGGGTGCGGTTTCGCAGGGTGTAGCAGGGGATCTCACGCCCCGCGCTGCCCTCGCCGTCCTCCTGGAGGGCACGGGCTTCGCGCAGATCGAGGGTCCCAATGGCCTCACGCGGATCGAGAGGCGGCCGACCAGCGACACGAGCGCTTCCGGTGCCCATCCGAAAGCCGATACGGCGGACCATCTAGCCGCTTCCTCGAAAGCACCGGACGAGCTCAAGGAGCTCGTGGTGACCGGAACGCATATCGCCCGCGAGATTCCCGTGGGTGCGTCGTTGTCAACTTACGACCGGGAGGACTTCGACAAGTTGGGAAGTGCTACGGTAGATTCTTTGGCTCGGTACATGCTGGAGAACTTTTCTGGTGCCGACTCACTTGCAACGCTAAATACCAACGGGAACGTCGGTAGCCTTCAGCAGGGGGCAGCGACCAACATTTTCGGAGGCGCTGGCTTTGATCTCTTGGGATTAGGACCAGGGGCGACACTCACCTTGCTCGATGGCCATCGAATCGCCCCAGGAGGCCTCGAAGGCTCCATCGTCGACGTGTCGTTGATACCTTTGAGCGCGATTGACCATCTCGAGGTGCTGACTGACGGGGCCTCTGCCATTTACGGTTCCGATGCGGTAGCGGGCGTCGTCAATATCGTGACCCGCCGCGCCCTGGAAGGCGCGGAAACGAGCATTCGTTACGGGCAATCGACGGCGGGAGGTGCGGGTCAGTTCACAGGCTCACAGCTCCTGGGGCACGCTTGGTCGAGTGGTAACGTGCTCCTCGATTACGAGTATGACGACAGCCAAGGGCTCGATGCTTCCGAAAGAAGCTGGATCGGATCCGAAGACGGTCCGTACTCACTGATCCCAGAAAATCATAGACAAAGTCTTTTCCTCTCGGCGACGCAGAACCTTGAAAACACGGCATTCTCGTTCATCGGGCTCTACAGCACTCGAGAGTTTCGGATGAGCGGTCTGCAGCTGAGCACCGGTGGCTTCGTTCCGAATAGCGAAATCGGCGGCGGCCACGCTGACCTCGCTTCAACAGCGATCACCGTGGACCGCGACCTACCCGCTGCCTGGCATGTGAGCAGCTCCGCCGCGTACTCCAGCATGAATCAATGGAGAAGCGGGGAGGAATTTCCGGATGGTCTGGCGGGTGATCATTTCAACAGTGCTCTCCTTGCAGATTCCGAGGTGGCGGATATTGATGTCTCCGGAAGCGGCCCCGTGCTGCGCTTGCCTGGGGGCGCCCTACGACTCGCGCTCGGGGGAGGATTCAGGTCGGAGATTTTCCGCGGCTCTGTCCCGAGCATTGAACCCCTGCCGACGGTTTCTGAAGGTCGAACGGACTTAAATGCCTACGGGGAGACGGTTATTCCTATATTCGGCGATAATTTTTCATCTCCGGGCGCGCGTCGATTGGATCTGTCCTTTGCTTGTCGGATCGATAGCTATAGCCACTTTGGCGCTGCTTCGAATCCGAAATGGGGGTGGACTTGGGAGCCCACACCCGGACTCACCCTGCGAGGCACTCAAGGCACCTCGTTCAAAGCCCCGTTGATTTCGCAGTTCGACGCCTCCACGACGTCATACACGACTCTTCTCCCGAGCAGTACGCCGGGAGGAAAGCCCACCGACGCTCTGGTTATCAACGGAGGCAGTCAATACCTGCGGCCTGAAAGGTCCAAATCATTCACGGCGGGGATTGATTGGGCACCGATTCGCCGGCCGCAAATTCGGGGGTCGATGACCTATTTCAACGTCACCTACGACAATCGCATCCAGTCTCAGAACATCGAAGCGGAGCCACTGGGGGCGCAGCCTCAGTTATTCTCTCTCTACGGTCTAAATCCCAGCCTCGATCAGGTACTCCCGTTTTTCCAGGCTCCCAGATTTCAACAGGACGGCGCAGGCCTTGGACCCGCGGGGGTCACCGCCATCATCGACAACCAACTCGCGAACGCGGCAACGACAGTCGAACAGGGCGTTCGCATGGATGGTCAGTACACGTATGATGCAGGAGGTCTCGGACGATGGGAGCTTTCATTCTCCGGCAATTATCTGCTCGTGGATCGCACATCCGTTGAGCCATATTTTCCGCAAGTGACGAATGTAACGAATACCATTGCCGAACCGCCGAAATTTCGCCTGCGTGGTGGAATCACTTGGCAGTACCGCAACTTAGCCGCCGATCTCATGCTCAATCATACGAGCGCTTACCAGAACACGCTCTTCAGTCCAGCACAGGACATCGCGTCGTGGACGACCGAGGATCTCACGTTAAAGGTAAACATCCCGCCCCACGCGAGCATGCTATGGCGCGGCCTTAGCTTCGTCTTGAATATACAAAACCTCGCTGATCGAAGGCCTCCGTTTCTAGCCATTCCTGCCGGCGATATCGCGATCGGTCGATCCGCGGTGCCATTTGACGGCACAAACGCCTCTGCCGTCGGCCGCTACGTGTCCCTCGAAATTCGTAAAGGATGGCGATAGACCAGAACGGGGCGCGGCCCTCTACTGATGGTGGCCTGGATCATTTACGCCCTGATTCTCTTGTTCGCGCCGCACTACCTTCACCGTTCGCCCGACAACATCGGCGCCTCCCTGCAGGCCGTCGCCGCGTTCGTGCTCGGACATCTGATGGATCGCGCCATCGGAATGCTGAGACGGCGCAGGGCGATGCAAACGGCCGCCGGCGTCGAGCGCGCCGGCGAATCCGGCAGTATCTGATACCGGCGTCCGTCACTCCCGATGGTGCCGCGAATCGCCCTCATTGGGCCGCGTTTGCGATGCGCCTCAGGCCGCCCTCGATGGCGTCGCGAATTTCCGCATTGAGGTCGCGGGGATCCTTTCCGGCGGCGCCGATCGGCTCGCCGATGATGACGCGAATGGTGCCCGGCTTCTTCAGGATGCCGCGGCGCGGCCAGAACTCGCCGGCATTGTGCGACACCGGAACCACCATTCTCCCGGCCGCCGCGGCGAGCAGAGCGCCGCTCAAGCCGTACTTGCGGGTCTCGCCCACCGCCACCCGGGTGCCCTCGGGAAATATGATGACCCAGAGACCGTCGGCGAGCCGCTGCCGGCCCTGCTCGATGACCTGATTGACGGCCCGATGCCCCGCGCCGCGGTCGATCGCGATGGGCCGCAATAATCTGAGCCCCCAACCCATGAGCGGAATCCACAGGAGCTCGCGCTTCAGCACCCATACCTGGGGCGGGAAGATGACGAACAGCGCGACGGTCTCCCACGCCGAGGTGTGCTTGCTCATCACGATATGAGTGCCCGCAGGAATTCGTTCGCGGCCCTCGACGGTGAAGTTGAGACCGCAGAGACGATCCAGCATCCAGAGGCTCGTGCGCGCCCACCGGCGCGCCATGGCGAACTGCAGGCGATGCGGCGCAAAGAAGCAGAGCGCCATGAAGCCGCCACACGCGAGCGCCGACATCATCAAATAGGTGGTGAACAGGAGCGACAGCAGAAGCTGCACGTGGAGCTAACCGGGAAGGCGCGACAGATCGGCCACGCTTCCCAGCAAGCGCTGCACGTCGCGAAGCAGCGCGAGGCGGTTGGCGCGCCGCTCGGGATTCTCATCCATCACCATGATGCGCTCGAAGAAATCACCGACCGGGCCGTTGAGATCGATCAACGCTCTCAAGGGTTCGGCATAGCGGCGTGCCGCGACCGCCTCGCCGATCGAATCTGCGAGCGTGCCGACGACGCGATGGAGCCGCGCTTCGGGCCCGTCCGCCTCGCTGAACAGCTGCGTTTGCACCGCCCTGCTCTCGGCCGGCGGGGCCTTCCTCAAGATGTTGCCGATGCGCTTGTTGATCGCCGTCAACACGCCGGCATCCGGCAGGAGCAGGAATTCCCGCAGCGCCTGGAGCCGCGCTTCGGCATCGACGGGCGACACCGGCCGATTCGCCAATACCGCCTCGACCATCTCCGTCGTGACGCCATCCGCGCGTTCGGTGAGCAGCCCGCGCAGCCGATCGCCGATGAAATCCGACACCTCCCTTGAAGTCTGCGCCCTTTGCACCGGCTGTGCCGCGGCCGACGCATCGATCAGCGCGTCGAGATCGAGGTCGAGCCGGCACTCGAGCAGGATTCTGAGGATCCCGAGCGCCGCTCTGCGCAACCCGAAAGGATCCTTCGCGCCGGTCGGTCGCTGCTCGATCGCGAAAATACCCGCCAGGGTGTCGATCTTGTCCGCGAGCGCGAGCGCCTGGCCGATCCTCGAGGAGGGCAGCGAATCGCCGGCGAACCTCGGCCGGTAGTGCTCCTCGATAGCCCGCGAGACCTCCTCGGGATACCCCTCGGCCTCCGCGTAATAGCGCCCCATGATGCCCTGGAGCTCGGGAAACTCCCCAACCATGGCGGTCAGGAGATCGGCCTTCGCGAGCTCGGCCGCGGTGTCGATGCCCGTGCCCGCGCCGACAGCCTGCCCGATCGTCACCGCCAGCGACTTCACTCGCGCGGTCTTGTCGGCATAGCTGCCGAGCTTTGCCTGGAACGTCACTCCCGAAAGGTCCGCGGCGCGCAGCTCGAGCGGCACCTTGCGGTCTTGATCCCAGAAGAACGCCGCGTCCCGCAGGCGCGGGCGGACGACGCGCTCGTTGCCCTCCCGAACTCTGTCGGGCTCGCGGCTTTGAATGTTGCTGACCGTCACGAACCCGCCGGTGAGCTTGCCGTCCGGTCCCTCGACGGCGAAATAGCGCTGATGATCCTGAATGGTCGCAATCACCACTTCCCTGGGAAGCGCCAGAAACCGCTCGTCGAAGCGCCCGGTGATGGGGACCGGCCATTCGACCAGCGCCGTGACTTCATCGAGGAGTGCCTCTTCGATCAGCGCCGAGCCGCCGGTCGCCTGCGCCGCGGCCGCCACGCCGGCGCGCACCTGCTCGCGGCGGACTGCAAAATCCGCCACGACCTTGGCGCTCTTCAGGCGCGATTCGTAGGACTTCGCCGATTTGAGCGCTATCGGCCGGGGAGCGTGGAATCGATGTCCGATGGTCAGCCGATCGGTGGCGAGCCCGAGCACGTCGACCGGAACGACCTCCTCGCCATATAAGAGAACGGCACCGTGCACGGGGCGCACGAACTCCGTGGTGCCCGCCCCCCACCGCATGCGCCGCGCGATGGGCAGCGCGGCGATGGCGGCATGGAGGATTCCCGCGAGCAGCGCGACGGTCGAAGCGCCCCGCTCCGTGCCGCGAAACACCAGCCATGCCCCCTTGTCGGTCACCAGCCGTTCCAGCTCGCCGACCGGGACGCCGCAATTGCGGGCGAATGCGCTGGCGGCCTGCGTCGGAAGCCCTTCGGCATCGAAGGCATTCGCGACCGGCGGCCCGCGCCGCTCGACCTGCCGGTCGGGCGCCGCATCGGCACACCCCGACACCAGCGCGGCGAGCCGGCGCGGCGTCGCGAACTGGCGTACCTTGCCGTGGGCGATGCCGGCGGTGTCCAAGCCTTTGACGATGCCTTCGGTCAGCGCCGTCGAGAGGGCCTGAAGGGTTCGCGGCGGCAGCTCTTCCGTACGCAGCTCGAACAACAGGTCGCGCTTTTCCATCAAGCAGCTCGCGGGCCTGAGCTCTTGATCAGCGGGAAGCCGAGTGCCTCCCGGCTCGCAAGGTAGGCTTCGGCTACCGCGCGAGCCAAGGTCCGCACCCGCAGGATGTAGCGCTGGCGCTCCGTGACCGACACGGCCCGCCTCGCATCCAACAGATTGAAGGAGTGCGAGGCCTTCACCATCTGTTCATAGGCGGGAAGCACCAGCTTGTCGGCGAGGAGATTTCGGCACGCGATCTCATGCGTCTCGAATTGGCCCAGCAGCACCGCCGTGTCCGCCTTTTCGAAGTTGTAGGCCGACTGCTCGACCTCGTTCTGGTGGAACACGTCGCCGTAGGTGACCGCACCGGACGGCCCGTCGGTCCACAGGATGTCGAAAATGCTTTCCTTGCCTTGGATGTACATCGCCAGACGCTCGAGCCCATAGGTGATCTCGCCCATCACCGGGCGGCAATCGAGGCCGCCGACCTGCTGGAAGTAGGTGAATTGGGAGACTTCCATGCCGTTCAGCCACACCTCCCAGCCGAGGCCCCAGGCGCCCAGCGTGGGCGATTCCCAGTTATCCTCCACGAAGCGGATGTCGTGAACCAGGGGATCGAAGCCGAGCGAACTGAGAGAGCCCAGGTAAAGCTCCTGGAAATCGTCCGGCGAGGGTTTGATGGCGACCTGGAACTGGTAGTAGTGCTGGAGCCGGAAGGGATTGTCGCCGTACCGGCCATCGGTGGGTCTGCGCGAGGGCTGAACGTAGGCCGCGCTCCACGGCTCCGGTCCGACCGCGCGCAAGAACGTCGCCGTATGGAAGGTGCCCGCCCCCATTTCCATGTCGTAGGGCTGCAAAATGACGCACCCGCGCTCCGCCCAGTAGCGCTGGAGGGCGAAGATCAGATCCTGGAATGTGCGCGGTGGCGCCTGAAGCGATTTGGCCATCCGCGGGAGTATAGCGATGCGCCGCTCGGGCTGTCCCGCGTTGCAAAAGCGAGGACAAATGTGCACTGATTTGGATCATCAGGGCACCCTAGCCGGCATTTCTTCGGCTTCCCAACAGCCAATTTCTACTCCTTCGCACTATAAGGATGCATCATGGGATTGCATTGCCCCTCTATGGTGCACAATAATCCCCCTGTGCACCGCAAGTGCTTGATCCGTATACGCACCCTATTGGCACATAAGCTGCAATGACCGGGGAACCCGGCGCTCGCCGGCCAGAAGTTTCACCAATTCGCGAGGACGCAAATGACTCCCGCCGATGTTCTAAAATTAATAACGGAAAAAGAGGCCAAATTCGCCGATCTCCGCTTTACCGATACTCTCGGCAAAGAGCAGCACGTCACCATCCCCACCCGGCTCGTGGATGAGGGATTCTTTACCGACGGCAAGATGTTCGATGGCTCGTCGATCGCGGGCTGGAAGGGAATCAACGAGTCCGACATGATTCTGATGCCCGACCCCTCCACGGCCGTGATCGATCCGTTCTACGAGGAGACCACGGTCGATTTACGCTGCGATGTCATCGAGCCGATGACCATGCAAGGCTACGAGCGCGATCCGCGGTCTCTGGCAAAACGCGCCGAAGCTCACCTGAAGGCCTCCGGTATTGCCGACTCCGCATTGTTCGGTCCCGAAAATGAATTCTTCATTTTCGACAACGTCAAAATCAGCTCGAGCATGAACGGGTGCTCGTATGAGGTGGACTCCTACGAGGGTGCCTGGAACTCCGGCAAAGAATACGAAGACGGCAACAGGGGGCATCGCCCCGGCGTGAAGGGCGGCTATTTCCCGGTCCCCCCGACCGACTCGCAACAGGATATCCGCACCGCCATGTCCCTGGCTTGCGAGGAAATGGGTTTGAAGTTCGAGGTCCATCACCACGAAGTCGCCACCGCGGGTCAGGGCGAGATCAACGTCGCCGCAAATACCCTGACCAAGAAAGCCGATGAGGTGCAGATCCTCAAGTACGCGCTGCAGAACGTGGCTCACGGTTACGGCAAGACGCTGACCTTCATGCCGAAGCCCATCGTCGGCGACAACGGCTCAGGCATGCACGTGCACCAATCGCTGCAGAAGGAAGGCAAAGCGCTGTTTTCCGGCGACAAGTACGGCGGACTGTCCGAGACCGCGCTCTACTACATCGGCGGCATCATCAAGCATGCGCGAGCCATCAACGCGTTCACCAATGCGAGCACGAACAGCTACAAGCGGCTGGTGCCGGGGTTCGAAGCGCCGGTAAAGCTCGCTTACTCCGCGCGCAACCGGTCGGCGTCCATCCGCATTCCCTGGGTGTCCAATCCCAAGGCCCGCCGGATCGAGGTGCGTTTCCCGGACGCAACCGCGAATCCTTATTTTGCGTTCGCGGCGATGCTGCTCGCGGGCCTCGACGGTATCCAGAACAAGATCCATCCCGGCGACCCGGCCGACAAGGATCTGTACGATCTGGAGCCCGAGGAAGACAAGAAGATCCCGACCGTCTGCCACTCGCTCGACATGGCGCTCGACTACCTGGACCGGGACCGGGGCTTCCTGAAAGCCGGCGGCGTATTCACGGACGACCTGATCAACGCCTACATCGAGCTCAAGATGAAGGAAGTCACGCGCCTGCGCATGACCACGCACCCCGTCGAGATGGAGATGTATTACAGCCTGTGAGGTGCGTTCGATCCCCAGAGCGACAAGGGTGACGGCGGTCACGCCGCCGTCACCCGGTTTTGAGGCCGGGAGGCGATAGGACTATGCTTTCGAGTTATGCGCCTTTGCCGATCATGGCTTGCCTACGGCTTGGTCTCCGTCCTCTCGGCGCCGCTCCTGCTTCGGGCTGCGGTCGTCTACAAATGGACCGATGCCGATGGCGTGGTGCATTTTTCGGATCAGCCGGTGCCGGGTGCGGAGAAGATCCTCACCGGCAGCGGTTCCTCCCGCGGCATTCTGAACACAGCGGCGCCGAGCGCTCCCGCGCCGGAAACGCCCAAGGCGGTCGCGCGCCTCGACTCCATGCGGATATCGATCGCCTCCCCGGCACCGAACCAGACGTTCTCGGGGTCCGAAGCAATGTATGCCAGTGCGGCGGTGGAACCCGAACTGGAGCCCGGTGGACCGATTTCCATTTCCTGGAGCTTGAACGGCTCGCCGGTTGCCGAGGCCGCAGGGGCCACGCATTTCACGTTGCCGGACCTGCCTCGGGGCGCCTACACGCTGTCGGCCACTCTGACCGATGCCGAGTCGGGAGCCACCAAGAGCGCCGATCCCGTGACCTTCAACGTCCTGCGTCCGAGCGTCCTGTCGCCCCAGCACAAATAGGCGGCCTCGCTTCCCGGCCGGCGTGCACACCGCTTGGCCGCTGACCTGAAGATGCAGGCGCTGCACATCGAGGGCACCGAGCTCCTCGATTCCCTGGTGACCAGCGTCTTCGTGCTCGATCGCGATTATCAAGTCACGTATCTGAACGCAGCCGGGCAAACCCTTCTCGGCCTCTCCCCGAATCAAGCACTCGGCCGCCGGATCACCGACTTGAGCCGCGGCGCCGAGACCCTGCTGCCCCTGTTCGAACGCGCCAAGCACGGCGGCGAAGGCGTCGTGCAACGCGAGCTCGCATGGCCCGCGCCGGGCGGCACCGATCGAATTCTCGACTGCGCGGTCACCGAGGCCGCGCTCGGGTCGCCCGGCGGATGTCTGCTCCTGGAAATCGAGGACATCACCCAGCACAAGCGGCTCACCCGTGAAAATGCCTTGCTCGCACAGCTGGGCGGCAGCCGCCTCATGGTCCGCCAGCTGGCGCATGAGATCAAGAATCCGCTCGGGGGGTTGCGCGGAGCGGCGCAGCTGCTCGAGCGCGAGCTGCTCGATCCGGCGTTGCGCGAATACACTCGCGTCATCATCTCGGAAGCGGATCGGCTCACCCATCTGCTCGACTCCATGCTGGGGCCGGGACGCCCGCCCGCGAAGCAGCTCGTCAACGTGCACGAGCTCCTGGAGCGCGTGTATCACCTGCTGCGGAGCGAGGCATCGGAAGGCGTGACCGTGGACCGCGACTACGATCCGAGCCTGCCCGCGCTGACGGTGGACCCGAACCACATCATCCAGGCGATGTTGAATCTCGGCCGCAACGCCATCCATGCGCTGTCGAGCGCCCGGGTGGACAACCCGCGCCTGACGCTCCGCACCCGCGTGGCCGGCAATGTCGGTATCGGCGGGCGCGGTCACCGCTTGGTCGCTTCGATTCAGTTCGAGGACAACGGCCCCGGCGTGGCGCCGGAGATCCGCGACACGATTTTCTACCCGCTGGTGTCGGGCCGCACGGACGGCACCGGCTTGGGGCTCGGCATCGCGCAGGATCTGGTGAGCCGCCACGGCGGCTTGATCGAGTTCGATAGCGCGCCGGGCCGAACGATATTCGTGATCTATCTTCCGATGGATGGTGTATGAACCCGAAGGCGCTTCAGGTCTGGTTGGTCGATGACGATGCCTCCATCCGCTGGGTGCTCGAGAAGGCGCTGAAGGGCAGCGGCATGTCCGCGCGCTGTTTCGATCAGGCCGATAACGCGCTGACGGCGCTGCGCTCGAACGCTCCCGACGTGTTGATGACCGACATCCGAATGCCGGGCAGAAGCGGCTTGGATCTGCTCAAGGACATTCAAGTGTCGCGCCCCGGACTGCCGGTCATCGTCATGACCGCGCATTCGGACCTCGATGCCGCGGTCGCCTCCTACCAGGGCGGCGCATTCGAGTATCTGCCGAAGCCGTTCGACATCGACAAGGCGGTGGAGCTCGTGCGCCGCGCGGCGCAGCAGGCGACGGTGTCGATCGACGTCGATGCCGCGCGGCGCAGTATTCCGGAGCTCCTCGGCCAGGCGGCCGCCATGCAACAGGTGTTCCGCGCCGTCGGCAGGCTTTCCCGCTCCAGCATGACGGTGCTCATCACCGGCGAGTCGGGCACCGGCAAGGAACTCGTCGCGCGCGCCCTGCATCGCCACAGCCCGCGGTCGAACAAGGCCTTCGTCGCGCTCAACACCGCGGCGTTCACCGCGGATCTCCTGGAATCGGAATTGTTCGGCCACGAAAAAGGTGCGTTCACCGGCGCCGATGCGCTGCGCCGCGGCCGCTTCGAGCAGGCCGACGGTGGAACACTGTTCCTCGACGAGATCGGCGACATGTCGCCGGCGTTGCAGACGCGGCTCCTGAGGGTCCTCGCCGAGAACGAATTTTACCGGGTCGGCGGGCAAACGCCGGTCAAAGTGGACGTGCGCGTGATCGCCGCGACTCACCAGGATCTCGAGCAGCGGGTGAAATCGGACCACTTCCGGGAAGATCTGCTGCACCGGCTGAACGTGATTCGCATCGAGATTCCGCCGCTGCGCGAGCGCCGCGAGGACATTCCGGAGCTTCTGCAGCACTACTTGAGCGTCGCGGGCCAGGAGCTCGGCGTCGAGCCCAAGCTCCTGACCGCGCCCGCGGAAACCGCGCTGATTACCTTCGATTGGCCCGGCAACGTCCGCCAGCTCGTGAACGCGTGCCGCCGCCTCACGGTGACCGCGCCCGGCCGCGAGATACGAACCGAGGACATTCCCGCGGACTTGGGCGGGGTGCCGGCGGGCCGCTCCGCCAGTCACGACTGGGCCGCGAAGCTCTCGCATTGGGCGGAGCGCGAGCTCGATTCCGGTACGCGGCGTCTGCTGGATCAGGCGGTGCCCGAGGTCGAGCGCATCCTGATCCGCGCCGCGATGCGCAAGGCGGATGGCCTCAAGCAGAATGCGGCGAAGCTCCTGGGCTGGGGCCGCAATACGCTGTCTCGCAAGATGAAGGAGCTCGGCATGGAGGACGCGAACTAGCCGCGTGCGCGGCCGAACTTGCGGGCAGCCTATAATCGCGCCCCATCATGGCTGACTTCCTCAAGAAGACCCTGGGGCTTTCCGAGCACGTCGTCTTCGGTAATTCGCTCGCCGACTGGATCGTCGCGGGCTTGCTGGCGGCGGCCGTCTGGATCGGACTCTCGGTCGTCCGCCGCGTGATTTTCACCCGCTACAAGCAGTATTCCACGGCGGGCCACCCGACGCCGATACGTCTGACTTTCTATCTGCTCGGCAATACCAAGCAGTTCTTCGTGCTGGCGCTCGCGCTTTACGTGGGGCAGGAGGACCTGAGCTTCCCGCCCAAGATCCAGCGCGTCGTCGACAATGTCGTCGTGGTGCTGGTGCTCCTGCAGATCGGACTCTGGGCCGCGCGGTCCCTCAAATTCTACCTCGAGCTCAAGGAAATGGAGCGCGGCCCCGACCGCACCTTCGCCGGCTCCCTCGAGATCATCAATTTCGTCGCGCACCTCTTGATCTGGTCGCTCCTGACGCTGGTCGCTCTCGAGAATCTCGGCATCAACATCACCGCCTTGCTCGCCGGCCTGGGTGTGGGCGGCGTCGCCGTGGCGCTCGCGCTGCAAAGCGTGCTCGGGGACCTGTTCGCCTCCCTGTCCATCGCGCTCGACAAGCCCTTCGTGGTCGGCGACCGGCTGGTGATCGACGCGTTCGCCGGTACCGTGGAACGCATCGGCATCAAGAGCACCCGGATGCGCAGCGACACCGGCGAGCAGATCGTGCTGTCGAACGCGGACATTCTGAAGAGCCGGGTGCGCAACTTCGGCCGCGCCCCGGAGCAGCGCGCTCTGGCCACCGTTCGCGTCGATTACGCGACGCCCACGGAGAAGCTCAGGGCGATTCCGAAGCTCCTCGAGGGCATCGTCCGGGAGCACGAGAACGTGCGTTTCGAGCGCTGTCATTTCGCCACGCTGGGCGACTCTTCGCTGCAATTCGAGCTGTCGTATTTCGTACAGCAGCCGAAGCTCAATCCGCTGCTGGACCTGCAGCAGGCCGTGAATTTCCGCATCGTCGAGGAGTTTCGCCGGCTCGGCGTGGAGTTCGCCTACCCGACGCAGCGCGTGGTCGTCGATCGCGGATGATTCACATCGTGCTCTTCGAGCCGGAGATCCCTCCGAACACCGGCAACGTGATCAGGCTCTGCGCCAACACCGGGGCCGCGCTGCACCTGGTCAAGCCGCTCGGATTTCGTCTCGACGACAGGAGCCTGAAGCGTTCCGGGCTCGACTATCACCATCTCGCGGAGGTCAAAGTCCACGCCGGCATGGAGCCGTGTCTCGAGGCGCTCGGCGGCGCGCGCATCATGGCGGTCGAGACGGGAGGCCGCCGCTGCTACGCGGACTTTGGATTTCGCGCGGGCGATGCGCTGGTGTTCGGTCCGGAGACCCGCGGTCTGCCCGACAGCGTGCGCGAGCGGATCGGCGCGGAGCACTCGCTCCACATTCCGATGCGGCCGGGGAGCCGCAGCCTCAACCTGTCCAATGCCGTGGCGCTCGTGGTTTACGAGGCATGGCGGCAACTGGGCTTCTTCTCGGCCCCGGAGTAAGTATCGTGCTGCCGTCGGTCAAAATCGGCGCTGCGACCCTGTTGCATGGCGACTGCTTGGACTGGATGAAAGAATGCAAACCGCACTCCGTCCACGCGGTGGTCACTGATCCGCCCTACGGCCTGATCGAATACACAGAGGCAGAACAGGCCAAGCTGCGCAGCGGCAGCGGGGGCGTCTGGCGCATTCCTCCCTCCTTCGATGGCCACCGCCGATCACCCCTTCCTCGCTTCACCGTATTGAATAATGGCCATCGAGCCGCGTTGCACGATTTCTTTTTCGAGTTCGCGAAATTGGCGCTGCGGGTCACCGTACCGGGAGCGAACGTACTGGTTGCGAGCAATCCACTGTTGGTTCATGTCGTGGCGAACGCCATGACCGCCGCGGGCTTGGAGAATCGAGGGTATCTGTCTCGCCTGGTGATGACCATGCGAGGCGGGGACCGGCCCAAGAACGCTCACGAGGAATTCAGTGGTATAAGCGTGATGCCACGATCGATGTTCGAGCCTTGGGTCATCCTTCGCCATCCGCTCGACGGCCGAGTCCAAGATAATTTGCGAAAATGGGGAACGGGGGGCTTTCGGCGGCCGTGCCCCGAACGTCCGTTCGGGGACGTGATTCAATCCAGCCCCACGCCCCGGCGCGAGCGTGCGATCGCTCCACATCCCTCGCTAAAGCCTCAAGCCTTTCTCAGGAATATAGTGCGGGCATCGCTCCCTCTGGCCACAGGTATGGTTCTCGATCCATTTGCGGGGTCCGGATCGACCCTGGCGGCAGCAAACGCGGTGGGGTACCAAAGCATCGGTATCGAACGCGATCAGCAATATATAAATATGGCGCGCGAGGCCATCCCGAGGCTCGCGGCATTACTCACTCCGTCTCCGACCGCACCTCTCGACCCATGAGCGCCTGCAGCGCGTCGCGCACCGGCCGCGCCTCGTGCATGACGCGATACACCTCCAGACAGATCGGCATGTCCACCCCCTCGCGCTCGGCCACCAGGCGCACCGCGGAAGCCGCGGTGACGCCCTCGACGACCTGGCCGATGTCGCGCTGAGCCTCCTCGAGCGAACGCCCGCGGCCGAGCGCCAGCCCAAGGCGGCGGTTGCGGGACTGATCGTCGGTACAGGTGAGCACCAGATCGCCGAGCGCCGCGAGCCCCATGAAGGTCCTGCGCTGCGCGCCGAGCGCGAGGCCGAGCCGCATCATCTCGGCGAGCCCACGGGTGATCAACGCCACCCGGGTGTTGGCGCCGAAGCCCATGCCGTCCGCGATTCCGGAGCCGACGGCGATCACGTTCTTGACGGCGCCGCCCACCTCGACGCCGACGATGTCCGATTGGGTATAGGCGCGAAACTGCGGCCCCGACAGACGCAGCGCCAGCTCCCTGGCGAACTCACCGTCGCGCGATGCCACGGTCATGGCGGTGGGAAGGCCCGCGCCGACTTCGCGGGCAAAGGTCGGACCGGACAGGACCGCGCCCGGCCGATCGCCCAGCACGTCGGCGGCGACCTGGTGAGGGAGCAGCCCGGTATGCCGCTCGAAACCCTTGCTCGCCCACGCGAGACGCGTGCCGTCGTCGAGATGTGCCCCGATCTCCAGAAGAACGGCGCGAAAGGCGCTCGAGGGCACCGCAACCAGTACATCGCGGGCGCCGGACAGCGCCTGCGACAGATCCGCGACCGCTTCCAGGCTCTGCGGAAATTGCGCGTCCGGCAGATAGCGCTCGTTGCGCCGCGCGCGCTGCATCGCCTCGAGCATCGCCGCGTCGCGGCCCCAGAGACGGGTGGGATGTCCGGCTCTTGCGCACTGAATGGCGAGCGCCGTCCCCCAGGAGCCGGCGCCGATCACGGTCATCGGGGCTAGGAGCGGGCTCTGCATGGTCGAGACCGTGCCCCTCGAGGTCCGCGTCTAGTTGACGAGCCCCGGCTGAGGCTGCTCCGACGCCTGTGCGAACAGCGCGTCGAAATTCACCAGCGGGAGCAGGAAGTTCGGGAATCCGCCCTTGGTGATCAAATCCGAGATGACCTCGCGGGCATAGGGAAACAGGACGCTCGGACAGAAGCTTCCGATCAATCGCTTCATGTCCTCCGGCGAAGCGCCGGCAATCGTGAAGACACCGGCCTGCTTCACTTCCACCAGATATAGCGTGGAGTCGCCCTGCTTGGCCTCCAGCGTGATGGTCAAGAGCACCTCGCGCACGTCAGGCGCGAGCTCGTCGCCCGAGGTGTTCATGTTGAGCTGGAACTTCGGCTCCCAATTCTGGTTGTTGGGCACGCGCGGTCCGTTCGGCGATTCGTATGAGCAGTCCTTCAAATAGACGCTCTGCAAGCTCACCTGCACGCCCGCCATCGGCGTCCCGGCCCCTTCGTTACTGACCTCGTTCATCAAGCCCCCTGGATTAGTCGATCGAGCTCGCCCGAGCCGTCGAGTGCTAAAAGGTCGTCGCAGCCGCCGACGTACGCATCGCCGATAAAAATCTGCGGGACGGTCCGTCTCCCCGACCGCGCGATCATCTCCTCGCGCAGTTTCCCGTCCTCCTCCACATCGATTTCCGTGAATTCGAGGCCCTTCTTGGCGAGGAGCGCGCGCGCCCGCTGGCAGTACGGACACCATCCGGTGACGTACAGGACGATCGCCGGCGGGCTCACCTGGATTTGGCCTTTCCGCCGCTCGAGCCCTTGATCAGGGGCAAGTTGTCCTTGACCCACGCGTTCAAGCCGCCGTCCAGGTTGAACACCTTGGTGAACCCGAGCTTCGCGAGCGTCCGGGCGGCACCCGCGCCGCTCACACCGCTGTCGCAATAGGTAATCACGGTCCGATCCCGCCACTTCTTGAGCGACTCGGCCTGCGACTCGAGGTCCGCCGCCGGCACGTTCCGAGCGTCGCCGATATGGCCGGCCTCGAAGGCCTCCTGCGGCCGCAGGTCGATGACCAGTGCGCCCTGATTCATGAGACGCACCGCCTGCGCGGCGGAGAGGGCCGCGAATTTCTGGATACGTTCCTTGATCTCGACGGCGATCACGGCCAGTGCGGCCACGAGGGCCCCGCCGGCAAGATACGGATGATGACCAATGAACTCGAGCAGTCGCTGCATGCCAGGGGGTTCAGGAATTTGGGGCCGGCAAGTATAGCAGCGGCCACAAGGCTTGTATGCTTGCGGCCCTGAAGACCTCGAACGCCGTGAATCCCATCATCAGACGCTTGATTCGACTCGCCGCCCTCGTGTCATGCCTGCATGCCGCGGCGCCGTATGCGGCGGCCAACGAGGCCGCTCCCAAGGACGCCGCCCAGGCGAAGGCCAAGCTCGCGGCGGTCCGCGAGCGCATCGCGGATCTGACCGGCCGGCTGGGAGCCGAATTGAAGCAACGCGACGCCCTCAGCGCGCGCGTGCGCGAGGCGGATCTCGACATCACCGAGAAACGCCGGCGGCTCGAGACGCTCGACGCGGCGGAAGAAGCCGCAGCGCGCAAGCGCAGCGATCTTCGCGCCGAGCAAAGCCGGACGCGCGCGGCGCTGGATTCCGAGCGGGCCGCGCTCGCGGCGCAGGTGCGTACCGAATACATGCTCGGGCGAAGCGACGAGATGAGGCTGCTCCTGAATCAGACCAACCCGGCCGAGGCGGGCCGGACCTTGACCTACTACGGGTATTTCGCGAAGGAGCGTGCGGCGAAGATCGACAAGATCGGCAGGGAGGAGGCGCGTCTGCAGGATCTGGTCGCCGAGATCGAGCGGCAGACCGAAGAGCTCAAATCCTTGAGAGACGACGCCGGCCGCAAAGTCTCCGATCTGGAGCGGGCGCGGCACGAACGGAGCGCGGCGCTGGCGGCGCTCGCCGAGCAGGTACAAAGCGGCCACGAGGAACTGGCGCGGCTGCATAGACAGGAGCAGGCCGTCGAGGGCCTCATCGCCGAGCTCGCCCGGGTGCTTCAGGATTTCCCGGTCGATTCGCACCAGCATTTCGATCAGCTACGCGGCAAGCTCCCCTGGCCGGTCGCGGGCAAGATGACGGTGCGCTATCTCGAAACTCGCACCAACGGTGCGCCTACCGCGGTGCACCCGAACGGTGTCCTGATCGAGACGGCCCGCGGCGCGAAGGTGCGGGCGCCGTTCTCCGGCCGGGTGGTATACGCCGACTGGCTGCAGGGCATGGGGATGCTGCTCATCCTCGCCCACGGGGGCAATTACCTGACGCTCTACGGACATGCGGAAGTTCTATACAAATCGGTAGGCGACTCGGTCGCGCCGGGGGATGTCATCGCCGCGATGAGCGATGCGGGGGGTGCGGCACCGCAGCTTTATTTCGAAATACGCCAGGGCGTGCGACCCGTCGATCCCAAGGAGTGGCTCAGGCGGACTCCCTGAGATGCGATGTTCGCAACTGGCGGCGGGGCGCGCCCGCACGTATGCTGCCCGGCTGATGATCACCAAAACGCGGAAAGTCGCGATCCTGGCGCTGGGCGTGTCGATCGGCCTCTCGCTGGGGCTGGCGGGTGGTGCCCGGGCGGACGAATCGCCGCCGCCGCGCGCCGCGGACCCGAATGTGCCCTGGCAGGATGCGCGCCTCCTGGCCGAAGTTCTCGAGCGCGTCGAGCGGGAATATGTCGAGCCGGTCGACGATCATCGACTGCTGCAGGCCGCCATCCGCGGGATGGTGTCCTCGCTCGATCCCTACTCCTCGTATCTGGACGGCGATGAGTACGACGACATCAAGATCTCGAGCTCGGGAGAATACTCCGGCGTCGGCATCGAGGTGTCGATGGAGGACGGGGAAGTCGTGGTGGTGGCCCCTCTCGACGGATCTCCCGCCGCGGCGGCGGGAATTCGAGCGGGCGACGTCATCGCGACCATCGACGGGGTGCCGGTCAATACCACGACGCTGGCGGATACCATCGGGCGCATGCGCGGCAAGGAAGGCACCTCGGTCAAAGTGGGAATCCTCCGTGAGGGATCGACCGAGCCGCTCATGGTGACGCTCAAGCGTTCGCGCGTCGAGCTGCACAGTGTGAGCTCCCAGATGGCGGCGCCGGGCTACGGATACGTCCGTATCGCCGAATTCAGCGATCCCACCGGCGATGAAATGATCGCGCAGCTCAAAGCCTTGCGCGCCGCGAACCACGCGCCCTTGAAGGGACTGGTGCTCGACCTGCGCAACAACCCGGGTGGGGTGCTGGAGGCGGCGGTGGCCGTCGCGGACGCATTCCTCGATTCCGGCGTGATCGTGAGCGCCAGAGGCCGCACGGAGGAATCCAGATTCGAAATGAGCGCGACGCCGGGGGATGAGCTCAACGGCGCCCCCATCGTCGTGCTGGTGAACGGCGGTTCCGCGTCCGCAGCGGAAATCGTCGCCGGAGCTCTCAAGGATCATCACCGGGCGACCCTCATGGGACGCACCACCTTCGGCAAGGGCTCGGTTCAGACGGTGATGCCGCTGGATCACGGCCGCGCCCTGAAGCTCACCACATCCCTCTACTACACGCCGTCCGGCGTATCCATCAATCATCGCGGCATCGCGCCGGACATCGAGACCGAACGGGATCCGAAGCCGCCTGCGGTACCGCCGCCGGCCGATGCGCCGCTCATCGACAGGGATCCCGAGGTCAAGCGGGCCGTGCAGGAATTGAAGACGCCGACCGTGAGCGGGCACGGCGCGGTGTCCGCTTCCGCTCTGAACTAGCGTGCGCAGCACCCGTTCCATCGAAGTCCTTTGCCTGGCACTGGCGGCGCTGGTGCTCGTATGGTCCGGGGCGCTGGTCAAGGAGCCCTGGCCGATCTGCGGGTTGCTGCTGCTCTTCGCGCTCGCCATCGTGGCGTTCCGCGCTCGCCGATTCTTTCCCGGACATACCAGGACCCGCCTCTCGATCGAATCCTGGTCCATGGTGGTATTCATCACGGCGGTGCTCTGGTTCACGGGCCAGAGCGCAAGCCCGCTGTTCAACCTGTACCTCCTGCCCATCATCCTGAGTGCGCTCACCCTGGGGAGGCTTACCACCCTCTCGCAAGTGGCGGTGATCGCGCTCTGCCATGTGCTCCTGGCGGCCGCCACGCCGGGGCTCGATGTGATTTCACTCGTCTACGCGAGCCGCGCCGTCGGCCAGCTCGCGCCGTTTTTGCTGGTCGCGTACCTCACCACCACGCTCTCCGCCGATATCGCCGAGGCTCGCGAGCGCATCGAGAACCTGGCGCAGACGGACTCCCTCACCGGGCTCTACAACCTGCGCATGTTCAACGAGGTATGGCAGCGCGAGCACGCGGGCGCGGAGCGCGATCGAAGCATGTATGCACTGCTCCTGGTCGACATCGACAAGCTCAAGGACATCAACGACATGTTCGGGCACGAGGCGGGCAACAGCGCCATCACGCTGGTGGCCCAGTGCCTGCAGCGAAGCATTCGCGGCACCGACACAGCCGGCCGCTTCGGCGGCGACGAGTTCGCCGTCCTGTTGCCGGGCGCCTCGCAGGAAGTCGCCGAGTCCGTGGTCAAGCGGATCCGCCACAACGTCTACAAGACCACCCTCGATCTTCGGTCTCGGATGATCCGATGCAGCGTGAGCATCGGCGTGGTGACTTTCCCGAAGGACGGCCGCGACATGCGCGAGCTCATGAGCACGGCCGATCACCGCATGTACCGCGACAAGGAATTGCGTAAAGCGCCCGGTGTTCAGGCCAGCGTATAGATCCGGCGGATCCACTACGCGAAACCGTTTGGAGTTTCAGAGGATTAATGGCAAAGTTAGCGCTGGATCACGCCGGGGCGTGATTTACATATGGTTACCTTCATATGTTGAAGTAACACCTGTCCTCAGGCACCGCTAGGAAAGAAATGGGACTCACGAATCGAGGACGACACGCCCCTCTCGCGGCGCTGGTCGGAACGCTGTTGACCGGGTTGGCCATGACCGCCGCCGCGAAGGTGGCTCCGACCCCCAAGCTTAAGTCAAGTTCGGTACTCATCCTCGATCAGAGCGATTCGTCGGTCCTCTATTCCCGTAATTCCGACGTTGCGGCGCCCATCGCCTCCATCACCAAGCTGATGACCGCGCTCGTGGTGCTGGACGCCCGCCAGCCCATGGACGAGCCGCTCGAGATCACCGAAGCCGAGACGGAGCTGCCCAAGACCAACTTTTCCCGCCTCACGGTGGGTACGGTGCTCACGCGCGGCGACCTCATGCATCTGGCGCTGATGTCCTCCGAGAACCGGGCGGCCCACGCGCTCGGGACGTATTATCCGGGCGGCGTACCCGCGCTGGTTCGAGCCATGAACGTAAAGGCTCGCTCGCTCGGCATGACTCACGCGCACTTCGACGACCCCACGGGGCTGTCGAGCGAGAACATCGCGAGCCCGGAAGATCTGTCCAAGCTCGTGGTCGCCGCCTCGCGCAATGCGACCATCCGCGAGTATTCCACCGACAAGAGCTACACGGTGCGCGTGCACCGTCATCTGGTGGAGTTCCACAACACCGACAACCTGGTGGCCAATCCCGCCTGGAACATCATCGTTCAGAAAACGGGCTACATCTCGGAGGCCGGCAAGTGCCTGGTGATGGAGGCCGTGATCGAAGGCCGCAATGTCGTGATCGTATTGCTGGATTCTCTGGGCAAGTACACGCGGGTTGCCGATGCCAAGCGCGTCAAGAGTTGGATGGAATCGCTCACCACCGAGCGTGTGGTGTCGATGCGGTAACGGCCGCCCGCCCGGCCCGCTCCTCCTCGCCGCCCGCTGTCTCTGGCTGGCGTTTCTCACGCCGGCGGTTTTTGCCGCCGACAAATCCCTGTCGATCACGATTTACACCGACGACCTTGCCCTCGTCCAGGAGCGGCGCGACATCGACGTGAAGGGCGGCCGTCAGCGCATCGAGTTCGAGGGAGTCTCGGCCCGGATCCGTCCGGAGACGGTGTCGCTCGCGGCCGCCGATATCGCCATCGTCGAACAGAATTTCGATTTCGACCTGCTGACGCCGGCGAAGCTCATGGAAAAGGCGGTCGGCCGGGAAGTGACCATCGTGCGCGTCAATCCCGCCACTGGAGCGGAGACGCGGGAGCAGGCCGAAGTGCTCGCCACCAACGGCGGCGTGGTTCTGAAGATCGGGCAGCGCATCGAGGTACTGCGCGACGACGGACTGCCGGTCCGGGTGATCTTCGACAAAGTGCCCGATAATTTGCGCGCCCGGCCGACGCTGTCCGTCACCATTGACAGCGCCCGCGCAGGCACGCGGACCGCGTCCCTGAGCTACCTCACTCCGGGCCTCGGCTGGAAGGCGGACTATGTGGCCCTCTATGACGAGGCGGCGGGCAAGATCGATGTGCAGGGATGGATCACCCTCACCAACACGAGCGGCACGACCTACGAGAACGCCCAGACGCTCTTGGTAGCCGGCTCACCCAGCCAAACCGCGCCGGCCGTCAACACGGTCTGGCGTCCACCGGTCCGCCGCCCCACCCTGGAACAGGCCGGTACCGAAAGCGGCAACCGGGAGCGGTTGGGGGATTTTTACCTCTACCCGCTGCCGGAGCGCACCACGATCGCCAACCTGCAGACCAAGCAGGTCGGGTTTCTGGACGTCCACGGCGTCCCGGCCGAGCATGGATATGAGTTCCGCAATCATTGGCTGGGAACCTCCGAGCAGCCCCGGAGCGCGAAGAGCACCTACCGCTTCTCGACCAGCGCTCACGCCGGTCTCGGCGATCAGCTGCCCGCCGGGATCCTGCGGTTCTACCTGCGCGACCAGCGCGGCGAACCGCAGTTCATCGGGGAGAGCAGCATCGATCACACACCCATGGGCTCGACACTCTCGCTCGCCACGGGGGATGCCTTCGACGTGAAAGTGCAGGCAGTCGTCGACAAGCGCTCGCGCGTCAACGAGCACGAGTGGAAAACGGACATGCGCTACGAGCTGTCGAATGCATCGGCTCGGCCGGTGACCGTGGCTTTGCTCCAGGACGGCCTGTGGGGCGACTCGAGCATCAATGCCGAGAGCCAGAGGAGCACGCGGCGAAGCGCGGACACGGCCGAGTGGAAGGTGAGCGTTCCGGCGAACGGCAGGACCGCGCTCACCGCCAGCTTCGACACCCGGTTCTAGCGCCCTGACCGCTCGCATGGCCGCGCGGCTCTCCGGGTGGAACCTTTCCTCGACCGGCGCGACGATTGCGTCGGGCGCGGCCATCGCGTTGTTGCTGGCCTCCATGCAGTCCAAATCGCAGAGCCCCGTCCTCGACGCGCGAGTAGGGGTCCTCGACGCTCGAGCAGGGGCGCCCAGCGCAGTCTCCGTGACCATTTACCGCGACCCCTACCGCTTCTCGGGATCGATCGATCTCGATCGCCTCGCCGGCTTCGCTCTCGTCACCGAGACACGCACCGTCCATCTGCAGGCGGGAGAGGAGTGGCTGCGCTTCGAGGGCGTCGCCGATGGGATCGAGCCCGAGAGCGCCATCGTCACGGGTCTCGACGCCGGCACCATCGAAAAGAACCGCGACGCCGCCGTGCTCAGCCCCTCCGCACTGGTCGCCGCGGCGGTCGGCAAACCGGTGGAGCTCACGCGGACCAACCCCAAGAGCGGACGGGTGGAGCGGGTGCGCGGCACGGTGTTATCCGATGCGCAGGGCGGCGTGATATTCAGGAGCGAGGGTGGGATCGAGGCGCTGCGTTGCTCGGGGCTGCCCGAAACGCTGAGTTTCGACGGTACCCAAGGCCTGCGAGCGCATCCCACGCTGTCGGTCCGGGTCCGGGCGCACCGCGAGCTGACCGCGACCATGACCTTGTCCTACCTGGCTCACGGGTTCGACTGGGCGGCGGATTACACCGCGACGCTCTCCCCCGACCGTCAGTCGATGGATCTCGGCGGGTGGGTCACCCTGGCGAACGGCAACGGTGTGAGTTTTCCCGAGGCCCATGCTCAAGTGGTCGCCGGCGTGGTGAATCGCGAGAGCGGCGAGGTCGAGCCCCTCGACATCGGAGGGCCCATCATCGCGAATTGCTGGCCGCGGGGAACGACCAGCGATATCCCGATGCTGTTGCAATTCGACCTCCAGTCGCCGGATCTCCGACAGCGTGCCTTCATGAAAGCCCTTGCCGCACCGGCACCTGCCGTCCAGGAAGTCGCGGTCAGCGCCCAGCGGGTCCAGCAAGAGCAGCTCGGGGATCTGAAACTGTACCGAATCCCGGAAGCGACCACGGTGGCGAGCAGGCAGTCGAAACAGGTCCGCCTGCTGGATCGAACGGCCATTCCCGTGACCACTGTGTACGGTATCGATCTGGCCGGCGACGAGAATCCGAAGGGGCCGGGCGGCGTGCTACCGGCGTCTCGATACCTCCGGACGAGAAATGCCGAAGCGAACCACCTGGGGATTCCGTTGCCGTCCGGCCATGTCCAGGTCTTCGCTGTTCATCAGGGCAGGCCCCTGTTGGAGCACGAGTCGAACCTGCGCGATCTTGCGGTTGACCAGGAAGTGGAAATCGACCTGGGGCCGAGCTCCGACGTCCAGGTCGCGGCGACCCGCACCGGTCACTCGCACCGGATCGAAATCTCGAACGCGCGCGCGGCGGCGATTGCATTCGAGCTCAGGCTGAGACTCCCCGAGGGAATGCGAATCGTCGATGCCGCTCCCTCCATGGGAACCAAGAACGGCCGCCCGATCTTCAACTTGACGATCGCGGCGCACTCGGTCGCGGTGGTCCGGTATCGAACATCGGGCTCACCGTAGATGGCCGGTGGCGACGATGGCTGGTGGCGACGTTGCCGCGGAAACGTCGCCGCGGCAACGTCCGGCGGCGGTCAACCCGCCGCGGCCGATCCGCCGGTGGCGCTTTCAGGCTTGGAGTCCTTCCCGACCGTCTCATCGTGCTTGCGCAGAGTCGTCCACACGGCAATGTCCCAGGCGTTGTGAATGCCGATGAACAGGAGCATCACGGACGCCCCGCCGGCGCCGTACAGCGCCCCGTCCGGATGATGCCCGACGAGCACCGCCGCCGCGCACAGCGCGCCGTAGGACAGCAATGGCAGAGCGGCGTTCCAGAGCCAGTCTTCCCACACGGGAACATACTTGCCGAGCTTGTGATGCACGTTCGCCGTGATCCTGCCGGTGTAGGCAAGTCCTCCGATCCCCGCGGCACCCAGCCCGAGGGCCATGCTGAAGGCCGTCTGATGCGGGACGCACATGAAGGCAGCCAGCGCCAGGACCGTGCTGAAATGAACGATCGTCGGCGTGATGAAGGTATTGAGACCCACGGGATCCACACGCCGCGCTTCGCGCGCGAGCGCGATGACCACGAAGGTGAGACCTGTGAGCCCGGCGGCCGCCGATCCGGTGATCACGTAGAAATTAGCCCAGTCGGCCAGCTGCGCCAATGCCATGGTGGCGCCAAGAGTACGCTAAAAGCGCCCGAGAAACCGTCAGCGGGGCGTGCCGCCGAAGTTGACCGATACGCTGGCGACCCAGGTGCGCGGATCTCCCAGCTGGATGTAGACCTCGTTCGGAAAGTTCGGCGGGACGTCGCCGAAATAAAACCCGCGCACCGGATAGCGTTTGTTCAACAGGTTCCGCCCCGACAGATAGGCGGACCACCGCGGCGTCTCCCAGCCGATTTTCGCGTGCAGGAGCCCATACGGCTTGGAGGTGGTCTCATTCGGCGGAAGATCGAAGTAGTAGCCGCCCATCCCGGTGGCGTCGATGCGCGCGAACGGTCCGCGCGCATCGCGATAGGTGGCATTCACCGCCGCCTGCCAGTGCGGCGCATTCGCAAGCTCGCGGGAGACGGAAATCGTGGTGGCGCCTGAGGCGCCTTGCTGCACGAAGTCCTCGAAATACGACTGCAAGAGTCCCAGGTCCGCGCCCAGCGTGAGCCTCTCGGCGGCGCGCCATTCCAGATCGCTCTCCAGGCCGTAGTTGTGGCCGCTCGCAGCGTTCCCGGTGTAGAACACGAAATCGTCGGGATTCTGCGGATCGCTTTGGAAGCTGGTCTTGATCTGGGCGTCGTGCCGGTAAAGATAAAAGACATCGGCATTCAACGTGAGCCGGTGCTCGAGCAAGTCCGCCTTATAGCCCGCTTCCAGATTGACGTCCTCTTCGGGATTGAACGACAGCTGGTTCGGCAGGAGGCCCTGGCTCAGATTGAAGCCGCCGGCCTTGTAGCCGCGTACCACCGTCGCATAGACGGATTGCCCCGGGTCGAGCTTGTAGGTCAGCGACGCATGGCCGCCCCACAGGTCATTGGCCGGATTCAAGGTCGCCGGCGTCACCGATTCGATCGCGGT
Organism: Steroidobacteraceae bacterium; assembly: GCA_036501585.1. Classification (GTDB taxonomy): domain Bacteria; phylum Pseudomonadota; class Gammaproteobacteria; order Steroidobacterales; family Steroidobacteraceae; genus Bog-1198. Next base: position 37,720 of record DASYAC010000199.1, read on the forward strand.
CGGCATGATCGCGGCGTTGGTATAGCCCGTATTCGTGCCGAGAAAGTCGGTGGTGGTGCCCTGATAGCTCGCGCTCCAGCGCTCGCCGCGGAGCCCCACGGACCAGCGCAGATCGGCCGTGAAATCGCCGTCGAGCTCGCCGAAGAGGGCGACATTGCGCGCTCGATAGCCGCTGACGATGACGTCATCGCTCTGATCGTCGGCGGGATCCGGCGGCAGCCCTAGCGGCTGGAAATCTCCGAGACTCAAATCGACCAGGCTCTCGTCGAGCTGATTCCCGTAGAAACCCACCAGCCAGCCGAATCCTCGGTTCGATTCGGTGCCGAGGCGCAACTCGAGCGTCTTCGTCGAGCGGCTCCGGTCCTGTATCTCCGAATATTGGTAGACGGCCGCATCGGGGGCCCATGACACGGGGTTCCCCCAGTCGCCGTCGTAGCTGTACTTGATGACCGATTTGGCGTACGTGGCGATGGCGGTGAATCCGACGGTGTCGCTCGCCAGGTAATGGGCGCGCAGGGAGACGCCCGTGGAGTGCTGCGAGTCGACGCCCGGCTGGTCCGACTCGGTGTTGCGGGAGTTGTCGATCGCATAGGCGTCGTAGCCGTTGTCGATATTGACCTGCATCGCGGTCAGCTCGACGTGCAACCGATCGGAGGGCTTGAAGACCCACTTGGCACGGTACGTGTACTCATCCTGCCGGTTGGTATCGTCCCGGTTCAGGTACAGATTGTGATAGTAGCCGTTGCTGTAGTAGCGCTGGGCGGCCAATCGGAAGCCCGAGTCGAGCGAGTCGACGGGCCCTGAGATGACCGCGCCTTGCGAGTTCGTGCCGTAGTCGCCTCCGTCCAGATCGACCCGGCCGTAGGGCGTGTCGGTGGGCTCGGCACTCTTCATATAGATGAGTCCGGCGAGAGCGTTCGCCCCGTAACGGGTCGGCTGCGGGCCCCTGAGGACGTCGACCTGATCGATGTCGTACAGAGTGCCTGCGGTCCCGAGTCCGCTGAAATCGATGTCATCGATCAAAAATCCCACGGACGGGTTGGGGGCCCCTTGATACTGCTCCAGTTCGCCGATACCGCGCAGCTGGAAATAGCGGGGGAGCGAGGTATCTCCCGCCCAATTGAGATTTGGAATCAGCCCGAGCACGTCCTCGAAATTGGTTCGTGCCGCGTCGTGCAATGTCTGTTCGGGGAGGACCGTGACGCTCGCCGGCACGTCGAGGGCCGGGGCGCTGCGCAGCGTCGCGGTGACGACGATCTCGTGGAGCTGGGAGGAATCGGAATCCTCGTCGGCCGCCGCCGGATGCGTCCATCCTGAGAGTGCGGCGGCGCCGATCACCGCAACGAGATAAAGGCGACCGGCCGCTGATTTTTTTGCCATGCTCCCTCCGCCGGTACTAACCGGATCAGGTTCAATGGGTTCGCCGGTGCGCGTCCCACTTGGAACGCAGCCGACGTCTCAGGCCCTCGAGGCCACCCCAGCTTGTTTGGTAGGTGTTACTTTAAGCGATTGCGGCGGAAATTGCCCGGCCGGTTCAGCGGCCGAAGATCTGCATGACGGCGCCGATCAGTCCGCCGGCGATCAAGGCGAGAACCGGCAGCATCGTGAGTCCGTAGCCGGCGCTGCGCTTGGCCGGATCTTTCACGTAGGCTGCGGCATAGACCTGTCGTCCGACCAGGTAGATCACGCCGAGACCCGCCGCCCAGAGCGGATTGAAATAGCGGCTGAAGAGAAAGAGCGAGGGAACGAACACGATCAGCGACTCCAGCGTGTTCTGTTGAACGCGAAAGTAGCGCTCGAACTGGTCGTTGCCCGTGATGGCCGGGGCTTTGACGCCGTAGCGCCCCCGGGCGCTGGCCACTTGCATGCCGAATCCTATGAACTGCAGAAGTGCGAGCGCAGTCACGATATCAACATATGCCATGGCACTTTCCCTTCGTTATTGAATTTGAGCACTGCAGGGCGGCTTGCTTTCCGGCAAGCTGGCGGCCCTCCCTGAGATCACACGAGGCACCAGTCCGCGATGAGCTCCCCCCGCAAGCTTACCCGTTCCGGAACCCGAGGCTATGCGCATTTGGTCGAGGTGGCGGTGCCGGTGGCACGGGTGTGGCGGGCATTGACCGATCCGGCGCTGGTCCGGATCTGGTCCGGCCAGGAAGCCGAAATTGACCCGCGCGAGGGCGGCCTCTACCGGCTCGGCAAGCGCAACGGCGGCGGGCGCGAGGCGCACATCGACGTGTTCGACGTGAACCGCCGGCTCCGGTTGATCTATTTGAGCGGTCCGGATACACCGGCCAGCGACTCGGCGGTGGTCGATGATTTCCTGCTCGACGTGCGCAAGACCGGGGGCCTGACCTCGCTCAGATTATTGGGGTCGGGGATTCCCGAATCCCCCACGTGGGACTCGTCCTACGTGAAAATGCGGATTGGCTGGGAGCGTTTCATGGCGCGGATCAAGGTGACCCTCGAGAGCCCGCCCAGACCCAAGCCCGTGAAGGCGCCTGAGCCCCCCAAGGATCCGCCCCTGCCGGGCCTGGATTACTGAGCGGGACTGGCTTACCGGCCGGAACAAAGCTTGAATTCCCGTCGCCCGGCGGCATACACCGGCAATGGAGGGCACATGATCGGATTTTTCCTTCGTGCGGCCATCGTTGCGCTGGGCCTTTGGCTGGCCACTCTCTGGGTGCCGGGCGTCTACATCGACAGCCCCAGCACCCTGCTGCTCGCCGGCATCCTGCTCGGCATCGTCAACTCGATCATTCGCCCGATCGCCATCCTGCTGACGCTGCCCATGACCATCGTTACCTTGGGATTCTTCCTGCTGGTGATCAACGCCGGCATGGTGGCGCTGGTGGCATGGATGCTGCCGGGCATGCATCTCGCCGGCTTCGGATCGGCGTTCTGGGCGTCGGTGATCGTCAGCCTCACGAGCATGGTGGGATCGTGGTTCATCGGGCCGAAGGGGAGGTTCGAGGTGATCGTGAAACGCAGGTAGCGCCGCGCCGTTCATTCGATATCCCCCATGAGCCGCTTCACCGGCCGGCTCAGTATCAAGAGCACCGCGCCGAGGCCCACCGCGAAGTACACGATGTGCAGGTACTGGCCCGGCATCGCCGCCACGTTGTTCGCGTCGAATTCTCCGGCGATCAATCCGGCCGCGAGATTGCCGAGCGACAGCGACAAGAACCACATCCCCATCATCTGCCCCACCAGGCGCTTCGGCGCCAGTTTCGTCACGTAGCTCAAGCCGACCGGACTCAGGCACAGCTCGCCGAAGGTGTGCAAAAGGTAGGTGAGGATCAGCCAATAAGGCAGCACTTTCGCTCCGCGGGCGACGAACGACGCCGCGGCGAACATCACCAGAAATCCCGAGCCCATGAGAATGACGCCGATGGCGAACTTCGCGGGTGCTGAAGGGTTCAGGTGGCGCCGGGCGAGCGCCACCCAGCTCACCGCCACGACCGGGGCGAAAATGATGACGAATGCGGGATTGAGCGCCTGGAACCAGCCGGCGGGGACGACGAAGTGCCCACCCCCGAAATGGCCGCCGATACCGCGGACCGTGTAGCGCTCGGCGAAGAGATTCAAGGAGGATCCCGCCTGCTCATATCCCGACCAGAACAGCGCGCTGCCCAGAAACAGTACCACGATGACGGCCGCGCGCCGGCGCTCCTCGGCCGATAGACCGGCGGCGAGGAAAACGTAGGCGAAGAACGCGGACGCCGTCCCTGCAATCAGCAGCGTCGAGGCATGCGCGAGCCCGAGCGGATCGACATCGATCCAGCCGCGCGTGCAGGCGGCGAGCGCCAGCAAGGATGCGGCCAGTCCGAGCCACAGGTACCTCCAAGGTCTGCCCCGGGCGGCGGCCTCCGGGCGCGGCGGCGCGCCCGCGTCGCCGAGATGGCGCCGGGTGAAATGATACTGAACGACGCCCAGCGCCATGAAGAGGCCCGCGGCGGCGAAGCCGGCACGGGGGCCGATGAGCTCCTGCGCCTCGCCCGTGACGATCGGTCCGAGCGTCGCACCGATGTTGATGCCCATGTAGAACACCGTGAATCCCGCGTCGAGCCGGGCGCCGCCCTCGGGGTAGAGCTCGGCCACCATGGCGCTCACGTTCGGCTTCAAGAGGCCGACGCCCAGGACGATGACGAACAGGCCGAGATAGAACGCCCGGGGGCTCAGCGAGGTCGCGAGAATGGCATTGCCCAGTGCGATTCCGACGCCCCCGATGAGCACCGCATGCCGTGCCCCGATCAGCCGATCCGCGATCCAGCCGCCGGGCAGCGCGGCAAGATAGACGCCCGCCGTGTACAGTCCGTAGATCGCCACGGCGGTCTTGTCGTCGATGCCGAAGCCGCCTTGGCCGACGGCGGCGACCAGGAACAGGACCAGTACGGCGCGCATGCCGTAGTAGGTGAACCGTTCCCACATCTCGGTGAAGAACAGCGTGGCGAGCCCGCGCGGATGCCCCCAAAAGGTGGCGCTCACGGCAGCGCCGAGCTCTTCAGGCTCCCGCCTCGCGCTCGGCTTCTTCCCGCGCGCGTTCGGCGATCTTGTCCTTCAGCAAAAGTCCTGCCATCACGATCCCTATTTCGTACAGGAGACACATCGGCACCGCCATGGCGCTTTGCGAAACCGCGTCGGGCGGCGTGACGAAGGCGGCGAAAATGAACAGCCCCAGGATCACGAAGCCTCGGTTCTTTCTGAGCGTCTTGATGTTGACGAACCCGGTCCACACCAATAGTACCGTAGCCACGGGCACTTCGAAGGCCGCGCCGAACGCCAGCAGCATGACCATGATGAAGTCCAGGTAGGCGCTCATGTCGGTCATCATCTGCACGCCCGCCGGCGTGGTCGCGATGAAAAAGCTCAGCATCACCGGGATCACCACGTAATACGCGAATGCGGCACCCAGGTAGAACAGCAGAATGCTCGAGATCAAGAGCGGCACCGCCAGCTTCTTTTCGTGTCTATAAAGGCCGGGTGCGACGAACGCCCAGGCTTGGTAGAGCACGAAGGGCATCGCGAGGCCGATCGCGAGCACCAGAGCGAGCTTGAACGGCACCGTGAACGGCGCCACCACGCTCGTCGCGATCAAGGTGGCGCCGGCGGGAAGCTTTCTCTTCAGAGGCTCGGCGACGAACGTGAACAGCTGGTTCATGTACATCGCGCAGGGGATGAAGCAAACGCCCACCGCCAACATGGCTTTGAGCAGCCGGTCCCGGAGCTCGAGCAGGTGGGAAATCAGCGTACCTTCGGCGAGCCCGCCGGGTTCGCCCTCAGGCTCGCTCATTGGTTGACGGGATGCGGATGATCGGCAGGCGTGGTTGCAGGCGCCGGCGGGTGCATGGCCGCCGCCGTGGTCGCGTGCCCATCCGGCAGGGGCCGGGCCAGCGGCGGCGGGGTTTCGGCTGCTGCACCGGAGGCCTGGTCGCTCACCGGCGCTTCAGCCGAGGCACCGGTGAGCGCCGAAGGATAGGTCGGCGCCGAGGCCGGCGCAATGAGCGATGGCTGATCGGGCTTCAAGGGGGATTTCATTTGCTGCCGGAGCAGCTCCTCGGCATTGACTTCGCGCTCGAGCTGTTCGCTCAACTGGCGCGCCATCAGCCGCGCGCGGCCCATCCAGTTGCCCACTTGACGGGCCACCTTCGGCAGACGCTCAGGGCCGAGCACCACCAGAGCGATGGCCGAGGTGAGCAATATCTCGGAGAACCCGAAATCCAGCATGCAAGATCAGGCGTTGGTCTTGGGGGGAACCTTGACCTCGGCTTCGCGCGCCGGGGCAG
>DASYAC010000200.1:0-5412 GCA_036501585.1 Steroidobacteraceae bacterium
CGGTGGTCGAGCAGAATCCGCTGATGGAAGGCAAGCAGATGGTCATGGTGTTCGGGCCCAAAAAGAAGTGAGCGGCGGACCGTGAAAAAGTCCGTCACCCCGCCTTGAGCGGCGCTCGTCCGCGGGAAATCCCGCGGGGGGGCGCTTGTGTAAAGGCAATAAAATCAGGAGTCGAGCATGCCCAAGTTGAAAACCAAGCGGGCTGCGGCGAAGCGTTTTCGCAAAACTGCGAACGGCTTCAAGCGCGGCCAGTCCCATCGTCGGCACATCCTGACGAAGAAACCGTCCAAGCGTAAGCGCCAGCTGCGTCGCGAGGCACAGGTCCACGAGACCGACGTGAATCGCATCAAAGTGCTGTTGCCGCACGCTTAAGCAGTCAGGAGAAACACCATGGCACGAGTCAAACGCGGGGTGGTCGCCGGACGGCGTCACAAGAAGATTCTCAAGAAGGCGAAGGGCTACTTCAATGCCCGGCGCAAGGTGTTCCGTACGGCGAAGCAGGCGGTCATCAAGGCCGGCCAGTACGCCTATCGCGGTCGGCGCGAGAAGAAGCGCGAGTTCCGCGCGCTCTGGATCACGCGCATCAATGCGGCAGCCCGTCTCTGCGGGATGAGCTACAGCACCCTGATCGACGGCCTGAACAAGGCTGGATTGGCGATCGATCGCAAAGTCCTGGCGGACCTCGCGGTCCACGACATGCCGGCCTTTACGGCCATTGCCGATAGAGCCAAAGCGGAAACAGCCAAAGCCAGTCCGCCGACGGCCTGACGACAAGGCGACAGCGCATCGGGATCGGCGCCGGGAATCACCCCGCCGATCCCGGGACGCCCCGTCCGGAGTAGTCCATGGCCGCCACCGGCATTCTCATCGATCTCATCGACCAGGCCCTGGCCGAGGTGGGCGCGGCCGCCGATCTCGGGGCGCTCGAGGAGATCCGCGTGCGCCTGCTCGGCAAGAAGGGGCTGCTCACCGAACAGCTCAAGAGCCTGGGCCGGTTGCCGGCCGGCGAGCGGCCTGCCGCGGGCCAGAAAATCAACGAGGCCAAGGCCGCGATTCAAGGGGCGCTCGACGCGCGCCGTGCCCAGCTGAACGAGGAGGCGCTTCGGGCCGAGCTCGCCCGCGGTGCCCTGGATGTCACCCTGCCGGGACGCGGTCAGGAGCGCGGCAGCATCCATCCCGTCACGCGGGCGCGCCTGCGCATCGAGCGGATCTTCACGCAGGCGGGCTTTGAGATCGCGACCGGGCCCGAGGTCGAGGATGATTTCCACAATTTCGAGGCGCTGAACATCCCGCCGAATCATCCTGCGCGGGCCATGCACGACACTTTCTATTTTCCGGACGGGCGGCTGCTGCGTACGCATACCTCGCCCGTGCAGATCCGCGCCATGCGCGCGCGCAAGCCGCCGATGTCGCTGATCGCGCCGGGACGCGTGTATCGATGCGACTCGGACATGACTCACACCCCCATGTTCCACCAGGTCGAAGGGATCGTCGTGGGCGAGAACGTCAGCTTCGCGAACTTGAAGGCGATGCTGCATGCCTTCGTCGAGAATTTCTTCGAGCAATCGCTCGGGATGCGCCTGCGCCCGTCGTACTTCCCATTCACCGAGCCGTCGGCGGAGGTGGACATCGAATGCGTGTTCTGCCACGGGGCGGGGTGCCGCGTATGCAAGCAGTCCGGATGGCTCGAGATCCTCGGCTGCGGAATGATCCATCCGAACGTGCTGGCGGCGGCCGGCATCGACAGCGAGCATTGGCAGGGGTATGCCTTCGGCTTAGGGCTCGAACGGGTGGCGATGCTCCGCTATGGGGTCGATGACCTGCGCCTGTTCTTCGAAAACGATCTTCAGTTCTTGAAGCAATTCCCATGAAGATCACCTATTCCTGGATGAAAGAGTTCACGCCGCTCGCCGCGACCCCCGCCGAGCTCGCGAGACAGCTCACGCTGGCGGGGCTCGAGGTGGAATCGTTGGAGCCGGTGGCGCCGCCGTTCTCGGGCGTCGTGGTCGGCGAAGTGCTCGAGTGCGTGCGCCATCCCGAGGCCGACAAGCTGTCGGTGTGCCAGGTCACCATCGACCGCGGCGGTCGCGGAAGCGATCGGCTGCAGATCATCTGCGGCGCGCCCAATGTGAGAAAGGGCTTGAAAGTGGCGGTCGCCACCGTCGGTGCCGTATTGCCCGGCAACGTGCCGATCAAGCGCGCGAAGCTGCGGGGCCTGGAGTCCAACGGCATGCTGTGTTCCGCCCGCGAGCTCGGGCTCGGCGAGGAGCATGACGGAATCATGGAATTGCCCGCATCGCTCGCGGTCGGCCGGGACGTGCGCGCAGCGCTGGATCTCGACGATACCGTGCTCGAGGTGAACGCCACGCCGAATCGCGGCGATTGCATGAGCGTGTTCGGCATCGCGCGCGACTACGCGGCGGCTCAGCACCGGCGCTACCTCACGGCGAGCGCTGCGCCGGTTCCAGCCTCGCACGATGCCCGGTTCCCCGTGCGGCTCGAATGGGCGGCCGGCTGTCCGGTGTTCGGCTCGCGCGTGATCCGCGGCGTGCGCCACGGTGCAAGCTCGCCTGCCTGGATGAAGGAGCGGCTGCGCCGCGTCGGCCTGAACTCCATTTCTCCGATCGTCGATGTCACCAATTACGTGATGAGCGAGCTCGGACAGCCGATGCATGCCTACGATCTCGCGCTGCTGGAGAAGGGCATCGTGGTCCGCGCGGCGACGCCCGGCGAGCGCGTCACGCTCCTCGACGGCAAAGAATACGAGCTCGGCCCCGGGTTCATGGTGATCGCGGACGCCGCCGGCCCGGTGGGTCTCGCGGGCATCATGGGGGGCCAAAGAACCTCGATCGGCGACTCGACCACCGACGTGCTGCTGGAGTCCGCGCATTTCACGCCCGCCGTCGTGGCCGGCCGGGCGCGGCGTCTCGGCCTGTTCACCGATGCCGCTCAGCGCTTCGAGCGTGGGGTAGACCCGACGCTGCCCGAGATCGCCTTGGAACGGGCGACGGCGCTGCTCATGGAGATTGCGGGCGGCGAGCCCGGTCCGGCTCAGGTCACGCGCGCGCGGGTAGGCGTAGACGAGGCGTCCGACTGGGTCAGCCTTCGCCGCAGCCGTCTCGCCCGTTTGCTCGGCGCGAACGTTCCGGATGAGGACGTGCACGGGGTGCTCGCCTCGATCGCCGGTGAGGCGCAGACGGAGGCGCAGGGGTGGCGGGTCCGCCGTCCGCCGCATCGCTTCGACATCCGCATCGAGGCGGATTTGATCGAGGAAGTTGCGCGCATCAGAGGCTTCGACAGCATCGGCGAAGTCCATGCGACCGCGCCGCAGATGCCGGGCGACGCCACGGAGTCCCGCGTGCCGCCCGAGCGCCTGATGACCGCGATGGCGGATGCGGGCTATCGGGAGGTCATCACCTACACCTTCGTCGACCCCTCGTTGCAGCGGCTGATGTTTCCCGAGACGCCGGCTCTCGCGCTGTCGAATCCGATATCCGCGGATCTCTCCGAGATGCGGGTGTCGCTATGGCCCGGTCTGGTGGCGGCATGCCGCGACAACATGCGCCGCCAGCAAAGCCGGGTGCGGCTGTTCGAGATGGGCAGCAGGTTCGACGTGACGGGATCCGAACTGCGCGAGATCGACATGCTCGGCGGCGTCGCGACCGGCGCGCGCTGGCCGGAGCAATGGGGGAGCGCACGCGAGCCGCTCGATTTCTACGACGTGAAGGCTGACGTGGAGAATCTTCTGGCGTTGACCGGCGATGCGGCAGCGGTCCATTTCGAGCCGAGCACACACCCCAGCCTGCGTCCGGGCCGTTCGGCACGCATCGTGCGGGCCGGCAATCCCATCGGGTACCTGGGCGAGATTCACCCGCGCCTCCTCAAGGCGCTGGGTCTCAGCAATACGGTCTTTTTATTTGAGTTAGAAATGACATCCGCATTCAGATCTAATACCCCGAAACTACAAAGAATTTCCAGGTTTCCGAGTGTGCGTCGTGACCTGGCGGTGGTCGTGGACGAAAGCGTCCCCCTCGCAGTTTTACGTGAAAATGTTACTGTTAGCGCGTCGGGCCTGTTGAGCGAATTACGCGTATTCGACGTGTACCGGGGACCGGGCGTAGATTCTGGACGAAAAAGTGTCGCTTTAGGCTTGATTTTACAGGATTCCTCCCGCACTCTTACTGACGTTGAGGCTGACTCCGTCGTGGCCTCGGTGGTTGCGCGGTTACGGGATGTTTTGAGCGCCGCAATAAGAGATCAATAAGCATGGCAGCCCTCACCAAGGCAGAAATGGCCGAGGCCCTATTCGATCAATTGGGGCTCAACAAGCGCGAAGCACGCGAGCTCGTCGATTTGTTCTTCGAGGAGATTCGAGCGGCGCTGTCCTCGGGCGAGCAGGTCAAGCTGTCGGGCTTCGGCAATTTCGATCTGCGGGACAAAAACCGGCGTCCCGGCCGCAATCCGAAGACCGGCGAAGAGATTCCCATCAGCGCGCGTCGCGTCGTCACCTTCCGGCCCGGCCAGAAATTGAAGGCCCGCGTCGAGGCGTATGCTGGAACCAAGCAATAACGCCGAACTGCCGCCGATCCCGGGGAAGCGCTACTTCACCATCGGCGAAGTGAGCGACCTGTGCGGCGTGAAGCCGCACGTGCTGCGCTACTGGGAACAGGAGTTTCCTCAGCTGAAGCCCGTCAAGCGCCGCGGCAACCGGCGGTACTATCAGCGTCAAGACGTATTGATCATCCGGCAGATTCGAAGCCTGCTCTACGAACAGGGCTTCACCATCGGCGGAGCGCGCAACCGGCTCACCGGCGACGACGCGCAGGTCGACCTCAATCAGAGCCAGCAGCTCATCCACCAGATGCGCCTCGAGCTCGAAGAGCTGATCAAGATTCTCCGACGGTAAGCGGCGCGCGAGACCCCTTCGGCCTTTTCCGCTATGATGGTGGTCCGGTCGGGGCGTGGCGCAGCCTGGTAGCGCACTTGCATGGGGTGCAAGGGGTCGCAAGTTCGAATCTTGTCGCCCCGACCAATACTTACGTGATGCTGGTGGAACCTCTGTGGTCCCATCCGTGGTCCCAATTGAAAATGAGGGTTGCAGAGTGTCGCTTGGTGCGGCTTCTGGTTCCTGCCGACGGAGCGGCGACAACCTACGACAAGACGAGCAGGGAGTCCTCGGGCGAGATCTCGAACGTTCGGATCTTGACCAGCGCGGAGCGGATGAAGGCCTCGATTCCGACGGTCGAAGCATTGCCGATGCGCAGCCAGATGACCTTTGGCGGTGCGCCATTCACCAACGACAAACTCCGAAAATCATCGTCCTTGGAGATCACCGCGAAGCCGTGCTCGCGCGCATAGGCCCAAGATCTCCTGATCGGTCGCGCTGGCAAGGCCAACCAAGTTGACATGGGA
>DASYAC010000201.1:0-19271 GCA_036501585.1 Steroidobacteraceae bacterium
TCCGGTCTGAACAAACGCCCGTGGGATCACGAAAGCAAGCGAGGCGCCCGACTCGTTCCATACCCCATCGTTGTTGGCGGCAATCACGCGGAAGCTATAGTGGCCCGGTCGCAGGTTGGTGTAGAGCGCCTGGCGTACCGCGGTGAGCTCGCGCCAGTCGGTGTCGACGCCGTCCATCCGATAGCGATACCGCACCTTCTCGGCTGCCGTGAGGCTGAGACCCAGGTAATCGAACCCCACCGCAGTCGTGTACACCGGCAGTGTCAACCCGGGGATCGGCTCGATCGTGTGGCCCGCCACCGTGAGCGCGCGAATCAGTACCGGCGGCGGCACGCGGTTGTGCACTCGGTGCGCCGGATCGATGCCATAAATGCCGCTGCTGGTGGCGAACCACAGTTTTCCGTCTGCGGCTTCGATCGCGGTCGGCAGCGGTCGCACCATGGCGCCGCTGCCGACGAGGCCGTCGAAGGCGCCGAGCGTCTCGCCGTGCACCCGATAAGCGGGATCCACGCGACTGCGCTCGAGCTCGGTCGCTGCGATATGAACGATGCCGGCGCGGACGTTGAGCCAGAGGTCGCCGTCGGCGGTCTCGACGGCACCCGTGATGCCGTCGAGAGGCAGCTCCCGCGCTGACTGGACGCTGTGAAACCGCTCCCCGTCGAGCCGGGCCAGCCCGAGCTCCCCGCCGAACCAGTGACCGATCCGGCCCGGATAATTCGCCATCACATTGCCGATCTGCAGTCCCTCCGCGGCGCCGTAGGTGCGCATCCGCTCACCATCGAGCACCACGACGCTCCCACCGGGATAAGAGAACCATAGGCGATCGCGCCGGTCGCGCACGATGGTGATCGCAGCGCCCCCTGGCAGTGCGGCGATGCCGCCGTTCGGCGTCCAGACCCCATCCTTGAGCCGAAAGACCCCGGCACCAGGGACTGATGCCCAGAGGCCACCGGATTTGTCTTGAGCCAGCGCCTGCGTGTCGTGGTCCGGTCCCGGCGGCGCGACCGATTCCAGCTGGCCTTGTCGCTCGCGCCACAAAGCCTTGCGGCCTCCGAACCACACCGTGCCGTCCGCAGCCCGGAGCAGAGTCTGCACCTTCTGGCGGATGACGGGCGGACTCATTCTCCCGTCGTGGTAGCGCACCACCGCATCCGCTCCGTTGGTGACCCACAGGCCGCCCAGGTCATCGGCAACGGCGATACCTGCATCGGCGATTTGGGGGACAAGCTTCACGTTTTCAGCCATCTGTAGCGGGATTTCCAGGCTTGGCTCGGAGAAACGATCGAGCCCCTGAGTCGTTCCGACCCAGACGTTGCCTTCGCGATCGACCAGCAAGGCCCGAACGGCTCGCGAGGTCAGTCCGTCCGCGTCGGTGTAGTGATCCGCGATATCCTCAACGCGGAGGGCGGCCCCCAGGGTCGGGTGTTCGGGATGGGCAATGCGCCACAGACCGGTCTGCGGGTCCCACAACGTACCATCGTGATCGAAAGCAAGCCCTCCATAAGATGACCTCCCGGGCTTGCCGGGCGGTGGGTTCTGGGCTACGGGCACCAGGTCGAAGCCCGCGTCCAGCCAAACGGTTCCGGTGCTGGATTCCGCCATGCCATTGCCGTCCCACGGCGTCGGCACGGCGACCGGTTGACTGCGAAACTGATGCTCGCCCGGATGCAGAAGGAACAATGAATTCCCGCCGCCGGCCCAGAGCGTGCCCTGACTATCGACGAACAGGATGGGATTGTCGCTCGCTGGAAGACCCATCTGGGCGCCGACCATCGTCCAGCGAACGCCGTCGAAGCGGGCGAGGTTACGACCGGTCGCGAGCCACAGCGTGCCGTCGGGCGTCTCGGCAAACTGCCACGGCGATGATTGCGGGAGGCCATCAGCGACGCTGAATACCTGCCAGCGCCCTCCCTTGAATAGCGCTACACCTCCAAACGTGAAACCGACCCACAAGCCGCCGCCGCGCGGAGCAAAAGCCGAGAAAAGACTCAACGACGAGAGCTTCGGGTCGTGGGGCAGCTCGACGCGCTCGAACGCAATTCCGTCGAATCGGAACAATCCGCTCGGGCCCGCGATCCACAGATAGCCGTCGTTCGTCTGCGCGAGGGCGACGGCGCCGCCGAGGGGCGCGCCCTGGCTCGGGCCCCAGGCCGTGTGGTGCAACTCCTTGATGGTCAGATCAGGACTGAGCGCGGCGGCGCCGCGGCACCAGAGGAGTGCCGCGATCGCGAGCCGGCGCCAGTATCGCCGGCGAACGAGGAGTCTTTCATTCACGGCGGTCATCTTAGCGGTTGACGCTCTCCGGTGCCTGGCGGGCATCCACATGGACTATGCCTGCGACGATTGCCGTGGGGACGTCGCTCCCCCAATAGGGGGAGCTTTTGTCCACCGCAATTCGCGATCCACATTCCTTTCAGGCGCTGATACGGTTGTCCGATCGGAGGCAACAGCAATGCAAACTCAAGACTGGATGCACGATGTAATGGCACTGCTGGATTCGGCCATTGGCCACCTCCACCGGGAACAGCCCGCGCACGGCGTGATACTCGAGGCAACCTCGCTGTTGCGAAGGCAGGTTGATCCGCAACCCGTGGAAGAGGCCGCGGAAGATGGAAAAGAGCGTTTGCTGGCATGGCAGGCAAGAAAGGTGCTCGATTATATCGACAGGCATATCGCCAGCCGGGTGCCTGTCGCAGATCTGTGCGCTCTGGTGGGGCGCAGCGAAGCGCACTTCTCGCGCTCCTTTAAGGGCACATTCGGGCGCTCCCCGCACGCCATCGTGATCCGGCGGCGCGTCGAATTGGCTGCCAAGTACATGCTTCAGACCGATATGTCTTTGAGCGATATTGCGCTTGGCTGCGGATTTGCGGATCAGGCGCATCTGTGCAAGCGATTTCGAGCGGTCACGGGCGAAACTCCCGCCGCCTGGCGACGGATGAAAAGGGCCCAAGACGTGGCCGTGGAATCGCCTCCTGTCCTTGCGCTACCCGCCCCCGACATCGCGCCTCCGGAGGGCGTGGCGCACGCGCGCGATCAGTTCGTCCGCGGCGAGGCATGCGCATGTCGGTGATCAGGCAGGAGACCTGGCTCAGTCGCCTGGACCTCGAGAGGCTTGCGGCGCGCGCAAACGCAGCCGCCGAAAAGCCGGCAGACATCGCAACCAGCGGCACCTTTGGCATCCCGATCTCCCGATGGGCAGGTGATGAGCGACCGTGGCTCAGAGCAGACCCAGCGCACCGGCCGTCGATACGGCGTGAGCGCGCGTCTGTACCGCGAGCTTGATGAAGATGCCTTTGACGTGGGACTTCACGGTCTCGGGGGCAATCTGCAGCTCTTGGGCGATGCGTTTGTTGGAAAGTCCGCAGCTCATCGAGCGCAGGACGCTGTATTCGCGGGGACTCAGCGACTCGGTGACGCGCGAAGCCCGAATCGGCAACGTCCGTGTACGCTGCCGAGCACGGTCCTCGAGAATGCTTCCGATGTAGGGTCTGAGCTCCGGGGGCAGGCGGCTGTCCTGCGGAGCGGCGTGGTGAAGGGATGACAGGAGCTCGGCCACGTGTGCTCCGGCATCGACGAATGTCTGATACACCCCGGCGCGCGCGCCGACTTGAAGCGCCTGAACGAGCATCGCACGGCCTTCGGCCTGGTCTCCGCAGCCGAGCAGAGCGTCGGCCAGCTGAACCGACAATCGCAGTGCCCAGTCGTTGTTACGCTTGCCGCAACTCGCCGCTTGAAGCTCCCGCAGAATCGTCGCTCCTCGGCGCGCATCGCCGACGGCGACCAGTACCTGCGCATGGGCCACGGCATGGCTGGCATGCAACGTGTCGTCCGGGGAGAAATCGCGCGCGAGTGTCCCGATGCGCTCGGTACAGATCGCCGCGTCGCGCGTGCGACCCTCCTTGACGAGAAGCTGAGCGCGCAGCATCAAGCTCTCCGCCATCATCCCCGTCCAGTCGCGCGCCGCGGCCAGGACCTCTGCCTCCTTCAGGATGAGGAAGGCGAATTCCGTGTCTCCGCGACCCGCGGCGAGACGAGCCAGAACCCTATATCCCCGCAAGGCGCTCTCCTCGTCCCCTGACGCTCGGACCGCCGTGAGGCTCTCCATGACCAGAGTGTCCACGCCGGCGTGGTGCCCTTCCTCATAGAGCAGCTCTGCGAGCACGACGGCCGCCCGGGCTGTCACCGGGAATCGCTTCCCGAAGCGACTCATGGCACGTTCGTGCGCGCCCCTGGCGAGTCTCGTCGCAACGGCCAGCCGCAGCTGTTCAGCCTCCACGAGCGCTTCGAACGTCGGCCCGATGATGGTCGCGAATCCGTGTGTGCCGCGATGAGTCAGCACCGGGTGTTTGAGACGAGGCACCGCGTAGTATCGATCGAAGTCCCGCACCTTCCAGTAGCCGATGCGCAGCGCCGCCGCCAGCGCGGGACTCTTCCCAGCTGACCGGTGGCGGCTTTCGAGTACGGCAAGCGCGGTGCGCACCATGGTGCCGTTCCGGCTCCTCAGCACCAGCAGTACGGCTCGCAGAACTTCGGCAAACTCCCGCGATCGGGGCGCAATCGGGGTATCAGCACGCGCGACCTCAGCTTCGAACTGGGCGAGGGCCACCAGGGCATCGTCGATACGCAGCTCGATGAGGCTTCGCGAAGCGCGCACGAGCAGAGTGTTTGGGGAAAGCCGGGCGCCCCGTGATTCCGGCGTGCCGAGCTCCAAAAGCGCCGTACACCGCCGGCGAGAGTCCCGACTCGGAGCGGCGGAATCGTACGGCCGGACAACTGCCAGGGATGATTGACGCACAGCTTGAATCGGGCCTCCGGAAGACATGGATCATTCGTCAAGCAGGCGGCGCAAAGCCGCATGGTTGGGTCGAACCGAGACTAGTATGCGGCGGCTCACGGCAAGCTCACGGGATGGACGCGGGAAGGGCTCTGCGGGCATTGGTCAACCTTGCCCTGAGGCCGTTCGAGTTGCGCCTATCCAAAGTTCGGGGTTAGATAGGTCGGTTAGGCAGGTCCGAATCACTACGACACCGACGAAAAACTCCCAGCGTATGACCGGCAAACCACGCGAGCGCGCGATAATCCCGGGCAAGCTGTTCCCCGCCAACGGGACCAGGAAGCCGTTGCCCCGGCCGAGGCTTGATTCGTCCAGCGACGTGCTGGACGGCATTTTCCCGGTCGTTATCGTGGCCGCACCTGCCGGATACGGCAAGTCCACTCTCATGGCCCGGTGGTACGCCCGGCTTCTCGAGCGCGGAATTTCTTGCGCATGGCTGTCCCTGGACGAAGAAGACGACGACGCTGCTCGCTTCCTGCGTCATTTGATCGCAGCACTACAGAAGGCCGGTGCGCTCATCGGCAAGGACGTCGCGGAAGACCTCACCGCCGACTTCGCGGGCGGCTCGAGGCCGGTGCTGGAGGCGATCGCCGGCGACCTCGCGCGCGTCCAACACCGCATCGTTCTGTTCCTGGATGACCTGCAACTCGTCGAGGGGTCCGAGGTTCGCGGAATTCTCGATTGGCTGATCAACTACGCGCCCCGATCGCTGCAGTATGTCATCGGCACTCGCCGGGATCCCGGCCTGCGGCTGAGCGGTCTTCGGGTACGGAGCCAGTTGCTCGAGCTGGGAGCCGAGCAACTGCAATTCGACGCCAAGGAAGCCGCCCAGTTCTACAAGAGCCGCCTTGGGCGGGACCTGCCGGCGCCGGATTTGCAGGCCTTGCTGACCAAAACCGAAGGCTGGCCCGCGGCGCTCGAGCTCGCGGCGCTGGTCCTCATCGGGTCGAGCGAACCGAAAGCGTTCATCCGGCACTTCGCCGGCACGGACACCAGCGTGGTTGATTATCTGTGCGACATGGTCCTGACACAGATGGACGAACGAACCCGCGACCTCGTGTTCCGCATCTCGATGTTCGACCGCGTCTGCGCACCGCTCGCTCGAGCCGTCACGGATGTCGATGGCGCCGAAGAGGCGTTGCTGGGCCTGCGGACGCGCAACCTCTTTCTGATTCCCCTGGATCGATCCTGGGAGTGGGTACGCTTTCATCATCTGGTCGGCGAATTCTTCCGCGAGACCTATCGCCGGACTGCCCCGGCGCAAGCCACGGAGTGCCTCGTGCGAGGCGCGCGGTGGTTGCACGCCAACGAGCATGTTGAAGAAGCCGTGAATTGCATGATCCGCGCCCAGGAGTGGGAGGGGGCCACGCAATGGGTCGCCGAGAGTGTGGAGGAGCTCGTCTTTCGCCGCGGATATCACCACACGATCCTGCGCTGGATGAACGCCCTTCCCGATGATTGTGTCGATCGTTACCCGGTCATCCGCATCCAGTACGCCTTTGCGCTCTCGTTCTATCCCCGTTATCAGGAATATGAAGCGCAGATCTATCGCCTGCAGCAGCTGCTGCGGAATCTCGAGGCGCAAGCCCATCATGACGCCCAGGGCATCGACGAGTTGCGGTGTGCGGTCGAAATGCAGGTCGCCATGTCGGTTGGCCTGCGCGACGACGGAATGCGAGGCGGCGAACTGGCCGCGGCGTGGCTCGCACGCTGGCCGGAGGCGTCGTTGAGACGCAAGGGCGTCATGGGCAACGTCCTGAGTTTCGGATACAAGACGCGGGGCCACATCGAGGGAGGACTGGAGATGATTGCCCGGACACGTCAGTGGCTCGAGCAAAGCGAAGGCTACTATGCGCTGAGCTGGACCGCCTACCTCGAGGCCGTGCTGTACCTCAAACGCGGGAGTTACTTCGACTCGAGGCTCGCGTGCACGCGCGGACTCGAGCTCGTCGAGAGAAAGCTCCATGGACATTCCGGGCAGACCGGACTTTTTCACGCGCTCCTTGCGGGCATCTCTTACGAGTTCGATGAGATGGAGCGGGCTCTCGCACATCTCGAACCGGCGCTGAGCAGCGTGAGCGAATGCCCCCACGCCGACGCCGTGATCGTTGCCTACTTGACGCAGGCCCGCATCCAGCACCTGAGGCAGGACAAGGGTGGCGCGCTGGCGATGCTGAGGGAGGGACAGGAACTTGGTGAACAGCGCGGCTGGCCGCGCGTGACCCTGTCATTGGCGGCCGAGGAGTGCTGCAGTCTCGCGCGTGCGGGACATCACGAGGAGGCCAGGCTCGTGGCAACGCGCTTCAACTTCCACGAGCTGCCGCCCGGCAGCGGCGCTCCGCCGCTGAACTCCGACAAGGCATTGCGCGCCGCCTCGCGCTACCTGCTCACGCAATCGCCGAGGGCCGTTGTCGAGGCGCTGGATGCCGCGATCGAAAGCAGCTGGCGCCGCGAGCTCGCTCACCGCTCGGTGGAATTGCTGATCCTGCGCGCCCTGGCCAAAAAAGGGAACGAGGACTGGGCGGGCGCCTTGGCCGACGTGCGGCGCGCACTCGCCATCGCGGCTCCGAGAAACTATGTCCGCGTGTTCCTCGATGAAGGCCGCGAACTTGCCGCGCTGATCGATCGACTCGACATGGAGCAACTGCGCGGCTCCGAAGCTGCGCCCCTGGCGCGCCGCCTGCAGCACGTGATGTGCACGCCTGACGTTCAGGCCGGCGCCCAGAGCCGCATGGGAGAGGATCTGACGAAGCGAGAGCTGTCGATCCTGAAGCGCCTGGAGTCGGGCCTGAGCAACAAGGAGATCGCCGAAGCGATTTTCGTCTCTGAAGGCACGCTCAAGTGGCACCTCCACAATGTCTACGGCAAGCTCGACGTCAAGAACCGTTCCGGTGCAATGACCCGGGCGCGAGCGCTCGGCATTCTATGACTTGCGGGGGGTCGAGCGGGGGACGTTTCGAAGCTCCTGGGCGTAGGCAATGCCCGAGAGAGCTCCCTGAGCCATTGCGATGGAGCGCCTTTCCGATCCGTTCAGGTGCGCGGAGTAGATCGAGCCGGCGAGATCCGCGACGAACATCCGATCGCCCCGCACATCCAATGCGATGCCGATGCCTTCCATCAACTGGTCGAGCACGATTTGCCGGTCGAGATCGCCGTCGATCGAAGTTCGACTCACCGTATTGCCCCGCGGAGGATCGCCCCGATCCGTCCAGTAGAGGAGGCGGTGCTCGACATCGAGCTCCAGATCGATCGGCTCCGGCAGCCCTTCGAACAGCACCTCGATGTCGAGCCGGTTCGTCGGTGTCTGGTCGCGGGGTATATCGATGCTCGCGCGAAAGATGCGCCCGCAGCCGGAGTCATCCGCGTCCCTCTGGGTCCAGTATACCCGGCCGCGAATTGGATCGACGGCGACCCCGATGCACCAGTTCGAGGGATCGTGGCGATCACCTTCGTCTTTGCCCGTCTGGATGAGTGTCTCGACTTTCGAGCCATCGAGATTGGCCCGCATCACGCGCATGCCCTCGCGGTCCGACCAATAGAGCTTGCCGCTCTTCTTCTCGAGATGGAGTTGCTTTGGCGTGAAGGCCCCCCCTTCGGGAATGATGAACCGGCGATTGCCGCCGTCGAGATCCGCGCGTTCGATCGAGCCGTCATTCCTGTGCGGAACGCCCATGTTGGTCCAGTAGACGTGGCCCGCTGCCGAATCGACCGCCAGACCGTCGGGAACCCGGCATCCGGTGACGAGTGTTCTTGGGTCCGAGCCGTCGGGGCTGAGCGAGAGGATGCGGCCGCCGCTCAGGTCGAGCGCGAACAGGCGTCCTCTCATACTCGCCTCTCCATCATGGAGACGAGAGTAATGACATCCCTGCGGCAATGGGATCCCCCGTTCGGGGCACCGGCCGCCGCTTCGGCTGCCGGCCACCTTCTCCGGATTACCTGATCCCCCATGCGGGTCTTTCACGTAATATCGCGCCGACAACCGACCCCATGCGGTTCATGCGGACAACGCCGGCGGCCATGAAGTTATTCTCGACATTGGTGGTATCGATTTCGTTGTGTGCGTTCGCCCGGGCGAACGCCTCATCGTCGCGCGACGATGAGGGGCGCAAGACGGTGGCGGTGACCTCGGGTGAACTGCATGTACCGGGGCTCAGGGAGCCGGTCCGAGTCCTTCGCGACCGATGGGGAGTCGCGCACATCTATGCAGGAAATCAGCATGATCTGTTCTTTGCGCAGGGAGTCGTGGCGGCCCAGGATCGGTTGTTTCAGATGGAGCTCTGGAAGCGCGCCGGACAGGGGCGGCTCAGCGAGATCCTGGGACCGGCCGCGCTGCCGCGCGATATCGACGCTCGCGCGCTCGAGTACCGGGGTGATCTGCGGAAGGAATACGAGAGCTATTCTCCGGACACCCTGGCGATACTGACTGCGTTCACGGACGGCATCAACGCGTACATCGCGATGCTCGAAGCGCCGGGCGGCTCCGGTCTGCCCGTCGAATTCACCCTGGCGGGATTCCGGCCCGACACCTGGCACCCGCAAGACTGCCTGAATCGCCTGGCGGCTTACTCGATGACCGGCAACGCGAGGAGCGAGCTCAACTCGGCGCGGGCGCTGACGGAGCTCGGTCCCGATAAGGCCCGGAAATTATTCGATTTCGATCCGGCGGTTCGTCTGGATGCGGCGCCCGGCGTCGATCTCGCCGGTCTCTCGCCCGAGCTGCTCGACGATCTGGTCGGCAGCGACCAACGCATCGAGATTCCCGCCCAGGTACGCGAGGGGAGCAACAACTGGACGATCTCCGGAGCGCTCACCGCCAGCGGCAAGCCGCTGCTCGCCAATGACCCTCACCGCGTCCTCGCGCTGCCGTCCCTGCGCTACATGGTGCATCTCGTGGCTCCGGGGTGGGACGTCATCGGAGCAGGCGAGCCCGGCCTGCCCGGCGTCGCGCTCGGCCACAACCGGCAGATTGCCTGGGGCTTCACCATATTTGGACTCGATCAGCAGGATCTCTACGTGGAAGAGCTGAATCCGGCCAATCCTCTCGAGTATCGAACCCAGAGCGGATGGGCCGCGATGACGGTCCACCGCGAGGATTTCCTGGTCAAGGGAGCCGGAACGAAGGCCGTGGAACTGAAATTCACCCGCCACGGACCCGTCCTGTGGCAGGACGGCAGGCGCGCGCTCGCGCTGCGCTGGGTGGGCAGCGAACCGGGGACGGCGGGGTATCTTGCCTCCCTGGCGATTGATCGAGCGCAGAATTGGACCGAGTTCGAGGCGGCGATGCCCCGCTGGAAGGTTCCTTCCGAGAACATCGTCTATGCGGATCGCGCGGGCAACATCGGCGAGCACTCGGTGGGCCTCGCGCCCATCCGCAGCTGGACCGGACTGCTGCCGGTGCCGGGAGCGGGAAATTATCGATGGAGCGGGTTTTTACCGGTATCAAAGCTTCCTCATTCCTTCAATCCGGCGGTGGGATTCACGGCCACGGCAAACCACAAGATGATTCCCGAGCACTATCCCTACAACGTGGGGTTCGAATGGGAGCCGCCCTATCGCTTCGAGCGCATCCGGTCCGTGATCGAAGACGCCGGCCGGGCGCACCACAAGCTGACCATTGAAGACATGGAGGCGCTGCAGACCGACATCGTATCCCTGCCTGCCCGGCAACTCCAAGGGCTGGTGCGATCGACCGGACTGCGGGACGATCCCGAGCTCGCTGAATTTCTCCGCTGGGACGGGAGTCTGAGCCGCGAGTCGCCGGAAGCGGCCTTCTATGAGGTCTGGCTCGAGCAGATCTGCCGCGCACTCGGACGTCGATTTTCTGAAGAACACGCCGATTGGTACGCCGATTTGGCGCCCGACGTCGTGATCTCATTGCTTTCGAAGCCGGACAAGGATCTGTTCGGATCGGATCCCAAATCCGCTCGGGACGCCCTCCTGGCCGATGCCCTTCGGGCCGCGCACCAGGAACTCGAGCAGGACCTGGGGCCCGACACCTCACGCTGGTCGTGGGGCAAGCTCCACTCGATCCGCTTCCGCCACTCCCTCGACCGGCAGCCCGGCGCGGCCGCGGCCTTCGATCTCGGACCGCTACCCAGGCCGGGCGATGGATACACGGTGAATGCCACGGGCTTC
This sequence comes from Steroidobacteraceae bacterium, assembly GCA_036501585.1. Classification (GTDB taxonomy): domain Bacteria; phylum Pseudomonadota; class Gammaproteobacteria; order Steroidobacterales; family Steroidobacteraceae; genus Bog-1198. The sequence continues at coordinate 10,970 of DASYAC010000201.1, forward strand.
GACGAGTCCTGGCGATCGTGGGAGCAGATCGAGGGCGCGAGCTATCGAGAGATCCTGGACACCGGTGACTGGGATCGATCGGTCGCCGTCAATACGCCCGGCCAAAGCGGTCAGCCGGGCAGTCGCCACTATTCCGATTTGATGCCGCTCTGGGACGCCGGCCGCTATTTCCCGCTGTCCTATTCGCAACAGGCGGTCGAGAAAAACGCGCTCGATCGACTGACACTGCTGCCCTGAGAAATCATGTAGCCGCCCGTGAATTGACGATTGAGGACGCAATGCGCTTCGGCGTACCCTCGAGTAAAACGACGATGCGCTCGACACCCAGGCCATGGCTCCCGCGACGCGCCCCTATCCGAGCGGCCGGGCATCGCATCAGGTTAGAATGTCTGCAAACCAAAATTCGGCAGGGGATACAGGATGAAGCGCATCGAAAGGAATCGCATCGGCTTGTTGATACACGACGTATCGCGGCTGAGACGCACGGCGTTCGACCACCTCATGAAGCCGCTCGAGGTCACGCGCTCCCAGTGGTGGGTGCTCAACGGCCTGTCGACTCACGGCAACGACGGCATCACGCAGACGGCCCTGGCGCGGCTCCTCGATCTCGGCAAGGTGGCGCTCGGTGGAATCGTGGATCGTCTGGAGGATCGAGACCTCGTGGAACGACGCGCCGATTCGAAGGATCAGCGGATCAATCGCGTGTTCTTGACGCGCAAGGGATCCCAGATCCTGGCGCGCGTCTCGAAGATCGGCACGACCATGGACGCGCGGGTGATGCGCGGCATCTCGGGCGCGCGCCAGCAACTGCTGGCGGACCTCCTGCACGTCATGAAGACGAATTTGATCGCGCTGGATGCCGTTCCGGGTTCGAGACCTCAGCCTCGAGGATAGCCGCACGCCCCGGCGCCTGTATCGAGCCGCCTGCTGAATCAGCGCCCGTATCGAGCCGCCTGCTGAATCAGCGCCCGTGCCTGCTTGAGGTGCGGGATGTCGACCATTTTCCCGTCGAGGCCCACCGCGCCGGCGCCGGGAGACGCATCGAAGGCGGCCACCACGCGGCGCGCATGCTCGATTTCGTCGGCGGAGGGCATATAGCTCTCGTTGATCGCCGCTACCTGCGCCGGATGAATCGCGAGGCGCCCGGTGAACCCTTCGGCTCGCGACGCCTGCGAGGCCGTGCGGAGCCCCTTCTCGTCGCGAAAATCCGCATACAGGGTGTCGATGGCCTGGACGCCCGCGGCGCGCGCGCCCATCAGCGTGAGCGAGCGCACGACGCGGTAGGTGAAGGCCCACTCGCCGGACGCATCGCGATTCGTGCTCGCGCCGAGCGCGGTCGAGAGATCTTCGGAGCCCCAGGTCAGCCCGACGAGCCGCGAGAGACGCGCCGCGGAGTACGCGCCCAAGTTGAACGGCGCCGCTGCGGTTTCGGTCGCAACCGGCAGGACGCGGGTCGATCCGACGACGAGCCCGGCCTGAGCCTCCAGCGCGTCGAGATAAAAGGACAGTCTCGCGACATCCGCCGGCCCCTCGGCCTTCGGCAACATGACCCCGTCCGGTGCGGCGGCGACCACCGCCGACAAATCGTTCAGCGCCAGCGTCGAATCCAGCGCATTGATCCGCACCCAGAGCTCCGACCGGCGGGCTCCCTGCGGACGGCCCCTGAGGTACTCCGCCGTCAATCCTCGAGCCCGCGCCTTGTTATCCGGCAGCACCGAATCCTCGAGATCGAGAACCAGCGCGTCCGCACCCGCCCGATCGCCGTTACCCAGCTTCTTCTCGCTGTCGCCGGGGATGAACAGGATCGATCTCAGCACGTTCATCGAGCCGGCCGCCGGCGCTGAAGTCCGGATCGTTTGCATGATGCGACCAGTTCGTTGCGCTGGTTATAAGCACGATGCATGAACGTGACGATTCCCTGATCGGGCCGCGACTTCGAGTCGCGCAGCTCGATCACTTCCGTCTCGACGCGCAACGTGTCGCCGTGGAATACCGGACGCGGGAAACGCACCTCGTCCCAGCCCAGGTTGGCGACCGCGGTGCCGAGCGTGGTATCGCCGACGGAAATTCCGACCATCAATCCCAGCGTGAACACCGAATTCACCAGGCGCTGACCATATTCGGTGGTGCGCATATACTCCTCGTCCAGATGGAGCTGCGCAGGGTTGTGCGTCATCGTCGTGAAGAGGATGTTGTCGGTTTCGGTCACGGTGCGCCGGATGGCGTGTTGAAACATCTGTCCGACGTGGAGCTCTTCGAACCATAATCCGGGCATGGATGTCGACTCAGGTATATTGGCGTGGGAAAAGAATTCTAAACGTCGTGCCGACGCCTTCCACCGACTGCAATTCGATCGAGGCATCCAGCATGTCGCACAGCCGCTTGACGATGGACAGGCCGATGCCTTCGCCGCTGTCCGAGGCCGCGGGATCGTCCGACTGGTGCGGCTGCGGCCCGCCCTCCAGCGCGCTCGACAAGGGCGTCCCCGAGTCGGTGTGAATGCCGGGTCCGGTATCCTGAATGGACAGCATCCAGCGTTTGCGATCGTTCGCCTCGCTGTCGCCCCAGCTGACCGTGATCCCGCCCTCGCGCGTGAACTTGACCGCGTTCAAGATCAAATTCTGGGCGATTCGCCGGATCTTCACCGCGTCTCCTTCGGCGGCGAAGCCCGGCGGGCCCTCGGATCGCAGGAACAGTCGGTGCTGTTGCGCCAAGGGGCGTATTCCGTCGCACAGCTGCTGCATGATCGGGGTCACGTCCAACGGTTCGATGCGCCGTTGCTCGCGCCCGGCTTGCAGACGCGCCAGGCTGGTCACGTCATCGAGCAGGTGATGGAGCGAGGTCACGTTGCGCATCAAAATACGCACGAAGTCATCCCGCGAGGACTCGTGCAGTTCGCCGTGGGTGAGCGCCACGGTCGCATTGGCGACCACGCCGAGATTCCCGCGCAGGTCGTGCGCCGCCTGCCGCCACAGATCGCCGCGCTGCTGTTCCAGTTCCCGGATTTCCGCGAGCGCGCTCTCCAGATCCTTCACGTGGCCGGCGGCTTCCTGTTTCTGCAGCTCGAAGTACTGGCCGACGCTTTCCTCGATGCCGGTGCTGCACATGGCCGCCCAGACGCGCCGGGCAGCGGCAATCGCGGCGTGCGACAGCTCGGCGTGAGCTGCGGTGTAGGCGTCGAGCTCGGCCAGCACGCACTCGTTCAATTTGCCGAGCTCGCGCGTGACCTCGCGCAGGTCATAGCCTTGCCGCCAGCGCTGCAGACCGTGCGCGGCGGCCGGCTGCTGACCTGCTGCCTGAACCGTGTCGGCGGCGCTGTCGACGGGTCCGTGCAAAGTGCGCTCGAAGGTCGCGAGCATCGAAGGAATGTGATCCAGCAGTTGAACGCGCGGCAGGGAGTCTCCCGTGGTGACCTTCGGGTCCCACTTGATCGCCAGTTGCCAGGCTTGAAGGATGGCTTCGCGCCGGCCTCGCAAGTGCAGGGCCAACACGGCGAGTTCCGATTGAACGTCTTCCATGGTGATTCCCGATTTGTGATGGCCTGACCCCGCAACGCGCCACCACGACGCCGGCTTGCCTCGCGGTACTCCGCAGGCCCTGAATTCTGGGGGGTCCCAGCCCGATTTTCAATGGCGCTCAATCGTTCAGTTGCTCGAGCGCCACGCCCCGGGTCGAGGGGCCGAATATTCCGATCACGGCGATGCCGACGACCATCGCAGCACCGATGAAAGCAGCGACCGCGGGCACGCCCCCGTCGGCGAGGAGAAACCCGACGATCAGACCGGCAAAGGCCGCCGCCAGGCGGCTCCAGGAGTACGCGAAGCCCACCGCGCGGGATCGAATGCGCGTGGGGAAAAGCTCGGCCTGGTAGCCATGATAGGCGTACGACATGACGTTGGCAGCCAGGGTGAAGACGATGCCGAGCGAAATGAGCACCGTGGGCGAAGTTGCGATGGCAAAGGCGGCCATGGCGGCGCCCATGCAGGCGAGGCCGGCGAGGATCTGCGTCTTACGCTCGATTCGGTCGGCGAACAGCGTTCCGAGCAGCGGACCGACGGGCTGTGCGATCGCGATGATGAACGCATATTCGAGCCCGTGGGTGAGATTGATGCCGCGCGCCGTCAACAGCGTCGGCAGCCACGAATTGAACCCGTAGAACCCGATCACTTGCGCGGCATTGAATATCGACAGCATCAGCGTTCGGCCTCGATAACGCGGTGCGAATATGTCGGCCAGCCGCGCCCGCCGCTCGGGTTCGATGCGGACCGGCGCGGCCGCTCCGGGCACGCCGAGCCGATAAGCCGCGACGCCGGACTTCGCTGCTACGCCGGACTTCGCTGTGCCGCCGGACTCCCCTGCCCCGCAGAGATGGGCCGCGATGCCTGGCTCCGCCGCGACGCGCCGCTCGAGGGCCTCGACGATACGTTCCGCCTCATCCACGCGGCCTCGCGCGGCGAGCCATCGCGGGCTCTCCGGGATGCCCGCGCGCAGCGCCCACACGGCCACCGCACCCACCGAGCCGATCAGTACCACCCATCGCCAGCCGTCCCATCCCAGGGGAGCGCTCGTCAGCAACAGCCAGCTGAGCAGTGCGACGACCGGCACGATGCCGAAACAGATGCACTGATTCACGCAGAACGCACGTCCCCGAAGCGCCGGCGGCGTGAGCTCGACGATATAGGTATCCACGGTGACCAGCTGCACGCCGAAGCCCACGCCGGCAACGAATCTCCAGACGTTGATCCATTGCCCGGTGCCCTGGAAGGCCATGACCGCGGTCGCGGCGACGTACCACATCAGCGACCAGGTGAACACGGCCTTGCGTCCGAAGCGATCGGCGGTGTGAGCGAAGGCGACGACGCCGACCCATAATCCCGCAAACGTGCAGAAAACGAAGGTGCCGAAACCCGAGACACGGACCAGCTCGAGCGATGAGAAAAAGCCGAGTGATCGCGGCGTGAACATGTCGCTGTGGATCATCCCGGGCGCGACGTAGGCCGTGAGGAAGAGATCGTAGAACTCGAACACGCCCCCGAACGATATGAGGACGATGATGGTCCATATCGTACGCGACGAGGGGAGCCGGTCGAGCCGCGCAGCAATCTGCGCGGCCGCCGAAGGGGTCACCCGTTGAACCCCGGTATGCGCTTGGCCAGCGGACTTTGCGCCAGGCGCTTCGCGCGGCGCACCGCCTCGCGGAAATCGGAGGTGACGTCCTCCACCGCGATGTTGCGGCGAAAGAAGTCCGCCCAGACGAATTCCACGAACGCCGCGTCGGTCTTGCGGAAGCCGCCGGCGTCCCGCACGAAACCCGCAAGCGATCGATAGACATCGTCGATCAGCCTTTTGAGGCTGCCCGGGAGGCTATGGTATCGGTGACGAACGCCGTTCTCATCGAGCGGATGCACCCATGAGCGCTTGTCCATCTCCGCCCAGAATTTATTCGGGGACAACGAGGAGAAATCCGCCTCGACGCTGAAGCACGCCGTCTTCACCCGGGCCTCGAGCGCGGCCCGCGCCAGATGATGGTGATCGGTGATGTACAGCCGTTCTTCGGGTCCTATGACCACGGGCATCGGATGCGCTTCCAGGAAGGCCTCGCGTTCCTCGGGCGAGAGTTTTGCGAGGCGGCTGCGCTTGACCTCGACTTCGAGCATGCCGACGGTGAGCTGGGTGGGCAAAAGCGACTTGATCGCTGCGCGCTTGAGTTTTGACATGTTGGACGGAGCCGTGTTCGTGTACTTCGATGGTAGCGTATATCTTTTGCGCGCGGGGTAACCTGGCTCGGAGCTGATCGTTAACATATTGATATTTATGTGTGTTTTCCCTCAGGGTATTGCAACTTCGCGCTCGAACACCCATAAAGGCAATGTAGCGCGCGCATCCGGCGCGCGGCGAGCGGGAGGTGCAATCATGGCGACCGGTTGGGCCGGCGACGGTGCGGTGCAGGATCAAATCGATGCGACGGTGCGCGACGGAATCAAGCGCGCGCAAAGCCGATTGCCGCAGGGGCCTTCCGCCACTCATTGCGTCGAGTGCGGCACCGAAATCCCGGAGGCGCGCAGAAAGGCGTTTCATGGCGTGCGCATGTGCGTCGCTTGCCAGGATGCGCATGACCGGGAGGCCGCTCGCTTCAGCGGATACAATCGTCGCGGGAGTAAAGACAGCCAACTGCGGTGAATGTTACCGCTCTCGCCGACGCCATCCGGCCGGCATGCGCGACATCCTGACGATCCGCGCGGGACTTCTTCATCGCAGTGCGTTGGCGACCAGGCCGGCTCGATCGCCATCCTCCCGGCCGGTAAACTGCCGGTAGAGCGTCGTCCGCTGCACGGCCGAGCGTCCTAGCGAGGCAGCCAGGGCGAGCATGTCGGCCTGAGTCATCTCCTGACCGTGCGTCGCGCCCGCCGCGCGCGTGATGCTCTCGTTCATCAACGTACCGCCGAGATCGTTGGCGCCCGCACGAAGCGCTTCGCGCATTCCCGCCCGCCCCATCTTGACCCACGAGGTCTGAACGTTCTCGACGTGAGGATGCAGAACGAGCCGCGCGACCGCATGGGCGAGAATCGCCTCGCGGAGCGTCGGACCGGGCCGCGCACGCCCGCGCTTGTAAAGAGGCGCCTCGTGCGCAACGAACGGCAGCGGCACGAATTCGGTGAGCCCGCGCGTGCGGTGTTGCAGATCGCGCAACCGCAGGAGATGCATCGCCCAATCGCCATACCCGTCGACGTGTCCGAACATCATGGTGGAGGTGGTGGGAAGACCGGTTTCATGCGCGGTCTCGATCACTTCCAGCCACTCGCCGGCGCTCAACTTGTCCGGACACAGGACGGCGCGCACCTCGTCGACCAGGATCTCCGCGGCCGTTCCCGGAAGGCTGCCGAGCCCTTCAGCCTTGAGCAGCGTCAGATAATCCCGCAGCGGCATCCCCAGAGTCTTCGCGCCATGCCAGACCTCGAGCGGCGAGAACGCGTGGACGTGCATGGCGGGATCCGCGGACTTCAGCGCGCGCAAGATCCCGAGATAGGTCTCGCCCGTGAAGCTCGGGTGGATACCTCCCTGCAGGCACACTTCGGTCGCCCCGCGCCGTCCGGCCTCGAGCGTCCGATCGACGATCTCCGCGACATCGAGCAGGTAACCGCGCTCGGCCCCTTCGTGCTTGCGCGTGCCCTTCGAAAACGCGCAAAAGCTGCACCGGTAGCCGCAGATGTTGGTGTAATTGATATTGCGGTTCACCACGTAGGTCGCGATGTCGCCGTTGACCCGGGCCCGCAGCCCGTCCGCCGCCTCGCAGACCTCGTGAAAGTCGCTTCCGCGCGCGCTGAAGAGTTCGGCGATCCGATCGGCGCCCAGATGCTCCGACCCGGAATCGAGGATCTCCCGGACGAGGCCGCCGATGCGGGTCCCGCGGAGGCGCCGGTAACGCGTCGCGAAGGCCGGCGGAAGATCGGTACTTCGGCCCGTTCGCCATGCATCCTCGCGTCCGAGTGCATCGCCGTCGCTCTGCTCGAGAACCGCGCGCTGCATGGCGGGGTCCAGCCAGATCTGCGGCGATTTCGCATATGCCGAATAAATGGTGAGCCGCTGGGCCAAGGTCTTGCCCGCCGCTTCGGTTTGTTCGCACAGGCGCTCGATCTCGGGCCACGGCGCTTCGGGATTCACGAAATCGGGTGTGAGGGGCGAGACGCCTCCCCAATCGTTGATGCCGGCCCCCACCAGTTCCGGCAACGGTGCCGGAGAGAGATTGGGCGGCGCTTGGATGCTCATGGCCGGGCCGAACAGAAGCCGCGCCGCCGAGATGCTCCACAGGAGCTCCTCGGCATCGGCCGGCGGCGCATCGGCCATGAGGGTGCCCTGCTTGGGCACGAAATTCTGAACGATGATCTCCTGGATGTGCCCGTAGCGCTCGTGCAGCTCGCGAATGGCGAGAAGCGCCTCGATACGCTCAGCGCGCGTCTCGCCGATTCCGATCAGAATGCCGGTCGTGAAGGGGATCTTTTGCCGTCCTGCCTCGGCGATCGTAGCGAGCCGCACGGAGGGCTCCTTGTCCGGCGATCCGTGATGCGGACCGCCCTTCTCGCAAAGCCGCGCCGCGGTACTTTCCAGCATGAGGCCCATCGAGGCGCATACCGGCCGCAGCATCGCCATCTCCTGCGCCGTCATGCAGCCGGCGTTGATGTGCGGCAAGAGACCGGTCCGGTCGCGAACGGCGGCCGCGGCGTGCGCCAGGTAATGAAGCGTGCTGTCGAATCCATGGGCGGTCAGCCACTCGCGTGCGGCTCGGTAGCGCAGTTCCGGGCGC